>NZ_AP019400.1:1954166-2295833 GCF_004295585.1 Cohnella abietis | reverse complement strand
CATACAACCTTATTCGCTTTAACCTGTCTCAGCCTGTAACTCCCACCGAGAATTACCTGCCCGTGATACAGTTATCCTTGAAATCCGCATATGGTCCGTCTCTTCAATTGTAAACCGGTAGCCATCAACTGATTCAACAAACTGGCTCTTCGTTGGTGGATTCTCAATCTGGGAATAGACCCAGCCGCCAATCGTATCATAATCGTCCGTGGAAATATCCAGTCCGAAATAGCTATTAACTTCCTCAATGAGCATCATACCATTAATGGAATAAGTGCTTTCATCCTGCTGCTCTAGATCAGGGCGTTCTTCGTCAAACTCATCTTGAATTTCTCCAACAATTTCTTCCATAATATCTTCCAATGTGACTAACCCTGAAGTTCCGCCATACTCATCGATAAGTATCGCGATTTGCGATTTCCTCTTCTGCATGAGCTTAAGAAGCGTACTAATCGGCATGCTCTCGGGTATCGTTGTTATTGGACGCATAACATCACGTATATCATGAATCGAATGATCAGATACTTTCAATAAGTCCTTAATATGAACAAATCCGATAATGTTATCCTTATCCTTCTCGCATACAGGATATCGAGTGTGCATTTCCCTAAGGGCCATGGCTTTGTTTTCTTCAAAAGATAAGTTACCGTACAAGCAGCTCATATCTGTCCGTGGAATCATAATTTCGCGAGCATTCGTTTCCACAAATTCAAAAATATTGTCCATTAGCGTTAATTCGGTCTTATCGATCAACCCGCTCTTATGACTCTCTTTAACAAGTATCCTTATCTCCTCCTCCGTATGAGCAGAGGATGAAACTTCTGAGGTATCGATTCCGAAGGGCTTAAGCAATAAACCAGCTATTCCATTAAGCGCCCATATAAAAGGACTCATCACCCTACGGAAAAAGATAAGCGGAGTCGCTGTCCAAAGCGTAACCATCTCAGCTTTGCGGATTGCAACGGACTTGGGCATCAATTCTCCAAGCACAATATGCAGCACCGTAATAAATGTAAAGCCGATAATGAAAGATGCAGGATGAACGAAACTGCTGCTTAGGTTCATGGATACGAAAAGAGGCTCCAGCATTCTTGCGATCGCTGGTTCACCGATCCAACCAAGGCCGAGAGAAGCAAGAGTAATTCCAAGCTGACAGGCCGATAAATAAGCATCAAGATGGTCCATTAGATGAGAAGCGACCTTAGCTTTCTTGTGCCCTTCTTGCACCAATGTATCAATTCTTGAGCCACGTACCTTAACCATGGCAAATTCTGCGGCCACAAAGAAGCCGTTCAGAAACACCAAGATAAAAATTAGGACCAAGTCCACGCTTAATGGAAAGGGGTCACCGTCCAAATATTCCCTATCCTCACCGATTAGAGAGGATAGGTACACCTCCTTTATATTTTGAAAGATACTTACAATAATTCAGAATAGCTAGATATAAGGCTTTTATATAGCTTAGACGGTTTGAGGCAGTCCGTCAAACAGCGACTGACTGCGTAATTCGCCGTAGTACCCATCTCTATTCGCTTGAGCCTGCCACCTATGCCGATTTTTCGAACGAAAAGGCTATATATCCCCGAATCTAACGATTTTACTGATTTTTCATAATAAATTGACTCATTTTAAAGTTTTCCCGATCGTTTTTCTCTGCGTTTAGATTGATTCTGACGTATTTTATCTTCCATTCCCTGTGCAGTAGCTTCGTAAAACACTTTAGAAGCAAGCTTGTCCGGCAAATAATTCTGTTCTACATAATGACCTGGAAAATCATGCGGATATTGGTAACCAACATGTCCTAGCTTCTGAGCACCACTGTAGTGTGCATCCCTCAGATGAAATGGCACCTCTGCCGATTTAATCGCATCGAACGACGCCATAATTCGCCCAATTGTAACGGCAATAGCATTGGATTTGGGACTTTCCACAGCAAACAAAATAGCCTGTGATACGATATATTTGGATTCTGGCCAGCCAATCCGGTGATAAGCCTCCATAGCACTTACAGCCTGTACCATAGCCTGAGGATTAGCCAAACCGATATCTTCACTACAAGCAACGGTCAAGCGCCTTAGAAACACCATAGGATCCATCCCTAGCTTCTCAACCGCATACAGAAACCAGAATAAAGCTGCATCGCTAGATCCTCTCAAGCTCTTATGAAAAGCTGATAGCACATCGTACTGGGTAGATTCATCTGCCTTAACCGTTGGCTGGCGAATAGATTCCACCGCGACATCAAGTGTAATTCGTACTGCACCGTCAAGCTCGGATGGAGTCGTCACCGCAGCTAACTCCAAGGCAGTCAAGGCGCGACGTATATCTCCATTTGCCATAGATGCGATATGCTCCAAAGCTTCCTCATCTACTTCCAGCTTCATAAAACCAAGACCCTTAGAAGAATCCGCTAGTGCTCTTCTTACAGCTAGCATGGAATGCTCTTTCTCGAGCGGCTCTAGTCGAAACAAAGTCGAACGTGACAGCAAAGCTCCATTAACGGAATGAAAAGGATTTTCTGTTGTCGCCCCGATAAATACGATAATCCCCCGCTCGACAGCAGGAAGAAGCGCATCTTGGCGGGCACTATTAAAGCGATGTACCTCATCTAGAAAAAGAATCGTTTTACGACCATACATGCTCTTGTTATTTTCCGCCTGCTCAATCACTTCACGGACGTCCTTCACCGTAGCATCGACCGCATTTAACCGGACAAAGTCGCCTTTCGTTTGCTTCGATATAATATGCGCGAGAGTTGTTTTCCCACAACCTGGGGGACCAAAAAGCAATATGGAGGAAACCACGTCACCTTCGATCGCCCGGCGCAGCAATTTCCCTTCACCAATAAGGTGCTCCTGTCCGATATATTCCTCTAGCGTCTCTGGACGCATTCGATCTGCTAGTAACCGCGCCCGCGGCTCTGTCCCCTCACGAAAGCTGAATAAATCCATTGTCAAACCGCCTTTCTTATCCTTCCATCATATCAGAAAGATGATCTGACAGGAAGGTTATAGGAACTTACGTTCCCGCTATAGGCGAAGGATTTCAGCTTTGATAATAGCCCTTCTTTCCTTAATATACTGGCGTATAACACTCGACTCTCCAAGAAAATCCCCATAAGACCATCGACGCGTACTGTCTTCTCGAACATAGCTGGATACTTTCTTTAGCATCCCTTCCACAATAGGCATTAACTTTTTTTCCGTGAATGGCCCGTTCAAAGCACTTTGTAAAATAGTTTTATAACGTCTTGTGAAACTCGGGTATTCCAGTAGCTTACTCGTCAAGTAATTATATCCCGTGACTTTTACCAAATCACTATCGACGAGCTTACCGTAGCAATTACGCCCCCAAGTCCCCTCATAATCCCAAGGAATCATTCGAAACCTTCTTGTTTTGCTGCTGCGGTAAATAGCATAATTTTGCTCAAATCCGTCATAGTTCCCGGTCAACACTGCACCCGCCAGCCAACGAAGATAATTGTCTACATCAAGACTTGAGCTTAGGAACGCCTCTCCTCGCTTGCCATTGTAAGTATTTAATCCCTTTATGAATGCTTTAAGCTTAGTTTTCTCTGATAAATTCCCAAATCTGTATTCATAACCTTTTAGAAGCGACGATTTCAGCTGACTCGTTTCAGGAGCGTAGAGACCGAAATCAGCTTGATTATTTACTGCGTAGAACAATGAAGATGCACCAATACTTCTCCTGCGGAAAAACAATTTCTCAACACCTTCAATTTCGTGATACACCCCTAACGATTCGCCATTAATCATCAGTTGTACATGCTTCGTTCTTGGCGCAGCGACCCCTATCATCGGAAAAAAGGCAAACGAAAGCGCGTTGCGAACAATCGAAGGATCGTCAAACTCTGCATTATAATGAAAGGCTTGGTTTTTCCGCACTACCTCATAGGAACGCTTAGGGTATCCCCGATTATGACCACCCCGATATCGTAGCGACACCTTCACTTGTTTACCGTTAGTTGTCATTTTGGCGGAGACGTATTTATCGTTCCAGAGGTTCTTTTCTAATGCTTCATAATTCGTCTCGTCAACGCTAATCCTTCTGATAGGTAGAAGCATGTCAATCCGCCTTTCCTCGTACAGCATCGAATCGTCAAATCAGCGTATGTAGCCCCGACATTCGCGGAAACGGCATTCGTCTATGAGGCAAGACAAAAAGAAGAGGCTTTCTCTTAGCAGCTACAGCTGCCTTAAGTTAGCCTCTACCGTTCTTCACTTCCTAAAAACATCTAACTTCTATTATCTACGTCCGCCACTGCGTCCACCACTACGCCCGCCGCTGTGTCCTCCACTGCGTCCACCACTACGTCCGCCGCTGTGTCCACCACTACGTCCGCTGCTGTGTCCTCCACTACGTCCGCCGCTGCGTCCACCACTACGTCCGCTGCTGTGTCCTCCACTACGCCCGCTGCTGTGTCCTCCACTACGCCCGCTGCTGTGTCCTCCACTACGCCCGCTGCTGTGTCCACCACTACGTCCGCTGCTGTGTCCACCACTACGTCCGCTGCTGTGTCCACCACTACGTCCGCTGCTGTGTCCACTACTATGGTTATGACCGCTTGTCCCTGAATTGGATTCATTACCGCCCCAATTACCCCAAGTTTTATGACCATATTGTGGCGCTACATTCTGTTGACCTCCAATTGGTTTGCAAATCCTTTTCTGACCACCGTTATTCCTTCCACCATTAACTGTCCGTCTGCATTTGCATTTACAGTTGAAGCGTTTTGGACGACAGCGAGTGTTACCTTGGTTTCCATGCAATTCAATACTCATTTATGCTACACCTCCTATTTGAAGACTATTTAATCTATGAGAGGAGGCATGATATTGATAGGGACAAGCGCAGAATACAGACTAAAAGGGGCTGTTCTCTACTATTAAATGCGGATTTATTACTCTACTTGGACAACCAACCGTATCCCTTCTATAAGGGGACACATACATATAGATTACAAACTTACTTCCCCTACAAGTGCAAAGGAGGGACAAAGGATAAGGAATCAAAAGCTTATCTGGATCAGAAGACATTTGTCTCTCTTTCACTTCTTGGATAGTTAGTTTAGCGAATCTATCAACGACCCATTTCCCCTATTATGGAAGGAGAATGCATCAATGTTATTTAATTATCAGTCACAACAGCAGGCAGCCCAGCATCACTCTCAAACCGGACAGCATAATCATGCAGTGCAAGCCAATCACTTGATTGGTCAACAGGTTCGTATTAACCGTGGCGGACCCGACAGCGTATTAGGTGTCCTTATTGCAATACCCGGTAATTTTTTAGTCGTTCTATCAGAAAATGTTATCGTCTATGTTAATGGTACTCATGTAAAAAGTATTACCGAAGGTGGAAATGATGGTGGAAAAAGCGGCGGCAATTCCAGTGGCAATCGGACAAGAGGATCTGCCCATAGAAGCTTTATAAGCGCCCCTAACTTCCAATCACTGCTTAATCGTTTACGCCATAAACACATTCAGATCAACCGCGGTGGACCTGAAAAGCTCGATGGTTTCCTAGCGGAAATATCTAAGGACAATGTGTTATTGATCGTTGACCGCGAGCTAGTAAGAATTCCCGTATTCCACATCAAAAATGTTTCCTTATCCGGTAAAAATCAAAATAATAAAAACGATAACAAAAATGACAATAAAAACAACAACAAATCTGGTAATAACAAGTCTGGCAATAACAAGTCTGGCAACAACAAATCCGGCAATAACAAATCCGGCAATAACAAATCCGGCAATAACAAATCGAATAATAAGAAATCAAGCAGCGGCAACAAAAATAAGAGCGGGCAAGGCGGAGAACGCAACCGGAGCAAAGGAAACGCACGTCGTTAACTCATCCCTATCGCAAGTATCAGTCATAGTCGCAAAGGAGGTGCTCCCGCTGAACCAATGAAAACTTACTTGAACCAATCCGTATCGTTAACCGTATCCGGAACTCGGCTTCCCATAAAAGGAAGGCTTATTGATCTCGGAACCGACATCCTTGTCCTGCATAACGGCTTCCAATTTCTATATGTCCCACTCGTTCATATCCAGCAATTGACCCGCTGCCCTGCTCACGAATCCAATTTCGGTGAACCGACCGAGCCGCCGCTTGACCCTACAATGGATTTATCCTACCGTAAGGTACTGCTTAACGCCAAAGGAATGTTCTCTGAGCTGCACATCGCTGGTAGTCAAACGGTTCATGGTTATGTCACAAGCATCATGAATGACTTTTTCGTATTCTACTCTCCAATGTTTAGATCGCTATATGTGTCGATGCGGCATCTAAAAATACTGGTACCCTACGATCCACATACGACACCTTACGCACTGGAGCAAGATAAATTCCCTATCCATCCTTCAACCGCCTCGCTCGCGCGTACCTTTGATCAGCAATTGAGAAAGTTCGAGAACGAGTTCGTCATTTTGGACTTAGGAGAACATCCTGAGAAAATAGGCTTACTCAAATCCGTTCACAACAATCTCGTTGAATTGGTCACCGCGGATGGCGCCAGCACCTTTATCCATCTTGATCACGTCAAGACTATTCACCGACCTTAGCATTATGCTTTACCTCCTCCTCAATGCTTAAAGGCTATTCCGAGTGCATAATGCACTCGGAATAGCCTTTTTTTTAACTGACACAATATTTTAATGAGATGCTATTTATCAGATGGACGCTTTAACCCGCCACCCAGCTTTTCTATTGCCTTCTTGACGCGGGAAATTCGAGTCTCCTCACGCTTAGCATCCATAATCCAGCGGATATACTCCTTCTTGTGCGAGGGAGCAAGATTAACAAAGAATGTAGCTGCATCTAGATTCGTATCAAGAGCTTTCTGCAAATCGTCCGGGACATCTAACGTCACCGGCGAAACGGTGCCTGCCGCCCGACGTTCTGCTGGAGTAACTCGCGTTCTGCCTACGGCGCTCAATGGACGAAAACGCATAGCTGACCACGTTTCATCTATAGAAACGAGAGCAATACCTTCCCAGCCCGCCTCAGAGACGACAGACCATCCGCGATCACGATTTAAATCTGCCTTCAACTTTGAAGTACCTTTAGGGTAATTCATCCAAAGTAAGCCATCTGGTTTTACCAAACGAATAGCTTGTAGAGCCAGTCGCTCAACATCGGCAACGCTTGTCGCAAATAATTGCACATAATCATACGCGCCTGGTTGATTCTCTTCCAACAGCGAATCCTCAAGTGTTATCCCAATAAGCTCCAAAAAGCCTTCCGGTGGTTCAATGATTGCAATCTTACCATCCTTCGGCAGCTTAAGCTTCTTGATCAACGCTTCATCCATAAGGTTTGTCTACTTTTGCAAGCAGATCCTTAAACACCACGCTAACCATAATTAAGCCAGCGACTGGAGGAACAAAGGCATTACTTGACGGTGGCTGCTGCGCTTTGCGTATTTCAGGCGCTGTTTCCGGAACAATTCTCTGAGTGACATCTTCTCTCGGCTTAATTGGAAGCTCTGTAGAGAAAACAACTTGAACGCCTTTTTTAATGCCTTCAAGACGCAGCTTTTTCCGAATGACTCGAGCAATCGGGTCTACCGTAGTTTTGGAAATATCCGCAACCTGAAAACGAGTTGGATCTGTCTTGTTGGCAGCTCCCATGCTTGAAATGATAGGAACTTTGCGGTCCAAGCACTGCTTAATGAGATGTATCTTGTAAGAAATTGTATCTGATGCATCGACAACATAATCAAGCTCATACTTGAAGAGCTCCTCATACGTCTCCTCGGTGTAAAACATCCGAAGTGAAATAACGTCACACTCTGGATTAATTTGTTTTATCCGATCTCTCATCAGATCTGCCTTAGGCTGTCCGACAGTTGTCGTTAGCGCATGAATTTGACGATTAATGTTGGTAATATCAACAACATCCTTGTCGATAAGGATAAGACGGCCTATCCCTGAGCGCGCTAAAGCCTCAGCTGCAATTCCGCCGACTCCACCAATACCTAGCACGGCGACTGTGCTGCCTTTAAGCAGCTCCAGTCCCTCCGGCCCGATAGCTAATTCTGTTCTGGAGAACTGATGCAACATCGGTTAGCTCTCTCCTTTAATTAACCTTTGATCTCAGCAGCAGGCTCGCCCGACTCAGCGACTCCTTCAGCAGGCGCAGTATTTTTCGTTTGAGCAGCGATAGCCTTAGCAGATAGACGGACATGCAAATCATCTAATTGACGATCAGTAACAGTGGACGGTGCATCAACTAACAGATCCGTAGCGCTTGCGGTTTTCGGGAATGCAATCGTCTCCCGCAAGTTTGTACGTCCAGCTAGCAGCATGATTAGACGGTCTAAACCAAAAGCTATACCGCCATGTGGAGGCGTTCCATATTCGAAAGCATCAAGGAAAAAGCCGAATTTCTCTTGGGCTTCCTCAGCGGAAAAACCAAGCGCTTGGAACATTTTTTCTTGAACCTCACGCTTGTAGATCCGCATCGAGCCACCACCGACTTCATACCCGTTAAGCACGATATCGTAAGCTTGTGCACGAATCGCACCTGGATCGGTATCGAACAATGGAACATCCTCTTCTACTGGACGAGTGAACGGATGATGCTCGGCTACGAAACGCTTGCCTTCTTCGTCCCATCCAAGCAATGGGAAATCAACTACCCATAGGAATTTGTATGCTTTGTTGTCGATGAGACCCTGCTCTTTACCTACCTTCAAGCGAAGGTTACCCATGACATCTGCAGCTGTTTTCAGCTTGTCTGCAGAGAAGGTTAGCAAATCTCCATCCTCAACGTTTAAGCGTTCAGTTAAGGCTGCAATTTCTTCTGGCTTGAAGAATTTAACGATCGGACCTTTCCATTCGCCGTCCTTAACAGTTATCCACGCAATACCTTTACCACCATAACGAGCAGCGAACGGTTGTAGTTCATCTAGCTCCTTACGACTCCAGCCTGCACAGCCTTTAGCATTTAATGCTTTTACGACACCGCCTGAAGCTGCAACAGAGGCGAATACTTTAACTTCGCTTTCCTTGACGATATCCGTAACATCTTCAATTTCAAGGCCAAACCGCAAATCTGGCTTGTCGGAGCCATATTTATGGATAGCGTCATGGTAAGTCAAGCGTTGGAAAGGAGTTGCGATTTCAGCGCCGATTGTTTCACGGAACAAACGGGACATCAATTCCTCCATCATACCAAGAAGCTGATCCTGTGATAGGAAGGAGGTTTCAACATCGATTTGCGTAAATTCTGGTTGACGGTCAGCACGAAGATCTTCGTCACGGAAACAACGAGCAACTTGATAATAGCGCTCAATACCAGCGACCATTAGCAATTGCTTAAACAATTGCGGAGATTGCGGCAATGCGAAAAACTCACCTGGGTGAACCCGGCTTGGCACTAAATAATCACGCGCGCCTTCCGGCGTACTCTTCGTTAGAATCGGTGTTTCCACATCAATAAAACCATTATCATCTAAGAAGTCACGGAAAATTTTAGTCGCTTTAGAGCGAAGCAGGAGCGTCTTCTGCATTTCCGGACGACGCAAATCAAGGTAGCGATATTTCAGTCGAAGCGACTCGTCCACTTCTACTCCATCCTCAATCGGGAATGGTGGTGTTTTCGCAGCATTAATGATTTCCACTTCTACAACCTGAACTTCAATTTCACCGGTTGCAAGGTTTGGATTAAATGTAGCTGGATCACGTTCAACAATTTTACCTTTTACAGCTAGAACGAACTCATTACGCGCACGGCTTCCAAGATCCAATGCCTGACCAGAGAATTCAGGGTTGAAGACGATTTGCACAATACCTGTACGGTCACGGAGATCTATAAAAAGAATACCTCCGAAATCTCGCCAGCCTTGAACCCAGCCGTTCAAAATAACCGTTTGACCTACGTTTTCCTTGGATAACTTACCGCAATCGATGTTTTTGAGCATCATGATTTGTTGTTCCCCTTTTCATCTGTGAAAGTAAATGTTTTTATCGCTTCAGCCAGACTACCCAGCTTAACCGCCTGCTGTTCTCCTGACGTCATTGCCCTTAAGGAAATTTCCCCGCGCTCCAGCTCGTCATCTCCAAGCACTGCCGCGAATCGAGCTCCATTGCGCTCAGCTGCTTTGAATTGCGCTTTTGTCTTACGGCCAAGATAATCTCGTTCCGCAGATAAGCCCGCATTCCGTAGCTGCTGCAGCAAAGCTGGTATTGCCTTTTCCGCCCGTTCCCCGAGAGCAACGATATAAACGTCAATGCCACTGTTTACATTAGTTTTAACTTTTTGGCTTTCTAACAATAGCAGCGTTCTTTCTAAGCCTAAGCCAAGCCCAACACCAGGCTGATTATCCCCACCGAATTCAGATACAAGCCCATTATATCGACCACCGCCGCCAATGGTATCAATAGCACCGATGCCTTGAGCTTTATATTCAAAAGCGGTGTGCGTGTAATAGTCCAATCCACGAACTAATCTAGAATTGAGATTATACGGTATTTCCATCTCATCCAAGCATTCGCGTACCCGCAAGAAATGAGCTAGGCATTCCTCGTCGAGGCTGTCCACGATTGAAGGAGCATCCGCGAACTTGTCTTGATCCACTTTACAATCAAGCACCCGAAGTGGATTTCGTTCCATTCGTGATTGACAATCCTTACACAGGGTATCTTTTATTGGCGTTAGAAAAGAAAGTAGCTTCTCACGAAACTCTGCTCTAACAGCTGGCGTACCAACAGAATTTAAGTCTACTGTAACTCCAGTAAGCCCGAGCTCACGATAGAAGGTGTACCCGAGAGCGATAACCTCTGCATCCAGAGCAGGATCTGCCGAACCGATGGCCTCTATGCCAAATTGGTGGAACTGGCGATATCTCCCTGCCTGCGCCCTCTCGTATCGGAACATAGGTCCGATATAATAAAGCTTAGACAAGTCAGGCTCTCCAAAAAGCTTATTCTCTAGATAGGAACGAACAACACCTGCTGTACCTTCTGGTCGCAGTGTCATACTTCTCTTGCCGCGGTCTTCAAAAGTGTACATTTCTTTCTCTACAATATCTGTAGTTTCGCCTACTCCGCGCTTGAACAGCTCCGTCGCTTCAAATATTGGAGTGCGGATTTCGCTAAAACCGTAACGCCGACAGACGTCGCGTGCGGTATTCTCTACGTACTGCCATAGCTCCGAATTCCCAGGCAAAATATCTTGCGTACCTGGTGGTTTTTGAAAATTCATTACGATCACTCCTTCTCCAGAAAACAAGTAAACGGCTTCGCCGTCCGTTGAACGGCGGTACACGTTTGTATCGAGCGATCAGATGAGTATACAGACATAGGAATTTATACTTTCTGATCGTACAAGCATAAACGGCTAATGCCGTCCCTTTCACGGCGATCACGTTTGTGTCGGAGACGATTCAGGATAAGTATACGAATTTTATACTTTCTGAATCGTCAAAAAAGCTCTCGTCCCATAACGATCCTAAGATCGTCAGGGACGAGAGCGTGTTTTATATGCTCCCGCGGTGCCACCCGTCATTCAAACCGTGCTATCCGTTCCAAGAAACGTCGTTACACAGCTTGCGCTTAATCCGGTTAACGCCCGGCTACGCCTTAATGCTAATTGACTCTAGGTCATCAATAATGAGCCAGTGTCTTTCACATCAGGTTCTCGAGGGTGTCGTTCGTCCAATCATCGCCGGAAAGCTTGCAGCCAAAAGGCTTTCCTCTCTGGGGGCGTGGGGCCGGAGTACTGTTCCCTGTCATAGAATTAAAGGCAAATTTCAATTGTAATTAATTGTAGTCTGTTGCCGAGAGCATGTCAAGGCGTGCTCTCGATTTTGTATGCTCTGGATTTTTTGTGCGGCGTTTTTGTTTTTGTGCGACTAGGGTAACCCCATTACATTTGTTTGAATTCGCAGTAACATATCCCTACCAATCAAGCACAAAGCCGCCTTCTCTTCAGTAACCAAGCTAGAATTACCCGCCCACCTTGCATAAAAAAATCGTGCACCACCCACCAAGCGAGTCGTTACCAGCCCACGTTGCCTGAAAAATCGTACACCGTTCACCGACCACGTCGCTTCCAGCAGCTATTCACCGAAGTTATTGTTGCATCGGTGGATCAAAATCTGAGATTATCCCGAAGAGCGGATGTTTGTGAAAAAGAAAAGAAAGTCCTCCTTGGGATGGCTCTTATCGTTGCGTTTTGTGACGATGACGGGGACTTTCTCTTTGGCATGGCTCTTATCGTTGCGTTTTGCGACGATGACGGGGGCTTTCTCCCTGGGGTGGCTCTTATCGTTGCATTTTGCGACGATGACGGGGGATTTCTCCTTGGGGTGGCTCTTATCGTTGCATTTTGCGACGATGACGGGGGCTTTCTCCTTGGCGTGGCCCTCATCGTTGCATTTTGCGACGATAACGGGGGCTTTCTCTTTGGCATGGCTCTTATCGTTGCATTTTGCGACGATGACGGTGGCTTTCTCTTTGGCATGGCTCTTATCGTTGCATTTTGCGACGATAACGGTGGCTTTCTCCTTAGCTTGGCTCTTATCGTTGCATTTTGCGACGATGACGTGGGATTTCTCCTTGGTGCAACTCTCATTATCATTTTTTGCAGCAATAGAGGGGGTCGTTCATGATTTTCACTACTCAGTAGCCCTTCGACTTAATGTCGCAAGGCAGAAAATAACCTGCCGACATGTCGACAGGTTCATTTTATAAATATATTGAAAAAGGGGGTCGTCTATAGATTAGTCTATTTACTTTAAGGAAGCATGATAGGGAGATTACAATTAGGTTACAAAAAAGTAAGCGTTATCTCCTTGCTGCTACAATACACTTGCTGTAGCCTCCTCCATCCTCAGAAAACAAACGTTAATTGGCGGAGTTTTACCCAACAAACATAGAGGATTATGGGCAAAAAAGATCAAAAAAAAGCTATCCCTCGACTCATCAAATGAATCAAGAGGGATAGCCAACACGTTATTTTCTCAGCCTCAAAAGAAGACTAGCCGTGATGAATTCGAGCCCAGCTCGCTTCCGAACTCCTAGCCGATCTGACTACCCCCGTCCACCAGGTGGATGACGTCGTCCATGGGCAGCGCCCGCGGATGAGATAGAGCCCAGCTCGCTTCCGAATTCCTCGCGAATCTGACTAGCCAAAGCTATCGCTTCTCTGCGTTCAGGTATTAAGCCTTCCCGCATCATCCACTCTAAGTTTGCTTCTTTGCGCGATTGTCTCATAACCTGCCGACTTCCTTTCTAGTTCAGAGAAGGGTTCGACAAGTAGTGTTGCCTTATCACGCCATTTTCAACCGTTCCGGCTATCTAAGATCAATGTTACCGGACCATCATTCACCAAAGAGACATCCATCATTGCACCGAATTTGCCCGTCTCTACTATAAGACCTCGGCCACGCAAACGCTCATTAAATTGCTCATACAGAAGCTCTGCAATTTCCGGCTTGGCAGCTGCCATGAAGTTAGGACGCTTTCCCTTACGACAGTCCGCGTAAAGGGTGAACTGGGACACCGACAAAATCGCTCCCTTGACATCCTCCACGGACAAATTCATTTTACCAGCGTCGTCCTCAAAAATCCGCAAGCCAGCAAGCTTGTCCGCCATCCAAATGAGATCCTGCTCGCCATCCTCATGTCCAAATCCAACAAGCAGCATTAATCCGACGCCGATTTCTCCCACGACTTTACCCTCGACGGATACCTTCGCTTCGGATACCCGCTGCAAAACAACTTTCATTACCTTACCCCCGGCTTTCTATTTTCGCAACACACTAACAGCTTCCAACGCGCGCGTTGGAAGCTGCACGACAGCGTTGTGGCGTTGCACAACGGCGGAGTGACCTTGCACGACGGCGGTCAACCACATGCTATATCATTGCGCCGCTCTATTGCATCATCCGTTGAACGGAGAAAATATCTTTAACACGTTTAATTTTATCGACTACAGATTGCAGATGATCTACATTCCGGATAAGTATCGTCATATGCATAATAGCCATCTTATTCTTATCTGATCTGCCCGATACAGCTGCAATGTTCGTCTTACTTTCCGAAACAGCTTGTAGCACCTCATTAAGCAAGCCCCGGCGATCATGACCCAAAATCTCAATCTCAACACTATAGTTTGACTCGACAGTAGCTTCCCATTCTACTTCAATGACACGTGCTGCTTCTTCCCCGTCCTCAGACGTAGGGATGTTAGGGCAATCCGAACGATGGACGGACAAGCCCCGTCCTCGGGTAATGTACCCAACAATGTCATCTCCCGGAACCGGATTACAGCAGCGTGCAAATCGAACGAGCAGATTGTCAACACCTTTAACTTTCACGCCATGTGTCTGACGACGTTTCTCGGCTCCATTGGAAGGAGCCTTCATTTCCTTCACTTCGGTAGTCAGCTGAATTTGCTGCGCTTCTTCGGCTTCCTTCCGCAGCTTCTCTGTCAGCTTCGTACATATTTGTGCTGCTGTTATCCCGCCGAATCCAATTGCCGACAGCATGTCTTCCCAGTCGTTAAACGTAAACTTTTTAGCCGCTTCCTGAAGCTTGTCATCCGTCATCCATTCATGAGGCTCCAAGCCAAGCCGCTTCAATTCACGCTCTAGCAGGTCACGACCCTTTTCAACGCTTTCTTCGCGTTTCTCCTTCTTAAACCATTGCCGAATTTTCGTTCTGGCATGAGAGGACTGCGCGATCTTTAACCAATCCTGGCTCGGCCCGTAAGAATGCTTCGAGGTTAAAATTTCAACAATGTCACCGGTTTTAAGCTTATGATCCAGCGGAACGATACGGCCATTAACTTTAGCGCCGATGGTCCGGTTACCTACTTCAGTGTGAACGCGAAAAGCAAAATCAAGAGGTACTGATCCTGCAGGCAGCTCAAACACTTCACCTTTAGGAGTAAATACGAATACGAGATCCGTAAAGAAATCCATTTTGAGCGATTCCATGAACTCTGCCGCATCTCTTGTTTCTTGCTGCAGCTCGATAATTTCGCGGAACCAGTTCATTTTATCCCCGAAACTGCCTGGTGTCACACCTGTGCTATTCCCATCCTTATATGCCCAGTGAGCCGCAACCCCTATTTCACTTGTTCGGTGCATTTCCCAAGTTCTAATCTGAACCTCTGTCGGCTCGCCTGTGGAGCCAACAATTGTCGTATGAAGAGATTGGTACATATTCGCCTTCGGCATAGCAATATAATCCTTGAACCGTCCCGGCATAGGCTTCCATAAAGTATGAATAATACCGAGCGTGGCATAGCAATCCTTAACATTGTCAACCAGAATCCGAATAGCAAGCAAATCATATATCTCATTGAACTGCTTGTTCCGTGAAGACATTTTCTTATAAACACTATAAATATGCTTCGGACGACCAGAAATATCGCCTTGAATGCCCATTTCCTCGAGCTTCTCCCGAATTTTCTCTATCAGCTCGGTAATGTGCAGCTCTCTCTCTG
This sequence comes from Cohnella abietis, assembly GCF_004295585.1. Lineage (NCBI taxonomy): Bacteria > Bacillati > Bacillota > Bacilli > Caryophanales > Paenibacillaceae > Cohnella > Cohnella abietis. The sequence goes on along the minus strand of NZ_AP019400.1, from coordinate 2,280,350 downwards.
TTCGTTTCATCTTCATCAAATGTGCAATTCGATAATATTGCTGGGGATTGAGGAATCGCAATGCGATATCCTCCATCTCCCATTTAATCGCACTAATCCCAAGCCTATGCGCAATAGGGCAGAAAATTTCCAGTGTTTCGTGAGCAATACGGCGCTGGCTTTCCTCTGATTGGAACTTAAGTGTCCGCATATTGTGCAGCCGATCGGCCAATTTGATGAGAATAACTCTAATGTCGTTCGCCATTGCCACAAACATTTTGCGGTAGTTCTCGTTCTGCTGCTCTTCCTTGGACTGGAATTGAATCCGCTCTAGCTTGGTCAAGCCGTCTACTAGGCCAGCTAGCGTCTCACCGAAACGACTGCGCAAGTCCTCGACTGTAACGTTCGTATCCTCTACGACATCATGAAGCAATGCCGCCATAACTGTAACGACATCCATTTGCATGCCCATGCAGATTTCCGCTACTGCAACGGGATGCAAAATATAAGGTTCACCGGATTTACGAACCTGACCGCGATGAGCTTCCTCGGCAAATTCATAAGCTTCCCGGATTTTCTGCAGATCTTGCTCTTTCATATAAGTAGAAGCTTTCTCGAGAAGCAGTTCCATGCCCATGCCAAATTCCTTTCCGCCGGCGTCATCCACCGCGAGTTTCCCTGAAGTTATTGCTACCATTATGCCTCTTTGCGACGGGAAACGTCAACCTTCAGCCAGTTAATGTAAGACTTTGCATAGCAAGCAAATATAAACGGGACCTCTCAATAGTCTGCTGACCAGAGAAGCCCCGTCTTATGCTTAAATGCCTATTTACCTACCAAGGTATTGTCTACACTCAATAAGTAACTAATGAGACAACATCAATTCCGGACAATTTATCGCGTCCAGATAAATATCCAAGCTCAATTAAGAACGCTGCACCAACAATGTCCCCGCCAAGCTGTTTGATGAGGTCTATAGAGGTTGCAATCGTCCCCCCTGTAGCTAATAAATCATCAGCGATTAATACCTTCTGACCAGGCTTTATCGAATCGCTATGAATAGCGAGACGGTCATTGCCATATTCCAAATCATAAGTAGCCTCTACCGTTTCCCCAGGTAGCTTCCCACTTTTGCGAATCGGAATGAAGCCAATGCCTAGCGCTAGCGCCAACGGAGCTCCAATAACAAAGCCGCGAGCTTCAGGTCCAGCAATAAGATCAATTTCCTTGTCCTTTACAAGCTCTTTCATCGCATCAATGGCAGCTTTATAAGCAGGACCATCCTTTAGCAAGGTCGTAATATCTTTGAAGCGTATGCCTGGCTGCGGATAATCAGGAATAACACGAATATAGTCTTTGAAGTCCACGATATCATACTCCTTTATAGGGATGAAGCTTAATCGTAACGATAACACACGACAGAATTATACACTTTTTCTTTGGCGTTTGGCTAGAGAGGGTTGCCCTTCCGCGGTATCACGATGGGACCTTGGAATGACAACTTATCAGCCATTGCTGTAGCTCTTCCGTTGTCATCTCTGATAATCTTAATCTATTAGATTGCTCCCGAGCTTTGCGATAACGCTCAGACTGCTCTAAGTCTCTACGGGGAGGCTCTTTAACAAACTTACGAGAGGCCCCTTCTGCAGCGATGAAGCCAAGCTCCGTGAATACATCCAGCATCATTCGAAGAGTGGATAAAGGCTTTCCCGTCTTTAATGCTATTTCTTGAACAAATCCATTCGGACTGTCTAGCCACGATCCTCGGGCCCGACACATCGCATAAATTTCGCCAAATTGCTTTCGATCAGGGAAAGCTGCATTGCCCTCAGTAACCTGTTGGTTTGTTGCTAAATCTGAAAAAACGGTAACACACTCCCCGCCTACTTGAGGAGAGAGCCACTGCTCTAGCGTACTGACCTCCTGCTGAGTGCAAGGCAATCCAAGTAATATTAAATGTCGCCATTCCTCTAACAGATTTGCGCCTTCTGCACTATTCTCCTCTGATGCCACCGCAGTCTCCATAACTAGACGGGCATCGAGGCTACTCTCTGATAATAAACGAATCGGAACTCCTGTATGACTAAATTGAGAAATAGCTTCCTGAAATATAGCTTTAGAGCCACAACCGATAACAAGACCTGATGACTGATTATTAATATGCTCTTCAACAGTGCTCCACATCTTGTTATCCTTACGTCTGTCCTGTAACTGAATATGCTGGGATCGATAATCATGGAGCATAACCTGCACCTTACGATTACCGTTCCATTCATTGATCGATAGCTCTCCTAACAGATCAATCATCGTTCCTGGCGCCAAGCGATCTCGCTGCTCACCCATTCCGAATGCTACTACTTCCATGGATTGATTAGCTTGCTCTATCGTTAAACGCAGGTGGCTGCCGTCCTTCCCCATTGTACGACTTTCTCTAACGAATACATCCTGAATGACGATACGTGGTCTTGGATTGGCATTACCGAACGGCTCCAAGCGTTCCAATTGCTCAACAGCCTTTAGAGAGGCTTCGGATAAAGGAATACTTAAATCAATCCGACGCTTTGGCTTCCAATCCTCAGGGCTAAGCCATTGCTCTGCAAGAATATGCAGTCTATCCGCAAGCACATCTACCTTTTCCCGGGAAATAGTCAATCCCGCAGCAGCCTGATGTCCACCGAAATGCACCATGAGCTCTGCATTCTCGGACAATGCGGCATAGAGATCAAAGCCGTCTATTGAACGCGCAGAGCCTTTGCACAGCCCTGTCGACTCATCAACAGCAAGAATAAGAACAGGGCGATAATAACGTTCTACAAGCTTAGAGGCCACAAGCCCTGCAATTCCTGCGTTCCAGCCTTCCTTAGCGAGAACAATTACATTCCTCTTCGTGCTTCCCTCTAATTGACAGATGCTCTGCCACAGCTCATCTGCCTCAATAACCGTTTGCTCAACCAATAATTGACGCTCACTGTTCAGCTTATCCAGCTCTGCCGCATACAAATCCGCTTCTTCATCTCCAGTAGCAGCAAGAAGCTTCACGGCAGTATCCGCATGCTCTAGCCGTCCCCCTGCATTTAACCTTGGAGCCAGAGAAAATCCGATGCGACCGCTGTTTAGTTCCTCAGGTTTAATGCCACAAACCTTGGAGAGTGCTCGAATACCAGCATTAGGCTGACGGCGCATTAAATCCAGCCCTAGACGGGCAATAATTCGATTCTCACCTGTAAGCGGCATTAAATCCGCAATCGTACCAATTGCAGCCAAATCTGCGTATTCAAGCATAGGACGTCCAAGCATCGCATGCGCAAGCTTGAATACGACTCCTGCACCACATAGTCCTTTAAAGGCATAAGTGCAATCCTTCTGTTTCGGATTTACGAGAGCTATCGCCTCTGGCAATACTTCCGGGGGCTCATGATGGTCCGTAACGATAACATCAATCCCTCTTTGCGTAGCGTAAGCAATCTGCTCTACCGCGCTAATCCCATTATCAACCGTTATAAGCAATCGGATACCGGCTTCAGCAGCCAAATCTATCGCATTAATATTAAGCCCATAACCTTCTCGGCTACGATGCGGAATATAAGTATCATAGGTAGCCCCTAATTCACTAAGTAAACGAGTCATAAGAACGGTAGACGTTACGCCATCAGCATCATAGTCCCCATACACACGAATCTGCTCTCCATTGCGAACGGCTTCTTTTATTCGCTCTACTGCGACCGCCATTCCCTTCATATCAAAAGGATCTAACAAATGCTCTATGTCAGCTTGGAGAAAATGAGCCGTTTGATCCAATGAGCTCCATCCTCTGGCAACGAGAACACTCGCCACTAATCGGTCAACCTTTAAGCCTTGCATGAAAGACGTAACCAAATCATGATTAGGCTCCGAAATATCCCATCTATACTTGGATTTGATCATCATAAGTCTCCTTTCCAAGTCCAATTACACAACAAACAATCCGCCGACTATTGGCGGCGGATTGTTTGGCTCGTTAAAGCAATGTAAATCATTGTAGAAGAGAAGAAACTTCCTCTTCGTGATGATTTGATTTATAAGGATAACCAGGATCATAGGGCTGTACCTTCACATTAACATCCATAACATGTATAAACCGTTTCGTTAAATGACGCCGTACGCGATGAGCGACATCCTGTCCCTCAAACACGCTAATTCTTGGGTTCACACATATAACGATATCTAATACGAGATAATGCCCGTGCTCCCTAGCCTTCACCTCGTCCACGGCAACAACACCGTCTACCCGTTGAACCGCTTCAAGCAGGGTTTGAGCATCTGTGTCGTCCATCTTATAGCGATCAGGGGATCTAAGAACTCCGGATGTCATGCGATACCCCATCCTGACAACGAATACGGATATGACAATCCCTGCTGCAGGATCTAATACGTATAGAAAAGGCATGTCGTACATGCCCCCGATAACAGCGCCAGAAGTTCCGACTAAGGCAGTTATGGAAGCAAATATATCTGAGCGATTGTCTCCATTCCTATCTCCGCGTATCCCTGAACGGATATCACGAACCCGTTTATACCGAATGAGACCTTCTCTAACTCCGATACCCGCAGCAATAACAATTACGGCACTAACACCTGGAGCCTCGTCTACACCATTAGCTAGAGATCGAACTGAAGAAACCCCAACCTCAATCCCTGCTACAAGCAGCAAAGCCGACAGAACGATTGCTGCAGCAGATTCCGGCTGTTGCCTGGAGGAAGCCTTCGCATTCGGATCCACCTTTGCTTTGCGAATACCAAGGTAGGAGGTCACTGACCCTGCAAAGTCTGCAGCCGAATGACAAGCATCTGCTAGCAAAGCCTTACTGCCTGTCAGCCAACCTACCGTGCCTTTTACTACAAACAAGCCGAGTAGCCCCCAAAGGGAAACCAGAGCGCCGCGTTCCGCAGATACGGAGCGTTGTTCCATTGCCATTAGAGCCACTCCTTTCCTATTGCTTAAAGCGTGCCTTGCGGTTTAACAGCCACTTTCTTAAGCGGTTGTTTTTTCTTAAGATACAGCCAGATTTGGCTGGCGATAAAGATAGAAGAATATGCACCGCTCACGAGACCAAAAATCATCGCCAACGAGAACAATTTAATCGATTCTCCACCGAGAGCAAACAAACAAACAGCAGCTATCAATACCGTAATAACAGTATTAATGGAACGCGCCAAGGTTTGCCAGATACTCCTGTTGACAAGTGCGTCTAGATCTGCCGAAGTTTTGAGCTTAGCAAACCGTAGATTTTCCCGAATACGGTCGAAAATAACGACAGTATCGTTAATGGCGTAACCGATAATAGTCAACACCGCAAGGATGAAAGGTAAATTAACCTCTAGCCTTAAGATCGAGAACATCGTGATAACGAAAAATGCGCTATAAATAAGAGAAATTACGGCAGAAATAGCGAATCTCCATTCAAAACGAATACTGACGTAAATAACAATACCAAGGCAGGCAACTAACATACCTATTAGAGCACTGTTTTGTTGCTCACGAGCAATATCGACATCAACGATATTAATCTCGAAGGAAGCTCCAGGATCAATCTGCTCAGTGAAGGCAGTTTTAAAATCCTTCTCTTGCTGCTCGTTAAGCGCCGCCTTAAAACGAATTGAATCGCGATTCTCAGCAGTTGTAAGTGAGTAGTCGCCTAATTTCTGATCATCAAGGAAAATCTTTAACTTCTCAACCTCAATTGGTTTCTTAGTTGAGACATCTACCGATGTTCCGGAACTGAAGTCAATGCCATAATTTAATCCAAAAATGCTGACAGCCACGATACCTAGAAGCGTGATAATCGCGGAAATAATTAAAAACCGACGGCTTGACTTAACAAAGTCAAAGGTACGTTTAGAGCGCATCGATTTCACTCCCCTTCACGCTATAGTGCGCTGGCTTGTTAAAACGTCCACTTTTGATAAGCAGAGTAAGCAAATAACGTGGAAGGAACACGTTTGTTAGAATGTTAACGACTATGCTCGCAATGAGAACAATTGCGAAGCTCTTAACGATACCATGTCCCATGAAATACAACACTGAGCCTGCGATTAATGTAGTAATATGCGCATCAATAATCGTTCTGAAGCTGTTCTTCGCTCCTGCACGCAGTGATGAAGCAATCGTTTTTCCACTACGAAGCTCGTCCTTAATCCGCTCAGCTGTAATGATATTCGAATCAACTGCAATACCTATACCAAGCACGAAGGCTGCGATACCCGGGAGAGTTAATGTGGCTCCCATCATGTAGAATACGAGTAGCAGCACCCATACGAAAACGACAAGACATATGCTAGCAACAGCACCAGGTAACCGATAAAAGTACAGCATGAACACAAGAATGAGCACAGAGGCTAGTCCGCCCGCAAATAAAGTATCATGGAGCGACTGCTTACCTAGCGTTGCACCAACGCTTTGTGTGTATTTCTCAGTTATCTTCAGTGGTAAAGCACCCAAATTAATAACATCAGCAAGAGCTTGAGCTTTGTCCCTTGTTCCTTGACCGCTTATTACAGCAGTACCATCTGTTAGTGGTTGCTCCACAGTTGGATCCGACTGTAAATCCTCGTCCAGGTAAATGGCTAAGTTTTTACCCGTAAGTTCGGTGGAAACCTTAGTCAATTTACCTTTATCTTTGACTACAATTCTAACCAAGGGCTGATTCAAGTTGTTATACTCAACTTTAGCAGCGCCTTCCTTAAAATCACTGCCTAGCAGCTCGATTTTACAATAAGTCCCATCTGCACAGCCTGTAGCACTGCGGAATTGAAGCTCTGCAGGCTTTTTCATTAGATCGCGAATTTTCTGAATAGCTTCATCGCGCTCTTTGTCCGTCGATCCGGTTGAGACCGCAATTTTTAGACGAATCCGGTTTTTACCTTCCGTTGTTACTTCCGGCTCCGCAACGTTAGACTTGTTTGCCCGTTTTTCCAGACTAAGCGCAGTTTGTTTAAGCGCTTCTTTCGTAATGACGCCGCCTTCTGTTAACGGATGCGCTTCATACAAGATTTCAATGCCGCCTTTCAGGTCGAGCCCAAGCTTCGTTCCGTTCAGTAGTCCGGGCGTGAAGGCTCCCATAATCCCGAAGCTAACGATAACAACGAGCACGAAAGCCACTAATCTTTTCATCTTTGTTGCGGTCCCCTTTCGATTCTCAATGTTCCTATTATACCTACGTCATCAAATGGAAGTCAAAAATAAAACCTTCTCAGGCCGAGAAGGCTTTATCCATAACCCTTTATCGTTTACGCGCCTCGCCTCTATACATGCTTAAAGTTACGAAATTCATAAATTGTGTCACCTTAAGAGAAAGAATATCGTTAACTATTTCATAGAGCTGTGGCGTACCTTTTTTATGATATTTATCACTAACGCACTCCCACACATCTGCTCCAGTGACATGCTCATATCCGATGAGATGAAACTCCTCAGCTTTGCTTAAGCAGAGCTGCTCAAGTGTATCGCTTAACTCGATGTCGGTCATTTTGCTATCAACCACTTCTTCAGCAGAGTCTTCATTCTTACCCTCAAAATCAACGACTGCTAGCTCCTCTTTATGCTCTTCCATTATGAATTCCCTCCTGCCTGATGAAAGTGCAACTATTCACATTGTATCACTCTATGTATTTCTTCGCTAAAGCTTATATTCCTGCCAATGGCATGAAGACGGACAACCCTCGCATACATATGGACTAACCCACCTCAGAGAAGAGGGATCTCATTGTCTGTGCGTAAACAATCATTTATCCAGGGTGCCATGATCCTACTGGCTGCTGGACTCCTTAACAGAATTCTTGGATTTATTCCGCGAATCGCTTTACCACGAATGATTGGAGCCGAAGGAGTCGGACTCATTCAACTGGTATATCCCTTCACCATCGTCATGATTACGTTAATTGCTGGGGGCATTCCTCTTGCCGTTGCCAAGCTAGTTGCTGAAGCAGACTCTAGAAACGACCAGTATTCCGTTAGCAAAATATTACGAACATCCGTCATTCTGGCTCTTACAATCAGTTTGATAGCATCAGTAATCTGCTTAGGGCTTTCAGAAATTATCGCGAACCATGTTATGACGGATTCTCGTGTACACACTGCATTTCTAGTCATGATTCCCATTCTTCCGCTTGTTGCAGTATCTTCCGTGTGGCGGGGGTATTTTCAAGGCAAGCAGAACATGATTCCTACCGCTCTATCCCAAACGAGCGAAACCATTTTTCGCATTGTCTTGACGCTTCTATTCGCTTGGATGCTGCTACCCTATGGACTTGAGCTTGCTGCAGCGGGTGCTGTACTGGGTATGGTCGTCGGAGAACTAGTAGGATTAATCGTACTATGGATACAGTTCATTAATGATCGGCATGAAAAGCCTAACCTTGTGCCCCAGCCCCACAATAAAACACCTACAAATCTTAGTCAGAAAATGAATCATAGAGGATATTTAAGAAGCTTGCTGCAAACGGCAATTCCAGTGACTGGAAACAAGATGATTGGTTCCCTGTCTTATTTGCTGGAATCGATTTTAACCGTAAGAAGCTTAACTGCTGCTGGGATAGCAGCTGCGGGAGCAACAGCGCAGTATGGGGCTTTGCAAGGTATGGTCATCCCCTTACTTCTCCTACCTGGAGCCTTAACTTATTCACTGGCTGTATCGCTTGTACCCGCCCTCTCTGAAGCTGCTTCTCGCGGAGATTGGTCTACCGTTCATATTAGGCTACACCAATCTATGAGGCTTGCAGTTGTATCGGGAGCACCTTTCGTAGTTCTTATGGGATTACTTGCCGGTCCTATCTGTACGTTACTCTACGGAAATGATTCCATGGCGGGGATGTTAAGGTGGATGGCACCACTTGCCATATTTTTGTACATGCAGGCGCCATTGCAGGCCGCACTGCAAGCACTGAATCGTCCAGGTATTGCATTATTTAATACATTCGTAGGAGCTGCTATCAAATTAATACTCATTGTTCAATTAGCCACCAATCCTGACTACGGTATTCTTGGAGTAGTCATTGCAATAGGGATAAACATGGTTCTTGTTACCATGCTTCATTGGATCAGTGTCGCTCGCTGTACAGGCTTTAGAATGCAATCTCTAGATTTTATTAAGGTTACTACCGCCATGATCGTAATGAGCGCCGTAGCCTTATGGCTTTGGAACTTAGACCTGTTTGAACAAACAAGTCTAAATCTAATCCTTGTGAGCTTTATTGCCGTTATCGCTTACTTGCTTCTGCTTATTTTACTTAAGCTCATTGACCGCCACGATGTTGCCCGAGTGCCGATTATCGGAAGATTTTTCACTTCAAAAACTACTCCGTAAATAATTATTTTTTATCAATGTAAAGCTTTCCCTTGTGGTCAATACTGCAAAAGAATACAGTTTTGAAATTGTCTACATTATGGTTTTGTAATTCACTTTTCAACCAAAATCGTGTTTTTCCTAGCTTCTCCAAGTTGTCATCTTGGACCTGTCCATCCAATATGAGGGCTATTGGGAGTAACTCGTAGCGAATATTGGGAAGACTGTCTGTTTTAGAATAATTGTTCTCACTAGAGCTATTGCTCGTAGTTTGGGCCGTTGTCTGGTCGCTACTGGTGCTGTTGTCTTTTACGATTACAGACAGTTTGCCTGTTGATTCTAATACAGCTAGCTCCACGTCCCCAATAGCTGTTACCTGATTTTCTCGAAGCTGGAGCATTAAATCGTCTAGATTATACTTCTGCTTTTTCATTTCCTCACGGTTCAAGTGACCATTGCTTATTAGCACGCTTGGTTTGCCATCAAACAAAATGCGCAGCTTCCTATTTTTGAGTGAAAGGAACGACATGCCAATTTGGATAATGACAAGGAGCAATATAGGGGTAATGGAAAGAAGTATTGACTTATCTGTGGATTCGATTGCAATAACGGCTATTTCCGCAATCATTATTGAAATGACCACGTCAAAGACTGAAAGCTTGCCTATCTCTCGCTTGCCCATAAATCGCATGACCAGAAATACAAAAAAGTACATGACTAATGTTCTAAGCAAAATTGATGTTAGCTCCACACTTCCCCCTCCAGATCCATTGCTAAGGCTCATTCTGCCTGTTTAGGGTTCCTTGCACTAACTATTGTCACCGTGGACTGAACTACTCATCCCAATGTTCTCCGCAGAAAATATGGTAATTCGTCTTGTCCAGCTAGCCAAACGTAATTTGTTTTAGTCTAGCCTGTACTAGCTTGCAAGTCATCGCCATAAGCTGATACAAACAATTATGATAAGGAGTGAAGTCCCTTGAACACCCTTTCTCGCGTATTCGGCTTACGCAACGCATCTCCTGTAGCATCTGGTCTATACTGGTCTGGAATATGGCTTTCCATCGGGGCAACTGTATTATCGATTATGTTGATGGGTTCTTCCCTTAGTGAGTCCAATATGCTGCCTTGGGTAATCGGCGTTCATAGCTGCGCAGCGTTGGCCGGGGGGTTTGTATCCGCTAAGAGATCTGGGAGGCGAGGATGGTACTTCGGAATGGCTAATGGCCTGTTGTACACTCTTCTCCTTACTACGATTAGCTTTCTTGCAACTAATGCTAACTGGTCAATGATCGTCCCAATTTTATTTATCATAACTGCACTGGCCGGAGCATTCGGTGGTATGCTTGGAGTTAATGCCAGCTCTGGGCAGAGATGATGCATTAAGAATTACACATTTGTGCTATAATAAGGTAATACTTGAATCATCAAGAGTAGTCGGAGGGTGCCCATGATTTTGTTTCAAAGTATGTCGACCGTCGCGGTCTGCTCGGTTATTGCTGTCGGTGGTCTAATTTCCTTCGGTACAGGAAAACAACCCTTTGTTGCTGCTTGGTCGCTCCTTAAGTCAATAGTTGTGTCACGCAAATATTTATTTTTTTTCGTGGCCGTATTGGCAATCATGATTCTAAATAAGAATGAGCTAAAGCTAGAAAATTGGTTAAATGTGCCCTATGACCTTACTTCTACGATTACTGGATGGGAAGGCACTTGGCCTACTTGGCTACAAACGACATTTCAGTCCAATCTTCTTACAGCCCTCTGTGCTTTCTTTTATTTAGTCATGTTTCAATCTGCTATGATTGCATCTGTTGGGATTTACACCCATCATCAGAAAATGAAGCTTTATTACGCGTTCTGCGTTGCCATATTGATCAATTATTTTGTTGCAGTTCCCTTTTACCTATTCGTTCCAGTTAATGAAGTTTGGTCTGTGCACCCGCAGGTTAAATTTCTAATGCTCGACGTATTTCCATCCTTTGAACGGGAATATCGTTCTCTTTCGGGATTGGATAATTGCTTTCCAAGCCTTCACACCTCTATTTCAGTTACAGTAGCCTTAATAGCTAGCAAGTCTGGTATACGCCGATGGGCAGTATTCACATGGATTAATGCAGCGATTATTATTTTCTCGATTTTCTACTTAGGAATTCATTGGTTCACAGATATGATTGCAGGAGTTGCCCTCGCATTATTCGCAGCAAGTGTTGGTATTAAGGTTGGCGCTTGGGCAGATCGTACCTCCTTTGGTGCGGCCCGTGCTAAGGCTAAGCTCGAAGCCTCAAGCCCTGTTGGCTCCCAATCCTCTGGTCGCTAACGGTGCTTCACGAAGCTAAAATAAAAAAGCCATTGATCATGGAATAATATCCAGGATACAATGGCTTTTTTGTAAGCAAGGAAGGAAATTCCTAAGCATTTCCTTCGCTCTTAGCATCAGATCGTGCTGACACGTTATTTACGGAAGAACGATCAAACGTTAACTTCGTTACATCGTTGACTTTAATAACTACAGTGTCATCAGAAATCTCTGCAATTGTTCCGTGTAAGCCGCCAACCGTCACTACTTTATCGCCCTTTTGAAGAGCGTTCAGCATGGAGCCACGTTGCCGTTGCTTCTTCTGCTGAGGACGAATTAGCAGGAAATAAAAAATGGCAAACATCAGTATAAAGGGTGCTACAGTAATAAGTAGATTACTACCGCCGCCAGATTCCGCTAACCACATTTGTTTTCCCCCCTTTCTTAAAAACCGCTTTCGTTGTTGGCCATTCCGTACTTCTCGAAAAACTGATCACGGAACGTTCCCAGTCTATCCTCCCGAATTGCTTCTCTAACCTGAGCCATAAGATTAACAAGAAAATGTAAATTATGTATGGTCGTGAGACGGAGACCGAACATCTCGTCCGCTTTGATCAGGTGTCGAATATAAGCACGGGAATAGTTCTGGCAAGCATAACAATTACATTCCGGATCCAGAGGACCGAAGTCACTGCTGTACTTTGCATTACGAACGACCATTCGTCCTTGACTAGTCATCAGCGTTCCGTTGCGGGCTATCCGTGTTGGTAGAACACAATCGAACATGTCCACACCACGAATGCTTCCGTCCAGAAGAGCATCGGGTGAACCGACTCCCATCAGATAACGGGGCTTATTGCTAGGCAATAAATGTATGGTCTCTTCCAGCATTTCGTACATCAGTGGTTTAGGTTCCCCCACGCTTAGTCCACCCATAGCATACCCCGGAAAATCAAGGGAAGTCAAATCCAAAGCGCTCTGTTTACGTAAATCCTTGTGCATTCCACCTTGGACAATACCGAACAAAGCTTGATCTGATGGACGACCATGCGCCTTCAAGCATCTTTCCGCCCAGCGACTCGTTCTCTCGGTTGATTGTTTAACATATTCATATTCAGCCGGATACGGAGGACACTCGTCAAAAGCCATGATGATATCGGCGCCAAGTGCATTCTGCACCTGTGTAGCGCTCTCTGGTGTCAGAGAAAGCTTGTCTCCGTTAATATGTGAACGGAATTCAACGCCCTGTTCTGTTATCTTGCGCATCTCGCTCAGCGAGAACACTTGGAAGCCACCGCTATCTGTAAGGATTGGACGGTCCCAATTCATAAATTTGTGCAGTCCGCCAGCAGCCTTAACCAGCTCATGCCCTGGGCGAAGGAATAAGTGATAGGTGTTGCTTAGAATTATCTCTGCCCCAATAGCTTTCAGTTCTTCAGGACTAATGCCCTTGACGGAAGCCTGCGTGCCTACCGGCATAAAGGTTGGAGTATCGATAACACCGTGCGGAGTATGCAATCTGCCGAGTCTGGCGCCAGTCTGGGCACAGGTTTTAATTAATTCGTATTTTACTGCCATTCGGGTATTCCTCTCTGAGTGACCTATTATTGGTGTGTAGCTGTAAATCCATTATGCGTTAATAAACATCGCATCTCCGAAGCTGAAAAAGCGATATTCGTTTTTAATTGCTTCATGATAGGCGTTTAACACATTTTCCCGTCCTGCAAGTGCACTGACCAGCATGACAAGAGTAGAGCGGGGAAGATGAAAGTTAGTCAAAAGTGCGTTCACCATAAGAAATTTGTAGCCTGGATAGATGAATATGTCCGTCCATCCATTACAAGCTTGAATTGGAGCACCCTTAAACCGTTGACCGATTGTCTCAAGTGTACGAGAGGACGTCGTTCCCACTGCAACAATTCGACCTCCACTGGCTTTAGCATCGTTTAATAGCTTTGCGCTCTCTTCACTCACTGAATACCATTCCGCATGCATCTCATGCTCCTCAATAGAATCTGCGGAGACTGGCCGGAATGTACCTAAACCTACATGCAATGTGATAGGACAAAGCTTAACGCCCTTTAATTGCAAATCATTCAAGAATGACTCAGTGAAATGCAGCCCTGCAGTTGGAGCAGCCGCGGATCCCTCGTTGCGTGAATAAACGGTTTGATATCGTTCGCGATCTGACAAACGTTCTTTAATATAGGGCGGCAGTGGCATCTGGCCGAGCCGTTCCAGCAATTCGTTAAAGATGCCTTCATATTCGAATCGAATTGTACGAGCTCCTAAATCGCCTTCTTCTTCGACAATCGCAGAGAGAAGAGGGGCATCATCTGAGGATGTCCCGAAATTTAGCCTTGCCCCCGCTCGAATTCTCTTACCTGGCTTCACCAATGTTTCCCATCGGTCGCCTTCAATTCTTTTCAGCAGCAATAGCTCAGCTTTAGCACCCGTATCCGCTTTGACTCCGAACAAACGTGCAGGGAGTACTCTCGTGTCGTTCAACACAAGAGTATCCCCAGGCCTTAAGTACTCTGCCAAGTCAGTGAAGGTACGATGTTCCATGTGTCCGCTTATTGAATCAAGTACAAGTAAACGTGATGAAGTTCGTTCCAGCAGCGGAGTCTGAGCAATCAATTGCTCAGGTAATTCAAAATCATAATCGCTAACATTCATGTCTAAGCATCCTTTTCAATCAACACATTCTTATAATAGTATTTCAGGATGTATTGGTAGTCATACCCTTGATCTGCTAAACCCTTTGCACCCCATTGCGACATACCTACACCGTGACCGTACCCTTTACCTGAAATAATAAACCCAGGTGAGGTCGTTGCTGCGCGCAATTGACCGTTTCCGTCCATGATGTAGAGATTACCCTCTGAAATGGCGCGTGTAGCTCCATTACTGCCCATTACTTGAACAGCCCCACTTTGCTTAGGAAGCTCCCGAAGTAATCCAGTCCCATTCATTATTGAATAGCGACCAGTCTCTTCAATGGAAAATAACGTGCTCTTCAAGCCGTTAAGCGCTCCTCGTAAGTTGTCTCCAGACCCAACGTTTACAGCTACTCCATTAGCTTTAATTTCTGTTACCCGCCCAGAAGGACCTCTGCTTGAAACCTCAAGCGTAAGCAAGGGACCAGCAATTGGGGTTTTTGCACGTTTATTTAAGCTAACAAGCAAGTCATTGGGCTTCATTGATGCTTCCACCCAGCTGTAATCCGTATACTCCGGTACTTTATTGAGCTCTATAATAAGCGTTCCATTTCCAACTCGCGCGACCGGTTCAACAGAAGATATGATTTGTGGACGCGAACGGATAGCTGCCCCTTCCGCATTAACCTTAAGATATCTAGCTCCGCTAATATGAACTTGATCGCTGTTGGTGACAAGATCAGAACGAATATACCCCGATTGGCCTGAAGGAAGAGCAACATAATACCAATCCAACAATCCAGCCTGCGGTCCTTCGTCAGGACTCGGTACACTTGTCGCCAAGAAGGAATTGTCACCGCCCCATATTTCCAAGTTATTATCTGCTGTTATGCCACCTGCATTGGCTGAAAATATAGCATTGATAGGTTTACCGTCCATAGTCAATACTTCGCCAGTCGTTTGATTGACGCCTTCAATAGCATTAGGGTTCTCATAAGCGATGCCATAATAAGCCTGACTAAGCGTTGTATCGACTACATTTGCAATTTGGTAGCCTACACCTGAGAAAATCGCATAGGTTCGTGCTGCCACTGCCTGTGCCTTCTGAGCTTCCAAAGGCCATTTTGAGCCTACTTCCGCTCCAACGACTGAGTACAAATATTGCTCATAATTCACTTCGTTGACGACAGCCAACGATTGATTTAACACACTCATTTCCATACTACCACGATATGTCCTTTTACTACGTTCGATAAGCTGAATACCGCCTGTTCCTTCTGGATCTGCTCTAAGAACAGCACCCGCTCCTGAAGGAATAGCATATAACGAAATCGGCTTATTGACTGCTCCGTTATAGGTCAAATCATTTTTTACAAGCACATAGGGCTCGGTTGCACCAGGAACCCTCACATTCAGACCACCTGCTGCCGTTGCCGCTTGCTGTAAGGCTGGGAGCGTTGTCGAATCCTTCTCCTGACCGATTCGCACATAATAGCCCATAGAGCCCTCTCGCGGCTTAAGAGCTACGAATGCATCCAAGCCTGAATTCCCTATCTTATCTGCGGCTGCAGCTGCATCCGCTGCGCTAGCATAGGGGCCTGCCTCTACCGCCCATGGGCCTGCCACACGTGCACTTAATAAGCTTTGTATGCCTGCGGCTACTCCAGCATTGGTCCACTTAGTTTGAGCAGAAGCGGCTCCTGCTGCACTAGAGTATGTTCCTTCTGTAACTTGATAGACCGCTTTGCCTGACTTCCACAGCTGTGTTACAGAAGCAGCAGAGGATGAAGCTTGAATTTTCTTAAGAACTGTATTAGCCGCATTAAAATCAGCTGTCTCCAGAACAAGTGCACGATAGCCATCCATCGCAAATCGAACGCCTTGCCCCGCGGGAACGGAGCCTATTGGTATGCTCACCTGAGGATCACGCCAGACAAGCTTCAAACCTGTCGTAGACTGTAAAGTCGCAAATGAGGTAAGGCTTTGATATTTGCCTGCGCCTAAGTTAATAAAGAACGCAACACGTATATTATCGGGAACCTTTACAGCAGCATGTACCAGAATACGAGTTGAACTGGATACAACTACTGTAAGCAATAGAACGAGTATAATAATTCGGGAATAAGATCGCTTAGCGTCTAGGATCATTCATTTCTCCTCCGTCCTCTTGTGCTCGTTGCGGTATTTCACAAACACCGTCCGAGCAAGCTATCTTACCGAACAATCGATATCGATATCGGGCTACAATGCGATATATTAATCGTATCAATCCGTTGAACCCCGGCAATGCTCCTAGCCGTCCAAGCCAAGATAGAGAAGGAATTTGTCGCATAAGGAAGAGTAAGCCTTCACTCCCGCTAAATCTTCGTCCCTGCTCATCAGTTACGTGCATTTGCGCAGAAAGCTCATCTAGCGTGACATCCTCTATACCTGGCCAAATCTTGACTTGTCCGCTTATTAAAGACTGCAGGGAAACGAAGGTTAATTGCGCACGAATGGGCAAATTCTTTAATTTATCAACTGTTGCTAAACACAGCTTGCACTGCCCGTCATATACAACCGTAAGCTGCGGCTTCAACGACGTTTTCTTCATCCATTAAGCTCCGGAACAGGCAGGCCCAAGTGTCGGTAGGCTGCTGCCGTAACGATTCTACCACGCGGCGTACGTTGCAGAAATCCAATCTGCATGAGATATGGCTCGTAGACATCCTCGATCGTTTGGCTCTCTTCACCGATGGAAGCCGCTATCGTATCTAAACCAACTGGCCTGCCACCATAGTTCTGAATCATGGAACGAAGCATCTTGTGATCGATACTATCAAGACCCATGGGATCGACTTGGATTCTTTCCAACGCATCACCCGCCACGGCATCCGTAATGATTCCATCCCCTCTAACCTGAGCATGATCACGTACTCGCTTCAGCAGTCGGTTAGCGATCCTTGGCGTTCCTCGTGCTCTCCTTGCTATCTCTCTCGATGCTTCTCCAACCATACCTACTCCGAATATTTCTGCTGTTCTCGTAACGATGTATGATAGCTCATCTTCTGTGTAAAATTCCAACCGGCTTACAACCCCGAAGCGATCACGTAAAGGTGCCGAGAGCAAGCCCGCTCTTGTTGTTGCCCCGATTAAAGTAAATTTAGGCAAATCAAGGCGTACCGAACGTGCGCTTGGCCCTTTACCTATTATAAAATCAAGCGCGAAATCCTCCATCGCAGGATAAAGCACTTCCTCAACCGTTCGATGCAGCCGATGAATTTCATCAATGAATAGAACATCGTTTTCTTGAAGATTAGTCAGGATCGCAGCAAGATCACCAGGACGTTCAATAGCAGGACCACTTGTTGTACGGATGTTAACGCCAAGCTCATTCGCGATAATATTGGAAAGCGTTGTTTTCCCCAAGCCTGGTGGACCATACAGCAGAACGTGATCGAGCGGCTCTTTCCGCATTTTAGCAGCTTCTATGTATATCTTTAAGTTGTCCTTTACTTGCGCCTGGCCAATATATTCTGCCAAGTAACGAGGGCGCAGGCTATATTCAACCGCTTGATCCTCCATCATTAAATGCGCGGTAATGATTCGGTCTTCCTCCATGGCTCCCGCCTCCTCTACCGCTAATCAGCTATCTATCCTTGAAACAATTGCTGCAGAGCTTTCTTAATTAGCACATCCGGGGATTCGTCTCCGGTTACCTTGTCTTTAAGAACCAGCCATGCCTTATCTAATTCCACATCACGATAGCCAAGACCAGTTAGCGCTTCACGTGCCGCTGCCCACGCCGAGCTGCTGTCGGATGCTACGCCTGGCATTTCAAGATCTATCATGGACGCAACCGCCCAACGACTATCTAAAGTACCCAGCTTATCTTTCAAATCAAGAATCATTCGTTGTGCAGTTTTCCTACCAATCCCAGGAAGCTTCGTGAGAAAAGCGATATTTTCTTGCTGAATGGCTGCAACTACAGTTTCCGGTCGGCCTCCAACAAGCACTCCAAGCGCAACCTTAGGGCCAATTCCTGATACTTCCAGCAATCTACGGAATAAGGCTTGCTCATCTCTTGTCGTAAAACCGAATAACTGAGTAGCATCCTCGCGAACATGATAATGAATAAATAATTGCACTTGATCTTCGTTCCGAGACAATCCATAAGGGTTAGGTGTAAATACACGATAACCAACATCATGAACATCAAGAACGACGTATTCGCTTTCTATATGAGCAACTTTTCCTCGTAAATAATCGATCATTAGCGTATCACTCCATTCAATCGATCATTTAAGACGATGGAATGCGCATGGCAGATCGCTACAGCGAGCGCATCAGCAACATCGTCCGGCTTAGGTACTACCGATAATTTAAGCAGCATCTTGACCATTTCCTGAACTTGTTTTTTCTCGGCGGCCCCATAACCTACAACGGCTTGTTTCACCTGCATCGGGGTGTATTCCCCAATAGTTAAACCTCGTTGTGCCGCTGCCAGTATGAAAACCCCACGGGCTTGTCCAACACTAAATGCATTCGTTACATTCTTGTTGAAAAACAGCTTCTCGACAGCTACCGTATCCGGTTTATATTGGTCCAATAAGGTACAAGCCGAATCATAAATTTGCTTTAAGCGTAATTCCTGCGGTGTTCCTGCCGCCGTTTCTATACACCCATATTGAACCGGGGTTAATTTGTGCCCCACTTTATCAATAAAACCGAATCCCATGATGGCTATTCCAGGGTCGATTCCCAAAATCCTCATGAATGCGATACCCCGCTTTCAAGCTTTCCATACATACTTCATTTGATTATAACAAATGTTCGCCCCCATGAGAACAGAAGGAGAACACATTAATCTAATTGTAATCAAACAAAACAACAAAAAGAGGCCAGCCAGAAAGCTCTGGTGACCTGAAATTAGATGTGAATTTGTTAGCCTTCATTGCCGTTTACTGACGTGAAGCCTGTGACTTCAAACGGGCAAAATCATTAAAGGTGGATAATACGCTGTTATATTCATCTTTGTCTGCAACCCGAATACCAGTGGTCAGCTCATGCACACGTTCCAGCGGCATGCGGGTTTCGAGCATATTGACATCCAGCTGGAAGAAGGTCCTTAACACTTTTTCACGCCAGGGTGGCCCCTCATATAACGATAGGTTGCCATCCTTGTCCATACCGAAATATGCCGTCTTGCGACATTCCGGTGACAAATCATCTACAGCCTCCTCGATCAATACTTGACCAGAAGGGTTAAATTTTACTTGCCACTCCCAATGTGACTTTAATAGCTCTTCTGCTTCGGCAGCCGTATGTCTCCCTAGCTTACGCGTCTCTTCCCCGCACAAATAGGTTCTGTGTAGGACAAGCTCTACCTGTCCCCCCCATTCTTTAAGGGAACGTATGACTTGTTCACGCTCAGTTTTTGCTGGTTCATCCTTAACATCCAGGTTGTCCACCCATACAGGGACAGTGTCGATCTGTGCAAACATCCCTGATTGATTGTTTGTTATTATTCTATGGGCTAACCAGGTGCCTGCCAGAGTGGCAAGTAGAAAAAACCCGACACCCGCTCCTAGAGACCAGACATGGCGACGTTTCCTCTTTAGCGATTTCTTTATTTCCTTTAATATACGAAAGCGAGACACCGGAATCCCCTTCTCTGCTGTTTTCTTTATTATTCCCTGGGAATTCCGGCGCTATGCGTATTTTATTACCATTTAATCCAAGGCAGGTTTTCCTTCCGTCTTGGTTTGCTTTGCCTTGCTGATGCTGCTAGCTTTGCCTTTGGCTTATTTTGAAGTTGACGTTTCTTTACAGAAGGCGATTGACTGATTAAGTCATCTTCATTCTCGGAGGAACGGTCATTTTCATTCTCATTCTCTCTTAGCGGGCCTAAAGGCGGTAAAGGTGGAATAGGCGGAATTGCTCCGAAATAAGGATCAAATTGTTGACCATAGTTAGCTCCATTTACCGTTGCTAGCCCTTGATTGGCTCCCAAAGGAACATCCCCCATCGGCGCTCCATAATAAGGACTATACTGCATGCCAGGGTAGCTGCCGAATGGATTGACCGATTGCGGTGCATTTCCAAAAGGACCGTTCGCTATCGGGGAAACCCCATATGCGGGAGCTCCATAAGAAAATCGATCTGCAGAATAAGCCATTCCTTGATAGCCATCAGCATAAGGTGCCAACCCCGCATTGGCCTCCGTTGGTACAGAATAGGAAGACGGTCCTCCGCAGTTGCATCCTGACTTTTTCTTCACGCCCGCCACTGGCATCGGATAGGCCGTTCCTTGCCCATATACCTGATTATTGGGCTGACTGTAAGAGTATCCCTGAAGCCCTGGCAAACTGCCAATATGCCCACCAATGTGACCACCTAGAGGGCCAATACCTGGCGGGAGACCATATCCATAGCCGTGTCCATGGCCATAGCCTTCATGGTTGCTCTCCGGGCTAACGACAGGCTGCTGCTGCATTCCATAGCCGTGTCCGTAGCCATGTTCTTCATACGTGCTCTCTGCGCTAACGACAGGCTGCTGTTGCATTCCGTATCCGTAGCCATGTCCTTCATACGTGCTCTCTGGGCTAACAAGAGGCTGCTGCTGCATTCCGTAGCCGTGTCCGTAGCCATGTCCTTCATACGTGCTCTCTGGGCTAACGACAGGCTGCTGCTGCATTCCGTAGCCGTGTCCATAACCATGTCCTTCGTACGTGCTCTCTGGGCTTACGACAGACTGCTGCGTTTCGGAGCTGTAAGGCATTGGTACTTGATAATGTGATCCATGCCCATAAGATGGAGACTGAATAGTTGGAGCCGTCGCACTACCGTAGATCGGCTTTGTTTCGATAATAGGTGTTACGACTACTGGCGGTTGTACAGCGATTGGTGTTACGACTACTGGCGGTTGTACAGCGATTGGTGTCGGAACAGGAGTTGCAGGCGTAACAGCTGTCGGCGTAATCGGCGCCGGGAGTGGCGTGGGGATAGGCTGAATACCCGTATTTGCTTTCGTTCCTGTGCTTGGCTTTAAACCTGTATTTGCTTTTCCATGTGCAGCCCCTTCATGCATTGTGGCAGCAGGAGACACGGCGGTGCCATTCGCTGTTTTTGGAATATTGACGACTTCTCCCGTCAATAAAGCATTAGGATTTTTAAGTTGTGGATTGGCTTTAATTAAATCCACAAGCTGGATTCCCCAAGCTTTAGAAAGCTTCCACAAAGTATCTCCCTGCTGCACGATATGATGATGAATGACTTCAAGTGCAGGCTTTGACTGTGAAGGAACCTTCACCTTCATCCCGACATCAATAACGTCGGGGTTGCTAATTTCCGGGTTTGCCTTAATGATATCTTCCAATGATACATTGTATTTCTTAGCAATCGAATACAGCGAATCTCCTTGCTTAACCATATGGATCTTCACGCCGTTCCCTCCTGATGAATTGACTTAGTTCACGAGCGGGCGGAAGCCCTCGCGCAATCTTTACATCCTATGCAGGAGATGGGCATTTGACATCCTTTATAATAAAAATCCGACAGCCATAGAGCCATGTCGGATTTTGATAATTAGATATAAGCTTGTCTTAGCCTAACGTTATTTCCCGAGGAAAGGAAAGCTAGGGTATGATCCCAGCAGTCTAACCTGACAGCCAATGGCTTCAATTTCGGCAATAGCAGCAGGCAGCAGTACAGTATCCATCGATAATTCGATGTCGATATAGAAGTAATAGTTGCCTAGCTTCTTCTTCGTGGGCCTCGACTCGATCTTAGATAAATTAATTCGGCGCCAAGAGAATGCAGATAACACTTGATGAAGCGCACCCGGATAATCCTCTGGCAGCGTAATCAAGATGCTTGTCTTCTGAAGTGGAGCACCCTGCAGCTCGTACGGAGTATTCCCTACCAGCAAGAAACGAGTGAAATTATTGTCATGGTCCGTTACACCTGTTTCAAGCACATCTAGCTCGAGAAAAGCTGCCGCCGATTGGGTCCCCAGCGCAGCCCAGCCTTGACCAGGATTATTCTTGACCGTCCTTACAGCCTCAGTCGTGCTGCTAAGGGTTTCTAGCTCGGCATGTGGAATCCTAGCACGTATAAACTGAAGACATTGTGCCATCGCAACCGGGTGGCTCATGATCTTCGTAATTTTACTCGGATCCCACTGTCCATCGTCTGCCGACAATTCGCTTGCAGATCCAATCAAATTTTGAATAGACGGAAATACCCATTCTGCACGAATCGGCAAATCCACTTCATGGACGAGCCAATCTATGTGTAAGCTCACTGAGCCGTCAATCGTATTCTCAATCGGAATGACACTCCAATCCGTAAGGCCGCGGGCAGTCGATTGGAATACATCTGCAATCATTTTACAATATACAAAATCTACATCTTCATTGCGGAACATGTACCGTACTGCTTCGTCAGATACCGTTCCTTGGGGCAATAATGCGACGGATTTGCGTTGGCTCATGCGCCCACCTCTGCTTCTGCTGATCTTAATAATTGACCCGGCTCCAGCTTGTAGTCAGCATCATTCTCGTCTACAAGCCTAACTATTGGTCCGTGTAGACAAGGCTCTAACCAGCGGGTTGTTATCGTAATTCCTTCATTGTCCATAACCTTCTTAACAAATGCCTCTATTATCCTTTTATCGGAATTCTCAGAGTCAGCAAGAAGCAGCAGTGTAGGTCCCGCACCGGAAAGTACAGCTCCAAGAGCCCCGTTTTCTGTTGCTTCGTGCAAAATCTTCTCCATTCCCGGGATAAGCGACGCACGATAAGGCTGATGCAACCGATCCCTCATCGCGTGGCCAAGCAAGTCTAGCCGACCTGTTGCCAAAGCCGCTGTCAACAGCGAGCTATGAGTAACGTTAAATACAGCATCCTTCATCGAAATTTGCTCCGGCAGAACATTTCGCGCTTTTTTCGTCGAAAGCTCAAATTCAGGGATTGCTACTAGTACATCCAACAATGCAGGCGGTTCGATCCGGATATACTCGGCTCTTAATCCATCCCAAGCCGCCACTACAATTCCTCCGAAGAGAGAGGCTCCCACATTATCTGGATGCTTTTCTAGTGCAGTAGCCATTTGGAATAGCTCATCATCGGTAAGAGCTTGACCAATCAAGGTATTCGCAGCGACAAGTGCTCCAACGATAGCAGAGGCACTGCTTCCCAGTCCCCTTGTTAAGGGAATATCACTCCGAATGCCGATGTCCAGCTCAGGAAGCTCTATTCCAGCCTTGTTAAAGACAGCTTGAGCGACTTCATACACTAAATTCGTTTTATCCTCTGCCACGCCTTGTAGATTGTCTCCTACCAAAGTAATTCGGGTTTTCTCAGCAGGCGCCATACTAACCCAAGCAAATAAGGATAATGCCATTCCAAGTGAATCAAACCCCGGGCCTAAATTGGCTGTACTTGAAGGAACCTTAACGACGACACGTCCGGATTTAATATTTGCATTACGCATAACAAAGCTCCTTTAATGCTATAGTCACGAAATAATCAAATAAGATTAGCCTTCAACCCGATATACACTTTTAATTTTACGTACTGCAGCTAAGCCTTCAAAAGCCTTCAGCACGTTATTCATAGCTGCTTTGCTTGCTTCATGCGTAATAATAATAATTTCTGTACTCGATTTATGAGGAGTGGTAGGCTGCATAACGGATTCAATGCTGACATCGCAGTCTGAAAATACTTGTGCGATTTGAGCTAGAACGCCTGCCCGATCTTCTACATGAAGTAACAAGAAAAATTTCGAAGCAATTTGCTCATCCGTCTTAAGCTTCACCACATTATAAGAAAGCTGTGCCTGACGCCCATTAACACCAAGCTTCATATTTTTAACTACCGCAACAATATCAGCTACAACAGAGGTTGCCGTTGGCATTTCTCCTGCCCCTGGCCCGTAGAACATCGTTTCCCCAACTGCTTCTCCATGCACGTACACTGCATTGAATACGCCATTGACCGATGCAATAGGGTGAGTCTGCTTAATCATTGTAGGTTGGACGCTAACACTTATGAAATCGTCTTGGCGTTCGGCAATACCAAGCAGCTTCACCTCATACCCAAGACGTTTGGCATATTGAATGTCTTCTTGAGTAACGTTGCTTATCCCCTTCGTGCTCACATTGTCCAAAGATACATTTGCTCTAAAACCAAGCGTCGACAAAATCGTCATTTTGCGAGCAGCATCTAGACCTTCAACATCGGATGTCGGATCGGACTCCGCGTAGCCGAGCTCCTGAGCTTCCTTCAGCACATCGGAGTATGCAGCGCCTTCTTGAGTCATTTTAGTCAAAATATAGTTTGTCGTTCCATTAACAATACCCATAATTTTCGTAATACGGTCGGAAGAAAAGCCTTCAATTAACGTACGAATGATGGGAATACCGCCTGCAACACTAGCTTCGTACAGAACGTCACAGCCCTTTTCACGAGCTTTTGCCAGAATCTCAGGGCCATGCAAAGCCATCAAATCTTTGTTTGCTGTTACGATATGCTTGCCCCGCTCCAGCGCTTCCAGAATATATTCTTTAGTTTGAGTTATTCCACCCATAACTTCAACAATGACGTCAATTTCCGGATTTCGCACGATGTCCCACGGATCTTCAGTTAGCTTAGAGGCATCCACGGGAATATTACGGCTCTTCGTGCGATCCTTTACTAAAATTTGCGCTATTGAAATAGACGAGCCCACCTGGTTCGATAGATCCTCCTGATGGCCCTCCACGATTCTAACAACCCCTGTACCTACAGTACCTAATCCAAGTAATCCTACTTTTACTGGCTTCATCATATTCCTCCGCTCCCAGCTGCCACCATACGATTTGAATTTATTTAACTGCGGCCTACTACGGTAACCCGCTTAACGCCATCTAAAGAACGAAGTTTATCCAGAAGCTCCGGTAAAGCTCCATTGATGAGAGAAGTGTCGATTGAAACAACGACATTCGCCATCCCTTGAAGCGGAATGGACTGGGATATCGTCAGTACGTTTCCTTCGCTGACCGCTAACATTCCAAGAACCTTGGACAATACACCTGAGCGGTGCTCAAGATCCATCGATATAGTAGCGATCGTTTCCCGCGATGCCTGCTCAAGCATGTAGACACCGTCTTTATATTTATAGAAGGCGCTGCGGCTTAAGCCAACTCGCTCCGCGGCTTCGTTAACCGTTGCCGCTTCACCTCTTCTCAGAAGCTCTTTGGCTTGCTCCGTCTTGAGTATGCCTTCCGGCAACAAATCCTCTCGGACGACATAATAACGTTCAGCCATTTTACGTCCTCCCAGGAAAGACGATTGTTTGTGTATAGTGGACATTATATCAAAATAGGCGGACAAGCGGCAATAGGCAATTAACGCTTTACTGTCTCTATAGCACAAAAAAGGATTGAGCAGATGTAATATCCTGCCCAACCCCTATTACACGAAATCCATTATTCTTTGTCGTATAAGTACTCATCCGAGCCGCCCTCGAAGAACTCGAACTCGAATTTCCCAATACGAATAATGCTGCCGTCCTTAGCTCCGCGCTTACGCAGCGCATCGTCAATACCGACTCCCCGCAATATCCGTCCGAAACGAACTACCGCATCGTAGGAATTAAATTGAGTCCGTCTCATTAATCTTTCAATGGCCTCGCTTTCAATGACAAAGGCTTCATTATCCCTTGTAATTGTAAAGTCGTTGTCCTTCGTAGATTCGAAACGGTACACAACATTTTCCTCAGCTTTGGCCAGCTTCTCTGCTTCTTCGATCTCTGATAGCTCAGGTAGCGAATCAAGCAGGTCCGCTACGCGGTACAGCAATTCCTTCACTCCCTGTTTAGTCAGGGATGAGATCGGCATAATCTGAATGTCGACATTCAGCTCGCTAACCTGCTTACGGAATGCTTCGAGATTTTCTTCCGATTCCGGCATGTCCATTTTGTTGGCTGCAACAATCTGCGGACGATCTGCAAGCTTAATGTTGTATAACCTAAGCTCATCGTTGATCTTGACCCAATCCTCGAATGGATCACGACCCTCCATCCCAGACATGTCTACGACGTGCACGATAATTCGCGTACGTTCAACGTGTCTTAGGAACTCATGTCCGAGACCTACTCCAGTGTGTGCACCTTCAATTAATCCTGGCAAATCCGCCATGACGAAGCTGCGTTCATCCCCCAAATCCACCATCCCTAGATTAGGGGTAATGGTTGTGAAATGATAAGCACCGATCTTCGGCTGTGCCGCCGAAACGACGGATAGTAGCGTCGATTTTCCAACACTCGGAAAACCTACTAATCCGACATCCGCCATTACTTTGAGTTCTAGCGTTACCCAGCGAGCTTGTCCTTCCTCACCGTTCTCCGCAATGGCAGGCGCTGTATTTACTGCACTCTTGAATCGAATATTACCTCTGCCGCCGCGACCGCCTTTAGCAATGACGATCTGCTGATCATGACGAGTTAAATCTGCAATGGTTTCGCCTGTATCATCATCTACAACGATAGTACCAGGTGGAACACGAACAATCATATGATCGGCATTAGCCCCATGCATAGATTTGTTCTTGCCCTTCTCGCCTCTAGTTGCTTTGAAGTGCTTCTGATACCGGAAATCCATCAATGTACGCAAGCCCTCATCAACCCGGAAAACAACATTGCCGCCATTGCCGCCGTCTCCACCTGCTGGTCCGCCCTCAGGCACGTACAATTCTCTGCGGAAGGAAACTAGGCCGTCTCCGCCGTCTCCGCCTTTAACATAAATCTTCGCTTTATCCACAAACATGTTGAGTTCACTCCGTTATGCCGGCAGAGGGAAATGGATAACCATTGTCCTCGCATGCTGCGATTTCTCTGCTAGCTCGTCTCCTTGGTCTACAAGACCAATGCCTTCCAAACACTTATCTAATTCTACGACTACACTTTCCGCTGCTGCAAGCTCGCCTTCATAAATCATTTTGATCTTAAGCTCGCCTTCTGCATCGTAGAAGATGAGCTTTAGCACATTTTCCCCACCGAACGGATTAACTGCACGAAACCGAATGACATTAACAAGTCCGATAATTGTCCTCGAAAGCTTCTCAGACTCATAAGCCATACGATTTAAGTACAATCCATCCTCTACATCCACATCCAGACGCATAGTATCGCATACAGTACGAAACGACAGCAGGAATGCAGCGAGATCAGGTAATCCGATCTGGGATAGCTTACTATCCTGTTCCATTCTAGCTCTTATTCTGTCCACGACATCCACTGCTTTATCTAGCTTGTTCAGTCGTAGATATCCATACAAAATTTGCAGCTCGTTCAACCAATCATGCCGATGGTGGCTTAACGTCCGAATGGACGACAATTGGGCATGCATAAGTAATCGATCACAATGCTCCTGATGCTTGCGCCTTTCCATAAGCCAGACAATGATCCAAGTTGTAGCTGTCCAAAGGACAAATAGCACGAGCGTCCACCATGAACGTTGCCATATGAATATGGCCGCAGCAGGTATAATGAGCGATAACAACGCCACAAGTCCCCACAGTGTCATTTTTCTCAACATTATGCGACTTCCCCGTTTCGTTGTTCCTTTCAATTCCTGGAAAACTCAGTTCACATCATTAGTATAACATGAGCGTAACAGCTTAACCATGAATTACCCATTTCGTTTCATTTACACAAAAACCCCGACCAACTTTCATTGGCCGGGGTTCTGGTTGCCGTATTATACTTCCAGAGCAGCTGCAACTGGTGCTTCCGCTACAGGGTATACGCTTAGTTTCTTACGATCGCGTCCCCAACGTTCGAACTTAACGACGCCTTGCACTAGTGCGAAGAGCGTATCGTCTTTACCGATACCTACGTTGGTTCCTGGATGAATCTTAGTACCGCGTTGGCGGAACAAGATGCTACCAGCAGTTACGACTTGACCATCCGCTCTTTTAGCGCCTAGACGCTTAGAGTGGCTGTCCCGTCCGTTCCTCGTCGATCCAACCCCTTTTTTCGAGGCGAATAACTGAAGATCTAACTTCAACATGGTGTCAACCTCCTTTTTCTACAAAGGTTTCTTGTATTTTTACGTACTGGCTGTATTCTTCTACAATAGACTCGAGAGCCGCGATCATTCCCTCTAATAAAAGCTGGACCTGATCGTGCCGTTTCGGATCAGAGCTTTGCGGGGCTTCCGCCTTGAGCAGACCGGATTTAGCATAAGAACGAGGCACTAGACCTGTTAATTTCTCAATCGCGTTAACTGCTCCGATCGTCACAGCCGATACTCCAGCACAGACAATGTCTTTGCCAGGATCGTTATGAAAAGCATGACCCGAAACGGTAAATCGTATGATAACCCTCTCAACGTTACGCACGATCGTTATCGTGATCATATCGGCCTTAAGCCTTAATGTTCTCGATCGTCACTTTCGTGTACGGTTGACGATGGCCTTGTTTGCGCTTGTAGTTTTTCTTTGGCTTGTACTTGAAAACGATAATTTTCTCGCCTTTTACGTGTTGTTCAACTTTGCCCGTTACGGACGCGCCGGACAAGATTGGAGATCCTGTCGTCAAGCTGCCGTCTTTGGAAACGGCCAACACGCGATCAAAAGTGATGCTTTCGCCTGCATTAGCAGAAAGCTTCTCGATGAAAATTACGTCGCCTGCTTGAACTTTGTACTGTTTACCGCCGGTTTCAATAATCGCGTACATCTGGTGCACCTCCTCATGTCTAAGACTCGCCTCATAGGGTGCCGGTTGCCGTAACATAAATCAGTCAAGGCAGCGCCGGTCTTGTCGACCCGGTGGAGTGCGGTTGTAGCCTGCAAAATCTTCAGATTGCACGCACTTTGGTATTCTACCATGTCGTTTAAATAAATTCAACTTTTATTGACATTATTTATTTTAACGAACATATATTTTTCCTCTACCTTTACAGGAAGCGCATGTCTCATAAAAAAAGTTCATCGCATTTTCACGTGCTTTTTTTCGGGTCATTTCCATCAACCCGAGCCTCGTCCAGCCGACAACCTGACATTTCGTACGGTCGCGCTTTATAGTCAGCTCCAATTGCTGCTCGATCTGATGCCGGTGCTCTTCAGTCTCCATATCAATAAAATCAATAATGATAATTCCGCCAACATCACGTAATCGGAGTAATCTGGCAACCTCATCCGCAGCTTCCTTGTTCGTCTGGAAAACCGTTTCTTCGAGATCTACGGAGCCGGTGTACTTCCCGGTATTTACATCAATAACCGTTAAAGCCTCTGTCTGATCCCATATGAGATAACCACCACTGGGCAGCCAAATTCTTGATTGAAAGGCTTTATCCAGCAGCTCTTTAATCCCGTATTTATCGAATAAAGGCTTCGACTCGTTATAAAACCTTATTTTCTCTACCAATGCGGGTGCCGTTTGCCTCAAGTAGGCTTGCGCGGCCTGCATGCTAGCTTGATCGTCTATAATTAATTGCTCGGTATCCGGTGTAATAACGTCTCTAACCATACGCTGAACTAGGCCAGAATCTCTGTGAATTTCGGAGGGTGAATTGGCTAGCTTGCTGCGGCTAACGATATTGTGCCACGTTGTGCGGAGAACATTAAGATCCCCCTCTAGCGCCTCACGACTTTCCCCGTCCGCATTTGTGCGCATAATTACGCCTTCACCTTCAATACGCATAGCATCTGCCAAGCCCTTTAATCTGCTTCGTTCAGATTCTGATTCTATCTTTTTAGATATCCCGATATAATCCGCGCTAGGCATGTAAACTAACCATCTTCCTGGTATAGAAAAATGTGTAGTCACCCTTGCGCCCTTACCTCCAAGCGGCTCCTTCATCAACTGAACAAGTAGCTCATCACCTGGCTTGAGCAGGTCAGAAATCGCTGGCTTCACCTTCGGTTGCTTATCCAGATGGGGATGAAGAGCATCGTCTACATATAAAAATGCATTTTTAGGTAGACCTATATCGACGAAAGCTGCCTGCATACCAGGTAGCACATTGACAACACGACCTTTGTAAAGGTTCCCAATCAGCGATGTTCCTTCCATCCGCTCCACGCTGAACTCTGTCAGCCTTCCATTTTCCATAAGTGCGGATTGAGTTACATTTTGCGAACAATGGATAAACAGCTGCTTCATGCAAACCTCCCGCTAGATGCTATTTTCTCCATTTTACATGAAAAACTTCATATCTGCATTCCCTGTGGTCAATCGACCTAAAATTCCATCTATAATTGTCTTCTCCGGAACAACCTTTGCGATCTTACCTCGTTTCATTACGTAAACCAAGTGATACTGCTCTTTCATGAAAAGCTTCATAATATGAGACAATGGCCGGTTTTCCGCGATAACGATTGGACGAGAAAGCACACCACGATCAAATTGCTTCTCTGACCTTTCACTCCGATGGACTAGAAACCGCAAAAATACAAATGGGACATTGCGTAAATAAGTCCAGTTCGTTGCACACAAAAAGAGACCCACAGCCAAAAGATTTAAATGAATTAATCCCCCATACCAGAGAGGATACAACGAAAAAACAACGATTAATCCACTGAATAGCAAGCTAATTTTAGCACTCCACATTAATGTCCGATGATACGGTACTTGAATACTAATCCAAGCCTGTAGCATCCTTCCACCGTCTAATGGCAGAACAGGCAATAAATTAAAAAGGCCGATCAGCACGTTGGCACGTACAAAATCGCCCGCCCATCCCTGATCGATCCAGCCAGCTTGCCCTAATAAATAGCCAATTACTGCAAGAATGACATTCTGAGCCGGACCAGCAATTGCCACCCAAATTTCCTCCATTGCAGGTAGAGTTCCCGCTTCCTCTACCTCGAGCACGCCTCCGAAGGGGAGCAGCTTTATTTCCTTAACTGTCCAACCGAAGCGCAGTGCAGCTGCTAGATGGCCCAGCTCATGCCATAGAACAATAGCGAACAAGGTGACCAATTCCGCGAATCGACCTGTTGCGATAGAGGCAATCATCACAAGCACGAATAACGGATGAAACCGAAATTGAATGCTGCGCCATTTAATCAAAAGTAACCACATCCGCCGGATCTAATGCTTTCCCGTTTTGCTGGACCGCAAAGTATAATACTTCTTTTCCACCAGCTTTTGAAGCTGTATTGAGCTGTCCTAGTTGCTGCCCTGTTTTAACCCAATCATTTGGCTTAACGACGGAATGCTTGAGATTTCCATATACACTAAGGATGTGATTCTCGTGCTGGATTAATATGGTCACTCCTCCATCCTGATCTTCTGTTGTGACCTGTTGAACCCTTCCTGTATATATAGCGACAACTTCGCTTCCACCAGCTGCTGCAATTTTGACGCCTGTCCCATTTTGGGCATAGCTCTGCATGAGTCTTCCATGAACAGGAGCTGCTGTTTCATTTGGATTTAATACAGCTGATACTTCCTTCGTCTGCACCTCATTACGAGAAAAGGGAAAGAAGGAAGGAGAGCCACCGAAAGTATCACCATACCAAGCTTCAATAGCTTGAAAATCCATATCTCGCGAGATCGAGCCTACCATCCAGCTTCGCGCTTGCAAGCTACCGGGCAAATCAAGCTTAAACCAGCCCCACACTGCAGCGAATACAACGATGGAGAACACAAGACGAAGAGAAAAGCCGCGCAGTAGCTTAGTAAAATTAAACCCAGTATCCAAGCTTGGATTATCCGTCCGACGTGAAGATGAAGGTATCCCTTTCAGTCCCTGCCATCCAGGTACTTGTCCAGCCTTCATGCTCTTCTCCCGTTCCTTCCACCACAGCTCTGGATCAGGATCCGAGCTGAATGTATCCAGCTTATGCTGTAAGTCCTGGCGTGGTCTATCCGGGAACAGCTGCACTGGACTCGAATCATAACGAGGGAGCTCCGTTTCAACATCGTCTAGGCTTGTTTGAGAAACTTCCTCGCTTATGATTTCTGAGCTCATTATTTCTGATCTCTTGGCTTCCTCCATCGCATGCTTCCCAATGAGCTGCTCAATCCGCTCCCGCCTGCGCTCACGAACATTATCCCGTATTTGCAACACAAGCCCCCCTTGTCCGCACTCTGTTATTACCTTATGGCGGACAAGCGGCGATTAGAATACAAAAAAAGAACAGGCAACCAAACCTGTTCTCCAGCCTTTTATTCTCTTAACTTTCCAACTGATACTTCTCCTGATGCGCCCGAATGCTAAACACTAGTCCAATCGACATCATGTTAAGCAAGAGAGAAGTACCGCCATAGCTAATGAATGGCAAAGTAATACCCGTTATCGGCATTAACCCGATCATCATTCCAATGTTCTCAAAAATCTGGAACACCATCATAGACGCAATCCCAATGATGATAAATGAGCCTCGCAAGTCATAACACTGATACGCAATCAGAATCATCCTGTAGATGAAGAGGAAATACAGCAGCAGAAGCACCGCCGCACCTTGGAAGCCAAACTCCTCGCCGATAACTACAAAGATGGAGTCAGAGTAAGTATATGGGATGAATTTGCGGTTTTTAGATTCCCCTTGCATGTAGCCGTCTCCAGCTAACCCACCCGATCCAATAGCAATTTTGGCATATTCGGATTGACGACGATCATCAGCAGATGCTAGCTCAGGATGAATGTACGTATTAATACGATCATACCAGTGGACTTTTTTATGCTCCTTCAAATAATCACGAATTTCGGTATTATACGTATTGAATAACGTCACGAATAACAATAACCCCCCGACTACGACGGTTAAGCCAATCATGACATACGTATAGCGAACATTCCCGATCCATAACATGCCTAATACGATAAAAATATAAATAATCGCATTACCCAAGTCTGGCTGAATCATAACTAACAAGAAGGGAACGAATACAACTACCGCTACGACCATTACATCGCTGCGCAACCGTAACGGATCACCCTGCCGTCTCCCCAGCACCCCTGCTATCGCTATGATCAGAAATAGCTTCATCATCTCCGCTGGCTGAAAGGAAAAGAGGCCCAAATTAAACCAGCTTCTAGCACCATTCGTTTCTCCTGCAAGGAAAAAGACTAACACAAGCAGGATTAATCCGATGGCGTACCATACATACCAAATCTTTAAAATCAGACGGTAATCAACTAATGTTGCGATAATGATGACACCGAACCCTATCCCATAGAAAATGAGAGTCTTTATATCAAAATTCGGATACATTGGATTACTGTGTGTCGCACTACGCACAAGGAGGGCACTCATTCCCATGAATAACATGAGAATTAATACCATCATCCAGTCTATTTTCTTCAATCGGTTCAACAAGCTCCGATCATCCCATTCCTAATAGCTTCTTAACTCTACGAAACATTCCCGACTTCTCATCTAATTGTGATAAAGGAACCGTCTCACCCAGTATACGTCGTGCAATATTGCGGTAAGCAATAGCCGCACGCGAATTAACATTCATAACCGTTGGTTCTCCCAAATTAGCCGCTCTAATGACAAGCTCATCATCTGGAACAATCCCAATCAAATCAATGGCGAGCACTTGGCAAATGTCGTCTATTTCCAACATGTCGCCGTTTTTCACCATGTTCGGGCGAATTCGATTGATAATAAGCTTTGGTGATGGAAAATTGCTTTTCTCCAGTAACCCGATTACCCGATCCGCATCGCGAACAGCAGCATTCTCCGGCGTAGTAACAACGATAGCTTGAGAAGCACCCGCAATAGCATTCCGGAAGCCCTGCTCGATACCGGCTGGACAATCAATAATAATATAATCAAAATCCGGCTTTAAGCTCTCGATAATTTGGCGAACCTGATCCGGTGTAATATCATTCTTATCCTTTGTCTGAGCTGCTGGGAGCATGTACAGCTCGTCAAACCGTTTATCTTTGATCAGTGCTTGGTTAACCCTGCAGCGGCCTTCGGCTACATCAATGAGATCATAAATAATTCTATTCTCGAGTCCCATGACGACATCAAGATTACGCAAACCGATATCGGTATCCACCATGCATACCTTTTTCCCCATGATTGCTAGAGCTGTGCCCAAATTAGCTGAAGTAGTTGTTTTACCAACTCCTCCTTTGCCTGAGGTGACAACGATCGCTTCTCCCATGATTTTACACTCCTTTGAACTGCATGACTTCCTTGCGTTGACGACTTAGACTCGTCATTTTATCGATGGCCATCGTACCTTCACGTAAGAATGCATATTCCATCCACGGCTCTGCGGATGCCCATTCATCCGGTGGTCGGCTAATGATTTCTGCTATTCTCAGCTGGGTGGGCTTCATCAGTGAAGCCGCAATAATAGCCCCTTGATCTCCATCCCTACCTGCATGAACGGTTCCTCTAAGTGCTCCCAGCACATAGACGTCCCCGGTGCAGCTTATCGTACCGCCAGGATTAACATCTCCTAGCAGCAGCAGGTGTCCATCGAATTCCACCGTTTGTCCAGATCTTATAATTCCAGACATCGTATGTAAACTAGGCACCTTTATAAGAGTTGGATCAACTTCAGGAGTATCACTATCGATGGACTGGATTAACAAATTGCCTTGTCTTCGTAAAATAGCACGAATACGTTCCTTATCTTCCTCTTCCAACTGTCTAGCGCCTAGCTTAATGAAAATATGCACGATGGGTCCAGTGAATTGCTGAACATGCTTGTCCAGCTTTGCATTCAACTCATCTAACAGAGTTATAAATTCACATTGGTCATCCAATAGAAAAATGAGACCTTCTTTACTGCCCTTAATTGTAATGTATGATTTGCCGGTCACTTTGTCCGCTCCTCCCTACGGTAATTGAAATTCTGCTTGATGAAGCCGAATTCCTGCCTGTCAGGTCAAATCGGATTTATTCGGGACTTTCTTCCCCCGAAGAAAGCGACGGTTTGACCAGGAATTTGCGGACGGGAACATACATAAGGAGTGCAATCAATAGCTGAAGCAAAGCTGTTGGAGCCACCTGCCAATAGAATACGTATGCATACTGCAAATCTGTTAGCCCGAACAGCTTATATATGGAGTAGACTACCGTATCTAACAATACGCCGCCTACTAGGACAATCCAAATGAAGAAGCCTATGGTCATGCCCTTCCTCTCGGAAGCAAGTCCAGCCAAATAACCGATAAGTCCCATACCAAAGCCATATGGACCTATCAAATGTCCGTAGGACAACAAGTCCTGCAGCAATCCAAATCCAAGACCGCAAAGAAATGCAGGATGACGTCCACCAAATCCAGCAACGAACAAGGTCATTATAAAGCACAAGTGAGGAAGCAGGCGTTCACTCCAGCCGGGAGGAACAATCCAGGGCATGACTGAATTCTCAACAATTAATAATATAATTGCGCCTAAGACAACCCAATTCATTCGCATATTCACGGCTCTTCCACCTCAGGAACAACGACAACGAAAACCTCTCTAAGGTGATTAAACTTTGCTGCCGGTTCAATGATGGCCGTATAAGTTAATCCAGAGTCTCCAACCTGACTGCTTTTGACTGTCCCAACAATAATTCCTTTTGGAAATAAGCTTCCTAGCCCCGAGGTTATTACCTTATCTCCAGCTATCGGCTTGTCTTTTTCATCAATTTTGGTCATTTGAAGTGTTCCGGTTTCATCATCGTATTCGATAATTCCAAATGATTCAGGTATGCCCAGAAATGTAGCGGATACGGGGGTTCCTTTGGAGTAGCTCGGATTCAAGTCCGTAATGAGAGTTACAGTGGATGTAAAGTTCTTAACCTTACTAACCAAGCCTACTAATCCGTCCACCGTTCTTATTGCCATCTCAGGCTTGACCCCATCGCGGGAGCCTAGGTTGATGGTTATGGTTCTCTCGTAGGGATTGGATGTGCTCCCTACAACCTGAGCAATTAAATAGCGATAATTGTCCATGTTTTTCTGCCGCTCTGTGAAGTTTAGCTCCTCTTGGAGCCGCTTATTATCGGCTTCAAGCAAATTAAATTTAATTTGATCCTGTGTATATTGTGCTACGGTTTGACGAAACTGTTCGTTTTCCTTATACACGGCGGAAAGCCGGTCGAGGTCACGAAAAAATTCCGCAACCGCTCCGACCGGCCGGTACAAAACTCCTTGCACAGTCCCAAAAGCATCATTGAGAAATTTCTCTGGCCAGGTTAAGCGATTCCGACCTAAGGTAAATCCCATTAGAGCAATAAATACAATAAGCCCTATCATGAGGATGAACAACCGTTTGTTACGCATTAATCGAAAGATCCCGCTCACCTGCTTTCCCGTCCTATAAATCAGTACCCCAACGTACAATATTCACCGACCCTATCATAACAAGCTTGCAAAAGTATAAGCATCGCAATTGATTGTTACGCTAAGGGCGGTGACATACCATTGTACTTGGAGACGATTCAGAAAGGAAAGATGATACCTAGCCTTTCTGAATCGTTATTGCATTAGCGGCCGGATCGGGAATTCCCGCCTTTGGTTTTGAAGAGATGAATATTTTCAAGTGCTCTTCCTGTTCCGATAGCCACACAATCAAGTGGATTGTCAGCAACTAGCACAGGCATACCCGTTTCACGGGTAAGCATCTTATCTAGATTGCGAAGCAAAGCTCCTCCACCTGTTAACACGATACCACGATCCATAATATCCGCTGAAAGCTCAGGCGGACACTTCTCTAAAGTTACTTTAACTGCATCAATAATGGAATTGACTGTATCAGACAAGGCTTCAGTAATTTCATCCGAAGTAATAGCCAATGTCTTAGGCAAGCCGGAGACCAAGTCCCGTCCACGAATTTCAATGGATTCTACTTTATCAAGCGGCATTGCAGAGCCTATTTCCATCTTCAGCTGCTCAGAGGTTCTCTCACCGATCATCAAATTGTAGAAACGCTTGATGTAAGCAATGATCGCATCATCCATCTCGTCTCCTGCAATACGGATCGATTTGCTTGTTACGATTCCTCCAAGCGAGATTACGGCAACTTCAGTTGTACCGCCGCCGATATCCACGACCATGCTTCCGGTCGGCTCCCATACAGGTAAATCAGCCCCAATTGCAGCTGCAAACGGCTCTTCGATAATATATGCCTCACGAGCACCTGCTTGCTTTGTTGCATCCTCAACCGCGCGTTTCTCAACCGCTGTAATACCCGATGGGACACAAACCATAACATTAGGGTGACGAGGGAACATAGAGCGAGGCTTCTGAGCACTACGAATAAAATACTTAATCATAGTAGCCGTTGTTTCAAAGTCAGCAATTACCCCATCCTTCATAGGACGAATAGCTACTATATTGCCTGGCGTACGGCCAATCATTTTTTTGGCATCTGAGCCAACCGCCACAATTTTTTTCGTATCGGTACGCAGGGCTACCACTGAAGGTTCCCTGACAACGATTCCTTTGCCCTTAATGTACACCAGCGTATTTGCAGTTCCAAGATCGATACCAAGATCCCGTGTAAATCCTCCTACCATTCTGCTACCTCCTGCTTTGACCGCGACTGCTTTGTTGACACCTTATCGGAGCACCAGTCGTCGGGACAATCCTTATCATTATATTACAAGCAGCCCATCTCCTTCAAACTTATAAAGCGATTGTCACCTATTACCAAATGATCTAGAAGCTCGATCCCGATCAATTGTCCGGCTTCGGCTAACCGCTTTGTAAGCTGAATATCTTCAGCGCTCGGTGTTGGATCACCGCTTGGATGATTATGAGCGCACAGAATGGAAGCACTGCTTCTTCTTATAGCCGCACGAAAAACCTCTCTGGGGTGAACAATAGATGCGTTTAAGCTGCCAATGGATAACGTCTGGCGACCGATAACTTGATTTTTAGTATTAAGAAACAAACAGACAAAGTGCTCTTCCCGGTAATGCCTAAGCTCGTCCATAAGGAGATCAGCGGCATCCTGCGGACTTGTAATTTTGACTGTTTCCGGCAATTTAGACCGTGCCACTCTTCGCCCAAGCTCAATAGAAGCTTGAAGCTGCAGCGCCTTCGCAGGTCCGATTCCGTGTATTTGTGTCAGCTCTTCCCATTTACTCTCTGCTAATCTCCGCAAGCCTCCGCTTTCGTTAAGAATGCGCTGGGCAAGGTGTATGGCCGATTCTTTCGGTGTCCCCGTCCGTATTAGAATAGCTAGTAATTCTGCATGACTAAGTGCCTCTGCTCCGAATTGCTGCATACGTTCCCGCGGTCGTTCCTGAGAGGGAATCTCACGTAATCGAAAGGATCGTTGCTCCAAAGAATTTTCCTACCTTCGAAAGCCGCGTCGGCCGCGGGAGTGGCTTATTCAGTCAAGGAATTGTAATATTGAACTGCTCCAATTGAACGGCGAGAAGAGAAACCGGCAATCCGACAACGTTGAAATAACATCCATCAATGGATTCAACAAGCAAGGAGCCAATTTCTTGAATGCCATAGGCTCCAGCCTTATCAAGGGGCTCACCAGTTGCGACATAGCGAGAAATTTGCTCAGGTGATAAATTTCTCATCTTTACCTTTGTTATACGGTGAGAAGTAACCGTCTTCTCGTCAGAAATCCGAATACAAGATACTCCTGTATAGACCTCATGGATTTGGCCCGCAAGCTGCTGAAGCATATGTTCAGCATCCTCATCGTCTCTAGGCTTTCCCATCACTTTACCATTCAACACAACAATAGTATCGCTACCTACGATAATGGAAGAAGGATCGAAGGAGTGGGCAAGCTCTTCCTTGACGGCAAGCGCTTTTCGTAGAGAAAGACCCTCTACGATTTGCAAGGGAGACCAATCATCCGGAGTGTCCTCGGACACATGACTAGGCGAAATCTGAACGGGAAGTCCTAATAACGAGATAAGCTCTTTTCTACGAGGAGAGGAGGAAGCGAGAACAAGCATTGGAGCGCTAGATTGTTTAACCGACATCGTTGTGGAACTCCCTTTCAGCATTACATTTTACGGTATAACCATATCGCAACAATCGCACCGATTACACTAAGCAAGCTAATTTTAACATTTATATCTAAGCTATACTTAATAACCGATAAATCTCCGGCAGGCGACCAATTCAGCTCGATCGCACGTGTTAAAAAGGTGAGTCCAGGGACATCCTTTAGCCAGATAGCCACTAAAGCACCAGCCAGCAATCCCAAGAAAATGAACAATAGTAATATCCATCCGTTTTTCTTCATAATTCCCCGTCCCCCACCATTTTTTGACACCCGTCTATTCATTATACGTCCCCCGAACAAGTCACACAATGTATAAAACAAAGACAGCCCCTAGGAAGCAGGCTGCCTCAGTTCAAAAGTCCCGAAACTTATTTTCTTCTCATTATTAACGAGCCGTGGTCTGTAAAATCAAATGTATTTGACGGTCTGCCAGTATAGCTTTCATCACATCTGCTTGAGTATGCCACAAGTGGAATCGCGAGGGCTTTCGATTAAAATCGTTCATAGAGAGAATAGCAGAATTCAACTCCTGAACAATAACTTGCCCCTGCTCTGCTATTGTATCATTAAGCTTGCTGGCAGCGGGAATCGTCTTTAGCCACTGCTGATGGGCTTCTTCTAGTGCAGTAATATCAGCATCGTTCATTTTCTGAGGAAGCTTATCCAATAAACCGGTGCCCGCATACTCAGTCAGCTTTCGGGTTAAATTGGCGCTGGCATTAAGAAAATCGGCCGCTTCCTCGGAAAGCGTTTGAGAAGAAATGGCTAAGGTCGTCTCCTCTAACGGCTTAATGTAAACCTCTAAGTCGGGCATCTGCGCAGCCAACAGATCTGCTTCATTTCGTGATCTAGCCGCTCCAACATAGACTCGATAACCTTCTCTCGTCTCTGTAGCAGGAGCCAGCCCACGATCTTTTAATTGTTTAACCGCTGCCTGCATGCTCTCTTCATTCTTAAATACTCCAAATTGAAGCATATAGTAAGCGTCAGTTGCTACTTGAGTAAGAGTTCCCTCGTCCACGGACTTGCCGGAGGACTCGTTGGAAGATATTTTACCGTCTACGCTCTTAGCTTCAACAGATTTATCCGCAGTAGGTAAAGAAGAATTAAATGATTTTCCCGGTGCTGCTTGTACAGGTAGCTGTGTGCCTCTATTCGTTTTCCCCGGGAATAGGGACTCTCCAGTAAATAAGCTCAGAACCATATATCCGAATAAAGCTCCCGTTGCTATCGCACCAGCTACAGAAAGGAATACCCTTCCCCAGGATGGCCCTCTCTCCTCATGTATCGTTGCCGTTTGATTGTACCAGCCTACTCCCAGCTTAGCTTCATTCTTATCCTCATCGTCATTTTCATTTTCATTTTCATTCTCAAATTGAGGTAATCTCTTGGTCCATTTCGGTTCCGATAGCTCATCATGAGGGATATCCATTAAAGTAGGCTCCAGTGCCAGTGCAGACTTAGACAAAGGGACTTTGCCCCTTACGGTTTCTGTTGTTCGAATAATTTCTTCTAATGCATGGATATCATCCTGATAAGGGCTGTTCCAAGAAGTAAAGCCACCTTCATTACCTTGACTACCTCCACTAACTGACTCTATCTTCTCAATTAAAAGCTCATTTTTAGAAACAAGAGTTTGTACGATAGGTGCTGACGCTAGTCCCGGCTTAGCTTGAGGCTCGAAACGAATGGTCATTCTTGCTTTTGGTTG
Organism: Cohnella abietis; assembly: GCF_004295585.1. NCBI lineage: Bacteria > Bacillati > Bacillota > Bacilli > Caryophanales > Paenibacillaceae > Cohnella > Cohnella abietis. Next base: position 2,239,473 of record NZ_AP019400.1, on the reverse strand, counting down.
CATGCTAAGTCTCCCCTTGTCCCTCATTCTAGTAATTAGAATATGAGAGTAAAGAGAGAATTATGTTTACATTGACCAAGTAAAACGGCTTTGCCGTCCATAGGACGGCTATACACGTTTGTATCGAGCTATCAGATGAGTATTAAGACATAGAAATTTATACTTTCTGATAGTAGAACAAAGAAACCATCCACAGGAATCACCCCGCAGACTGGTTTCTAAAGTACTTCTATTATCTACTGTGCCAGTTACTCACGCTCACGTAAGTTGCGGGAGAGCTCAACAGCAATTTTCCAAATATCGCCAGCCCCCATCGTTAACACAAGATCACCTGGGGCTATACGCTCCACAAGTAGATCATGAACCTCTTCCTTGGTCGGGATATAGGTCACGTTGGCATTGCTGTTCTGCGAAATCAGCTCTACAAGCTTACGCGAGTTAATCCCTTCGATCCTTTGCTCACCAGCAGGAGAATAGATATCCGTGATGATGACTTCATCTGCATCCGCAAATGCACGACTGAAAGCATCCAATAGGAAAAAAGTTCTCGTATAGCGCTGTGGCTGAAATACTGCGATAATTCTTTTGCCTGTTGCTTTGGCAGCTTGAATCGTTGCCTGTATTTCTGTTGGATGATGGGCATAATCGTCGATGACCAGCATGTCCTTCACTTCGCCAAGTACCTGAAAGCGCCGCTTAGCGCCTTGAAACTCACGAATGGCTTCCGCGATAGCTCCGAATGGCACACCCGCCTCAAGACACACGATTACCGTTGCAAGGGCGTTATACACATTATGTCGTCCTGGCACAGAAAGGGTAACCGAGCCGAGGACATCGTCTTTATGACTGACGGTGAAGGTTGCACAACGATCACCAAGAACAAGCTCGGTAGCTGTATAATCTGCATCCTTAGCATCTAAACCATAAGTAATAACTCGTGCGCCGTTTACCTTCGGAAGCAGCTCCTGAATATTCTCATCGTCCGCACACACTACCGCGCATCCATCCGGTCGAATATTTTGCAGAAAAGAAACATAAGCCTCTTTGAGCTTATTGAAATCCCCATCATAATTTTCTAGATGATCGGCTTCAATATTTGTAACGACTCCAATAGCCGATTCATATTGCAGGAATGAGCCATCGCTTTCATCAGCTTCGGCTACGACGTACTCCCCTTTACCCGCTTTGGCGTTCGTGCCTACATTAACAATTTCTCCGCCAATAATATAGGTTGGGTCCTGCCCACAGTTCTCCATTACAAGAGCAATCATGGAGGAGGTGGTTGTTTTACCATGCGCTCCAGCAACCGCGATTCCTTTGCGAGCATTGAGCAAACGAGCTAACATCTGCGCCCGATGAAGAATCGGGATGTTTAATTGCTCAGCTTCCTGACGTTCAACGTTATCCCTGGATAGGGCCGTTGAATAAACAACAAGATCAGCTCCCCGAACGTTCTCGGGTTCATGACCAATATAAATTTGTGCTCCTTTGGCAGCCAGTTTTTCAATTAACTCCTGACGTACCACATCGGAACCGGATACTTGATAGCCCATCTCCAGCATTACCCGGGCGATGGCGCTCATCCCATATCCTCCGATACCGATAAAATGTACATGCTCAGCGGTCCGCAACAAAGCTTCACCAGCCTTTTTCAGATTTCGTTCCATGGAGCAGCCACGAACGGACGTCGGCAATCAAATAAAGAGTGCCAGTAATGACGTTTAACGTGTTCTCGTCTTGAGAGGATGCAGAAGCTTCTTGCAGAAGCTCTAACGCACGTCGCCAATCCGGCTCCACGATAACGTTCCGCGGCTGCCCGATCTCCTTACGCAGCCTCGAAGCGACGGCGGCCAAGTCAGCGGCGTTCATTTTCTTATGAAAATCAGGTTCCGTGATTACAAGCGTATCCACCATTGGTAGTATATGCCGTAGGGAATGTTCATGATTCTTATTCGGCATCATCGCCATCATCACATTTAGCTTATCGAACTTGTAAATGTCGTTAAGCGCATTTTTCAGAGCTTCCATCCCTTCAGGATTGTGAGCTCCGTCGAGTAAAATTCGAGGATGATTGGATACCATCTCTAGTCGACCTGGCCAAGTCGTATTACGTAAACCGACAGCCAGATCCTCATCCTCAACAATTAAAGCGTAATACTGCCTAAGTACTTCAAGTGTCATAACCGCAACAGCCGCGTTGGAAACCTGATGTGCTCCGTTTAACGTCACAGTTAACGATTGTAAAGCACGAAACGGTCCTTGAAAAGAAAACTTTTGCTCATTTTCTTCGGCAGATAACAATTCATATGAGAAGTTACCGCCAAGCTGATACAATGATGCTTTCTTGGCCACAGCTGTTTCCTTAACGATTTCCATCACTTCAGCCTGACTGACTGCGGTAACAACGGGAACACCCGCTTTAATGATCCCCGCTTTTTCCTTGGCGATATGCGAGAGTGTCGGACCAAGCACATCCATATGATCGTGACCAACATTGGTAATGACGCTTATGATAGGCGTCACAATATTCGTAACGTCCAAGCGGCCGCCGAGTCCAGTCTCCCATACGACAAAGTCAGGATAAGCGACCGTTCCGTAATAGAGTAAAGCTAAAGCTGTCGTCACCTCGAACATCGTCGGGGATCCCCACTCGCTTTGAGCAAGCTCATCGGTTGCAGGCTTCAATTGATTAGCAAGCCTAATCAGAACGTCATCCTCAATATCATGCCCATTATATTGGAGACGATTGGAATACGAGGTCAAATAAGGAGAAGTAAACGTTCCTACATCATATCCGCATTGTCTAAGCACACTTGTTAAATACGCACAAACCGAGCCTTTCCCATTCGTTCCGGCTACATGAATAAATTTTAATCTCCGCTCCGGGTGATTAAATTTTTCAAGTAAAAGAGCAATTCGATCCATACCAGGACGGATGCCGAAGGAAGTGAGACCCGTAATCCAGGTCATCGCTTCCTCAGCCGTGTGAAATGACGTCGTTGCAGCAGGGGAGAAATTATCCTCGCTCATGTTGTTTTCTTCCTCCTTATCCCTGAAGCTCAGCAATTCTTGCCATAACCTTATCCCGTTTATCCCGGTAATCCTGTCCCTTGATTCTTTCCTGCTCAACTACGTTAGCTGGTGCTTTAGCCAAATAGCCTTCGTTGGAGAGCTTCTTCTCCACACGGTCTACTTCGGCATTTAGATTGTCGACTTCTTTCGTAAGACGTGCGATTTCCTGACCGATATCAATTAATCCCGCAAGCGGAAAATAAAGCTCAGCTCCCGTTATGATCGCGGTCATTGCTTTGTCTGGTGCAGTCAGGCCAATGTCAAGCGTGTAGGACGAAGTGTTGCAGAACCGCTGTACATAAATTTCATTACGCCGGAAAATGCCTTCCTCCGCTTCTCCTGTCGGTTTCAACAGCAGCTCGATTTTTTTCCCTGGCGATACGTTAACCTCTGCGCGAACATTTCGCACAGCACGAATAGCTTCCATTAGGAGCTCCATTTCCTTCACCGAGTTAACGGCTTCGAAATCAGCCCGATATTCTGGCCATGAAGCCAGCATGATCGTCTCACCCGGCTCGTGCGGCAGATGCTGCCAAATCTCCTCGGACAAATACGGCATGAAAGGATGGATCAGACGCAGAGTGCGGTCCAGCACGTAAGCAAGCACGGATTGCGTGCTCCGTTTCGCAGCTGGGTTGTCGCCGTACAGCGTAAGCTTCGAAAACTCGATATACCAATCGCACAGATCATCCCAGATAAAGTTGTACAGCAAACGACCGGTTTCCCCGAACTCGTAGCTCTCCATCAAACGGGTAATGTCACGTGCAGTTTCATTAAAGCGATGCAGGATCCAACGGTCTGCCGTTGATAACTGTCCGCTGATATCAATATCCTCATAGGTAAAGCCTTCCAAATTCATTAATGCAAAACGGGAGGCATTCCATATTTTGTTTGCAAAGTTACGGGCTTGCTCTACCTTCTCTAGGCGGAAACGTAAATCCTGCCCTGGCGTGCTACTCGTCGAAATCATGAACCGCATAGCATCTGCACCATACTGAGCAATAATGTTCAGTGGATCGACGCCATTACCGAGTGATTTGGACATTTTGCGGCCTTCCGCATCTCTTACAAGACCGTGGATAAGAACATCCTTAAACGGAATTTGCTCCGTAAACTCTAGCGCAGTGAAGATCATCCGGGCAACCCAGAAATAAATGATGTCGTAACCCGTTACAAGCACGCCTGTTGGGTAATAATTTTTCAGGTCCTCGCTGTCTTCAGGCCACCCCAATGTGGAGAAAGGCCAAAGCGCCGAGCTGAACCAAGTATCGAGCACATCATTGTCTTGCTTCCAAGGAGAATCAGGCTGATCGGCTCCTTCAGGAGCTTGTGTGCCAACATAGATTTCTCCAGTCGTTTCATGATGCCATGCTGGAATACGATGCCCCCACCATAGCTGACGGGAAATACACCAATCACGAACATTTTCAATCCAGTGCAAATATATTTTCTCGAAACGATCGGGAACAAAGTTTACGCCCTGACCCGATTTCTGGGATTCAATTGCCTTCTCCGCTAATGGCTTCATATTAACGAACCATTGCGTAGACAAATACGGCTCAACAACCGCGCCAGATCGCTCGCTATGACCCACTTGGTGGACGTGATCCTCGATTAGAACGCAAACTCCTTGCTCCTGCAGTTCCTTTACGATGGCTTTACGGCATTCTGTACGATCAAGTCCTTGGTAAGGACCGGCATTCTCGTTCATTTTGCCGCCTTCATCCATAACAGTAATTTGCGGAAGGTCATGTCTAGACCCAACCTCAAAGTCGTTAGGATCATGAGCTGGCGTAATCTTAACCGCACCGCTACCGAAATCCTTGTCAACATACTCGTCAGCGATAATCGGGATTTCCCTGTTGAGGATAGGGAGAAGAAGCATCTTGCCAATTAAATGCTTATAACGCTCATCTTCGGGATGAACAGCTACAGCAGAGTCGCCCAGCATCGTCTCAGGTCTAGTTGTAGCCACAGTCAGATGACCGCTACCGTCAGCTAGAGGATAACGAAGGTGGTAGAGGTGTCCATTTACTTCTTTATATTCAACCTCAATATCCGACAGCGCCGTACGTGCAGCCGGGTCCCAGTTAATAATTCTCTTGCCGCGGTAAATCATTCCCTTGTTATACAGACGAACGAATACTTCACGAACAGCCTTTGACAGCCCTTCGTCTAACGTAAACCGCTCACGGGAATAGTCTAGGCTGAGTCCCATCTTGGACCATTGCTCGCGAATTGTCCCCGCGTAATGTTCCTTCCACTCCCATACCTTCTCTAAGAAAGCCTCGCGGCCAAGGTCGTAGCGGCTAAGCCCTTCTTCGCGGAGCTGCTGCTCCACCTTAGTCTGGGTGGCAATTCCGGCATGATCGGTACCCGGGAGCCATAGCGCATCAAACCCTTGCATCCGTTTAAAACGGATAAGGATATCCTGCAAAGTAAAATCAAGCGCGTGACCAATATGAAGCATTCCAGTAACATTCGGTGGCGGGATTACAATGGTGTATTTAGGAGCATCCGGACGTTTTCCCGCCTGGAAATAACCGTTACGGAGCCAGGTTTCATACCATTTTTGCTCTGCGCTTGTTGGATCGTAAGTCGTCGGCATTTCTACATTTAGCCGTTCTTGGGATTCGGACATAAGTGACATAGCCTCCATCAGACATCATTCGTCCACTTTTACACAGGGACTTCCCTTGTAAAGCGGCTTAAAAAAACACAAAAACCTCCCGTCGCAAAGGACGAAAGGTAAACTTCCGTGGTACCACCTTCGTTCCGTTCGGGTAATATTCACCGTAACGGCACTCGTTGCAAAATAACGGTTGCTACCGTCCTGATCTAATCAATTATCCCGAAATGGATAATTCTCAAACAGGAAACTCCAGGGCGACTTGTAGCAATTCTTTGTTTCCCGCGCAGCCTCTCAGCGCTGTCTTAGCAGCGGCTCCGCTCTCTGATGGGTGAACTACGTACTCTTCCCTATCCATGCCATTGTTCCTTATTTTACCCTCCACCTGTAAGAGAGTCAATACGGGGGTTGTTACAACAGATAAGGCTGTCTGGAGTGGGCGCTTGAATGCCATTGAGAGGCACCATTATTGCGCAAGCATATGCAGATGTCGCTGCCCTTTGGGTTAGCGCCTCGTTGGCTGTAGTTGGTGCTGGCCCCGGGGCGTGTTTATTGAGGCATTAACTATAGATTGTATGGTTAATGCTCCCAGAGCCGCGTTGGATGGACCAATAGCTATAGATTTGATGGTTAATGCTCCCGGAGCCGCGCTGGTTGGGGCATTAGTTATAAATTGTATGCTTACTGCTCCACGAGCCGATGACGTGCAAGTCTGTGTTCCATCCAACACCAACACTTACTCCTGAGTTGAAATAGAGCACTGAAGACTACTAAGAACCGTACTTTTAGGCATCTGGACGCAAATACGCACTGACGGCTACTAAGAACCGCGCTTTTAAGCATCAGCACCCAAATAACGCACTGACGGCTACTATGAACCTCGCTTTTAGGCAGTTGCACGCAAATAACGCACTGACGGCTACTATGAACCTCGCTTTTAGGCACCATCACCGAAATAACGCACTGACGGCTACTATGAACCTCGCTTTTAGGCATCCGCACGCTAATAACGCACTGAGGGCTACTAAGAACCACGCTTTTAAGCATCAGCACCCAAATAACGCACTGAGGGCTACTAAGAACCTCGCTTTTCGGCATCTTCACGCTAATAACGCACTGAGGGCTACTAAGATCGGCAGATTCCAGCAGCAGCGGGTTACAGAGCACTGACTGCTACTCAAACCTGCGTATTCAGGTGCCTGCAAACTGCAGTGAACAGTCTAGTTGGTGAAAAACCGGGGATCGAGGAGTTGCAATCCGCTGAGAGCGGACTAAATGGCAGGAAAACGGCTATTCGTGAGCTACAAGCTACTGACAGCGGACTAATTGGTGGAAAACCGAGCATTGGTGAGTTGCAAGCCGCTGACAGCGGACTAATTGGTGGGATACCGAGGATTGGTGAGCTACAAGACGCTGAGAACGGACTAATTGCTGGAAAACCGGGGTTCGAGGAGCTGCAAGCCGCTGAGAACGGACTAATTGGTGGGAATCCGGGGGTTGGTGAGCTGTAGACCGCTGTGAACGGACTAATTGGTGGGAATCCGGGCTTTGGTGAGCTACAAGACGCTGAGAACGGACTAATTGGTGGGAATCCGGGGGTTGGTGAGCTGCAAGACGCTGAGAACGGACTAATTGGTGGAAAACCGGGGTTCGAGGAGTTGCAAGACGCTCAGAGCGGACTATTGGTGGGAATCCGGGCTTTGGTGAGCCGCTGAGAACGGACTAATAAACTTCTAATTACGCAAGAAAACCGCTAACTCCCTTGAGAGGAGCAGCGGTTTGTCTTGGACTTTATGGAATATAGAGGACTTGGCCTTCCGATAAGTAAGGGTCGTTCAGGCGATTATGGAGCTGAAGCTCTCGTGGCTGCACATTGTAACGATTAGCTATTAAATCCAACGTTTCCTCACGCTGTACAATGCACATTTTAACTTTACGGAAGGACTGGGCTTGTGCACTGCTCGTTAAAAATAGCCTGGTCCATTCAAGCTCATCGCCACTACTGCTCGTTGGATGAGTTGCTGCAAGTGCTTTTTCCTCAGCTTGTGCAGCCTCATATATTTTGAGCTCCGCCTCTCGCTTCGCACCCTTCTCACCCAGCTGAGACAATAATCCGACACCAGATTGCTGTTGTAGTTGCTGCACTTGTACATTCGAATCTAGAGGTTTACCGCCCAATGCAACCTTCAGCTCTGGCCTATCTTCATATTCAGCTACCTGATTCACAACCAGCTCTTGATGCACGTCAATATACTCTTGATGCTCTCCAACATGTTCTTGCTGCACTACAGCATGCTCTTGCAGCCCTTCAACACGTTCTCGCTGCTCTTCAACACGTACTTGAGTTACATCTCCCCACTGAGACGCCTTGAACGGATCGTTATTAGCGGCAAGATTGGGATTGGGATTCGCATTAAATTCGGAATTGGGATTAGCCTCCAGCCCTTTCCTAAATTCCTCTGAATTCTGAAACATCGTAAGCCAAGTGTTTTCTTGAGGGCTGTCACCGATTAAAGCTTCTGTCTCGGACTCCAAGTACCAATCATCATCGCGTTCCTCTTCCGTTAATTCCACATCTCCTGCTGGCACATACTCATTTATGCTTAAAGATTGTGCTTCAGCCAGTCCAAGCTGCTCTCTCGGCAGTTCACTTTCTTCATGCAGCGACTCCGCTTGATGCACTACCGTAAAGCTGTCATCCCTCCAAATCGGAGCCTGAGGGGATTGAACCTGTAATCCTCTTAAAGCCAGTACACCCGTTACGTTCAAAGACCGAGTCGTCAGTAAATCTACGTCAAAGTTATCAATTTCTACAGCCAATTCTTCAACGCTTTGAATCCGATTCAGCGGCAACGAAATTTCTACTGGAATCCAATGCTCCAGTTGGGACACACCCGGCGAGTCCTGCGATCGATAAATTCCCGATAATAACAAATGACCTCTTAACAGCACTTGATCGTCTTGCGGCAGTGCCTGCATATGGGGCACCAATTCAATTTCTTCCAGTTCTTCGATTGCGGCTACATCGTCAGGCAGGTGTACACGCTCGTAAATATCGAATCGCAACCCGTTCAACTGGTCCGTCACGACGAAGTCCTCCTTTCGGCATAAGCGCCCGATTGATTAGAGCGGGGCTTTTACAATTCACTAATTATCTATATGCTGCCAGACAGGTTGCATTCCTCAAAAAAAAAAGCAACCCCCTCAAAACTTAGAAGGGATTGCTTTAATTAAACGACTATAATTTTAACAAAGCAGCTCTATGTGCAGCAATGGTCTGATCGATATCTTCTTCGGTATGGGCGATGGACACAAACCATCCTTCGAACGGAGATGGAGCAATATTGACACCATTGTCCAACAGCCTGCGGAAGACGGTACGGAAGCGCTCTGTATTGGCGGTTTTAGCTACATCATAGTTAATGACATGCTTATCCGTGAAGAAAGGACAAACCATGGACCCTACACGGTTGATGGTCATAGGAATACCGGTTTCACTTGCATTGCGCTCAAGTCCAGCTTGAAGACGAACGGACAAGCGCTCCAATAGCTGATAGGCATCCTCAGTCATTAGCTTCAGCGTCGTGTAGCCAGCTGCCATGGCAAGGGGATTTCCTGATAACGTCCCTGCTTGATAGATAGGACCTACCGGAGCCATATGCTCCATAATTTCTCTCTTACCACCATAAGCGCCTACCGGTAACCCGCCTCCGATGACTTTACCTAAGCAGGTCAAATCTGGCGTAATTTCGTATAAGCCCTGTGCGCAATTGCGGTGAACACGGAAGCCAGTCATAACCTCATCGAAAATAAGCAGGCTACCATAAGCAGTCGTCAATTCTCGCAATCCACTTAGGAACCCAGGCAACGGTGGCACAACCCCCATATTTCCTGCTATCGGCTCAACAATAATCGCAGCAATATCCTCACCATAACGCTCAAATACTAGCTTAACGGCAGCTAAGTCATTGTAAGGAACCGTTAGTGTATGAGAAGCAACGCTTTCAGGCACTCCTGGACTGTCTGGTAGACCTAGCGTAGCGACACCGGAGCCAGCTTTAATGAGCAAGCTGTCTGCATGTCCGTGATAGCAGCCCTCGAATTTCAGTATTTTACTCCGCTTAGTGTAACCCCGGGCCAGTCTAAGCGCACTCATCGTCGCTTCAGTCCCAGAGTTGACCATCCTTACAACATCAACGGATGGCACACGCTCGCAGACGAGCTCAGCCATTAAGGTTTCCAGCTCTGTAGGGGCTCCAAAGCTCGTCCCTTTCTCCGCTGTGCGCTTAATAGCCTCCACTACCTCGGGGTGAGCATGTCCTGCAATTAGCGGCCCCCAGGATAACACGTAATCGATATAGGTTTGGCCATCGATATCTGTAATGCGGCTTCCTGCCCCTCGATCAATGACAAGAGGAGTTAGACCGACTGATTTAAATGCGCGTACCGGGCTGTTAACTCCCCCTGGAATGAAACGCTTTGCCTGTTCAAAAGCAGCTTTAGAGCGCGAATCCACGCGTGTTCGATAGTTATCACTCATATTCGTCACTTCCTACTGTCTAATTTTCTTGTAACCAACGAGCAGCGTCCTTAGCATGATAAGTTATGATCAGGTCAGCACCCGCACGTTTCATACCTAACAACGTCTCCAGCACGATTGCTCTTTCGTCAATCCATCCCTGCATAGCAGCTGCTTTAACCATAGAGTATTCCGCACTCACGTTATAACTAACAATAGGTAAAGTATAACGATCCCTAAGCATTCTGATGATGTCAAGATAGGCTAATCCAGGCTTCACCATTAAGAAGTCTGCTCCTTCTTCCACATCGGCCTGTGCTTCTCGCAAAGCTTCCCGAGCATTCGCAGAATCCATCTGGTAGGTTCTCCGGTCACCGAATTTAGGCGAGGAATGAGCCGCTTCACGGAATGGACCGTAATAGGCAGATGAAAATTTAACAGAATAAGACATAATCGGGATGTTAGTAAAGCCTGCCTCATCAAGCCCTTGGCGGATTGCAGCTACGAAGCCATCCATCATATTGGAAGGAGCGATAATATCTGCGCCTGCCTTCGCTTGCGAAACTGCAGCTTTAGTAAGTAGCACTAACGATTCGTCATTGTCGATTTGTGCTCCGCACTCTGTTGTATGGACAACGCCGCAATGCCCGTGATCCGTGAACTGGCACAGGCAGGTATCCGCGATGACAACCAAATCTGGATAAATAGATTTTATTTTCCGAATAGCCTTCTGTACAATTCCATTATCCTCATACGCCGACGTACCAGTCGCATCCTTATGGTCAGGAACTCCAAATAGGAGAACCGCTTGAATTCCTAAGTCTACAATTTCTCGAAGCTCCTGTTCCATCGTATCCAGCGACCAATGGTAAACGCCCGGCATCGATGTAATCTCATCTTTAACTCCTACGCCCTCCGTAACGAATATAGGCGCTATAAAGTCGTTTACCCCTATCGTTGTTTCCCTGACGAGATTGCGCAACGCAGTCGAGCTTCTTAATCTACGGTTTCTAACTAAAGGATAAGCCATACTCTCATTCTCCTTTCAATACGCGTCGTCTGTCCACGAGCGCTTCCACTAACCCATCTATTGTTGCCTTATCCGGAACAACAGTTACCTTTAGCCCATTATCTTCAGCCGTCTTCGCGGTTACTGGACCGATACAGGCAATCTCTATATTTTGCAAAGCCTCAGCAGGGTTAGTAACACCTAATTGACGCAGCGCTTCAAGTAAATTTATGACGGTGGATGAGCTTGTAAAAGTAATGACGTGAATTTCACCGTTTGCCAGCATCTCCGGGAGCCATAGGTCGCGAGGAGCGGTCATAGCTGTTTCGTAGATATCGATCTCAACCGTCTGAACGCCTCGCTCTCTCAGTTCCTGAGGAAGCATAGCCCTAGCAAGATCTCCTCTTGGGAGCAATGCCGTTTCCCCAGAACCGATTAAGCTGTCCAAGCTCTCCAGTAAGCTCTCCGCATGATAGCTTTCAGGAAGTAAATCTGCCCGAATGCCTCTTAAAGCAAGCGCTTCAGCTGTTTTAGGTCCAACTGCTGCGAAATTAGCGCGGTGAAACCGTCGGATGTCGACTCCATAACGATCTAACCACTGGAAAAAATAATCCACACCGTTCACACTAGTCAGCATGACCCAATCGTATTCCTCTGCTCGTCCTAAAGCTGCTTCGATTGCTTGTAGTTTATCTTGGGATGATGGCAGCTTTATTTCAATAATAGGAAACTCATAAGGCTCTCCACCGAGCTCATCAATCTTGGAAACTAAATCACTTGCTTGTGAGCGAGCACGAGTAACCAATATCCGCTGACCGAATAGCGGCTTTTTCTCAATCCAAGATAATGTTTCGCGTTGCCGAACGACATCACCTACAACAATAACCGCAGGCGGCTTTAGATTGGCAGCTTTCACCTTGTCAGCGATATCCTCAAGCGTGCCCACAAGCGTTCTCTGCTCTGCCCTTGAGCCCCACTGAACGAGCGCTACTGGCGTATCTGACGAACGACCATGCTTAATTAATTGCTCACTAATGTACCCTATCTTGGCAACGCCCATTAGAAACACCAATGTGCCCGTTGCGTTCGTAACCTTATCCCAATAGATAGAGTGATCTAGCTTGTCCGGGCTTTCATGACCTGTAATAACAGAAAAGGAAGATGCCCAATCGCGATGAGTTACGGGAATTCCTGCATATGCAGGTACTGCTATAGCCGATGTAATTCCTGGAATGATCTCGAAAATAATGCCATTTTTCTGCAGTAAGCCGGCTTCTTCCCCCACTCGTCCGAAAACGGTAGGATCTCCGCCTTTCAATCGTACGACGGTTTTGCCTTGGAGAGCCAAATCCACTAGCAGCTGATTTATTTCCTCCTGCTTCATCGTATGCCGATCAGGAAGCTTACCAACATATATATGTTCAGCATCGGGACGCGCGTGGTTAAGCAGTTGAGGCCCTGCCAAACGATCAAACACAACAACCTCAGCCCGCTTGAGCGCTTCTAGGCCACGCACCGTAATGAGCTTCGGATCACCTGGACCTGCACCGACCAAATAAACCTTACCTTTGGTCATACGACTATTCCCTCGCTTCCGCAAGAATGCTGTCCGCACCGAGCTCAATCAATTGCTTCGCAACCTCAGAGCCCACCTGCTCCGGATCGAAACCGGTAGCCACTTTCTTTAACACACGAGCACCGTCTGGGGAAGCAACCATTGCCGTTAAGTGTAGCTCAGCATCTTGACCAGCCGCTTCTATTTCTGCGTAAGCACCAATCGGCACCTGACATCCGCCGTTCAATAGCCCTAACAACCGACGCTCTGCTGCAACCGTACGTTCAGTGACAGCGTCATTCACACGACTAAGCAAGCCAAGTACATCAGAATCGTCGCTACGACACTCGATCGCTAAAGCCCCTTGTCCTACTGCTGGTAAACATACTTCTGGCTCAAGATATTCCGTGATGCGATCCTTCCAGCCCATCCGATGCAAGCCTGCTGCAGCTAATAGAATTGCATCAAACCCTTCATCCACTAGCTTGCGAAGGCGCGTGTCAATATTGCCCCGAAGGGACTCAATTTGCAGATCCGGGCGATAAGCATGTAATTGTGCGGCCCTCCTAAGACTGCTTGTTCCAATCCGAGCACCTTGTGGTAAATCCTTCAAGCTTTTGCCATCCTTGCTAATCAAGCAATCACGAGGATCTTCTCTCTTCGGCACAGCGCCTATTCTTAAGCCTTCAGGAAGCTCAAAAGGCATGTCCTTCATGCTATGAATAGCTAGATCGATTTCACCGTTCATTAGTGCATCTTCAATCTCTTTAACGAACAAACCCTTTCCGCCTACCTTCGAAAGAGTAACATCCAATATACGATCGCCACGTGTCAGAATAGACTTCACTTCAAATGTATAGGGCAAATTCTCTTGAGTACAGAGATCCTTTAGCAATTGTATCGTTTGATTCGTTTGTGTAACCGCAAGCGTGCTCTGTCTTGTTCCAACTATAATATTCCGCATATGTTATCTATCCCTTCAGCTCATCTGCTCTCTGCCTTAATCGAGCAATCAATCTTTCCTTGTCTTGAAGCAAGGAACCTGATTGCCACTCCTGCAATGCTTCATCCGTCACGGCAGCCTTAAGAAGTGCGCGCCGTTCAGATGCATCCGCCACCTCATCTTTTACAATTGCTCGGATGGCTCTTAAAGTCTCTATATACCTCTTATATTCGGGACCATATTGAGCAGACAGCTCTTGAATAATTCGAGTGGCTAACGCCGGTCCTGCACCTGAAGCACTAGCGGTTAGCACTAATTCCCCTCTTCGCAGTACCGCTGGGTTAATGAAGCTCCCTAATTCACCATCATCCGCAATGTTTACGGGAATAGCTAGCCCTTCTGCCACCTCGAACACCCATTTATTTATTTCTGGAAGATCTGTCGCTGCGAAAATGAGAGTGGCACCTGTAAGATCAGCCTCCACCGCCTCACGCTTTATCCAATGCAGTGAGCCTGCCTCAGACCATTGCTGCAGAAGGGGAGTTAGCCTGGGACTAACTATTGTTACATTGGCCTTAGCCTGCAAAAGCCCTTCCGTTTTGCGCTCAGCAACCTTGCCACCACCAACAACAATACACCTTCGTCCCTCAATCTTCATCATCATGGGATACCATTCTGACACGGTTAACTCACCTCTCACAATGAATCTATACCAAACGATGGAAGGAGGATAACGAGCTTACGAAAAAGCTGGCAACCAATAAAGCATACCCTAACAAATTCCATAAGGCTAGCTTGGCACCGTCATCATTCGAGACTAGTCTGCGAATCAAATAAATCACGTACAATATCCCTGCTCCGAATGATAGTAGTACCTTCCCATCCCATAGCTGTATCGGATCACTCCCTAACAAGAGAGCTACAGTTCCTGTCGATAAAGACAGCAGCAGCAAGGGAACCCCTATCAGTCCAGTTCTATAAGCATATTGATCGATCCATTCCAAGCTAGGCATCCTACTCATCACGTGCGTCCACTTCTTAGCCTTAAGTCTTCGATGGAGGAAAATATACATGGCTCCGAGCAACGCTGTTACTGTAAGGATGGCAAAAGCCAATGTAATTAGGCTGACATGGACAATGAGCAGACGTCTTGCCACTTCCCAAGGCGCCAGCTCCACCGTCCTCTTCGAACGCCCTATTAAATTGAGTGCAAGCACTGCAAACCCGACTGCATTAACTAGCAACACAAGTATTTCAGCACGTATTATCCGATTAAGCACGAATGAGGCCGAAACGAGCAGCCATGACACGAAAAACAAATAATCTTTCAACGTTAAGGTTGGTGCGGAAAATCGTTCGATTAACAAGTCTAATAGAAAGGCACCCTGCAGAACCCAAACAAAAATAAGTAGCCCTGTTCCTACCTTCTTGGCGCTCCGGTTGCCAGAAGCGGCGTCGGACACGAAAAAAAGCAGACTCAGGGCGTATATATAAAGTACAGCATCGGTTAATAAATCTTGTGTGATCATGGGAGCAACGCCTCCAGCATCCCTCGCATTATCGAAGGGCTCCCGCAAGCTGCGAAAGCAATTTTTCGACATCCAAGCCCGAGCTCGATGTAGCCTCCAAGCCTTTGGAAGAGGTTGCTTCCTTCCTCGATTTCTCCACGGCTTTTTCTTCCGCTTTCAGATGTGCTACCTCGTCCTCCAAGGCAAACAATTGAACGAAAAGCTTTAATGCCTCGTCGCTACGTTTCTCAGCAGCAAGCTCCTTAATCCGTAAAATAGGATCATGGATAACTTGATTAACAATACTTTTAGTAAGCTTACGCACAACCTTTACTTGACGCTCATCAAGCTCAGGAAGCTTCCGAAGCAAGCTTTCCATCGTATTTTCTTGGATGGCTCCGGCCTTCTCCTGCAACGCCCGAATTAAAGGACTAACTCCAAGAGTCGAATACCATTGCCGATAAGCTTCCTGTTCTTCAACGATCATCTCTTCAATGATAGTGGCTTCCTGACGACGTTTAGCCATGTTAGTTTGTACAATACCTTCCAGATCATCGATATCGTAGAGGAAAACATTAGATACATCTCCGCACGATGGCTCGATATCACGTGGTACAGCGATATCAATGAGAAATAACGGCTTTTTCTTACGTCCAGCCATTGCTGCCTCAATCTGCTTACGAGTAATAACAAATTGTTCAGACCCTGTGCTGCTTATGACGATATCTGTATCCTTGAGCCGATTGACTGCTTCTTCCATACCCATAGCGGAGCCTTGAAACTTTTCTGCAAGCTCCTGGGCTTTCTCTAAAGTTCTATTTACAACGAAAACCTCTTTAGCACCGTTGCTATGAAGATGCTGGGCCGTTAATTCACTCATTTTGCCGGCACCCATAATCATAACCTTCTTATCATCGAAGCGTCCGAATATTCGTTTACCAAGCTCTACAGCCGCATAGCTGACAGATACCGCGCTCTCTCCAACTGATGTTTCCGAGTGGGCACGTTTAGCCAATGTGATCGCCTGTTTGAATAGTCGGTTGAATATTGTCCCCGTAGCTTGCTGCTCCTGAGAGAGCAGGAACGCATCTCTAACCTGTCCTAATATTTGCGTTTCGCCTATGATCATAGAATCCAATCCGCTTGTAACCCGGAACAGGTGCTCAACAGCACGATCATCCTCGTACATGTATAGATGCGAGTTAAATTCCTTGCGAGAGATTTTAAACCACTGCTCCATAAAAGCTCGGATATAATGGCCGCATAATTGCTGTCTGTCAACCACAGCATAAATTTCCGTCCGGTTGCAGGTTGCTACAATAACTCCTTCAAGAATGCCAGTCGTCCGTTTAAATGCCTGGAGGGCAAGCGGCATCTCCCGTTCCGATAGCGCAAAGCGTTCCCGTATTTCCACCGGAGCAGTACGATAATTTAATCCGACAACGATAAGATGCACGAACATTCACCTGACTTTCTGCGTAGGAGTAAGAGCTAACCTGTATGTCAACGATTATTATAGCACAGTAAGACAGCCTCATTAGCTTCAAATATGAAAACTTTATGAAATAACCTCATCCTATTGTCGGCGACTTCCTGCCTTAGTATTCCTTAATAGCAAGAAGAGACTAAGATAGCCTAGCTCTTTCCTTCAAAATGTGCGAAAAAGCCATGGAGCATTGGCCCCATGGCTTCCCAGGCATTCTTATTTAACGATTCATTCCGCGTTCCTGCCAGAACTTTAACCGTTATCCTCTGTTTCCTGCACAATATTAAGGGGTTCAGAGGGGGAATTAAGCTGTATTTCTGCCGATTTTATGATCAAGCTCCACAATTCATCTCTACCTTGTCCCGTTTCCGAGGAAAATAAGACGAGCGGAACATGTCCAGGCATTCCCAATGTTTGGCGAATAATTTTAATATGCTTAGGCCACTGAGAGCGTGATACTTTATCCGCCTTTGTTGTCACAACTGCCATTGGAATCTCGTAATGAGAAAGCCATTGATACATTCTTTGATCTTCAGCAGACGGAGGGTGACGCAGATCTACTAATTGCAACACTAATTTAAGGGGTTCCCGTCCCCTTAAATATCTTTCAATCATTTTCCCCCAAGCCTCGCGTTCGGTTTTAGAAACCTTAGCATAGCCATAGCCTGGAAAGTCAACGAAATAAAGCACACCGTCTCCATTAATTTTGTAATAGTTCAGTGTTTGTGTCTTACCTGGTTGCCCACTTGTTCGTGCTAGGTTTTTGCGAAGTAACATTTTATTAATGAGGGAGGACTTACCTACATTAGAACGACCAGCCAAAGCCACTTCCGGAATACCATCTTCCGGAAATTGGCTCGGACCTACCGCACTAATTACAAATTCGCTTTGCTTGATCTTCATAATACATGACGTCTCCTATCAGTGTGTGCCCAGCGGCGGCGTTTCTTCCGGCTCGTCGTTCACGTTAGTCCGGATAGCCGAAGCGTCCGCCTGCAATTCATTCTCTTCTTGCCCGGCATCGCTAGAAACAGGGCTTGACGACTCGGATAAGGCATGAAGCAGCACTTCATCCATATGTGCTACGGGCACGAATGTCATACCAGCTCGAACGCTCTCTGGAATATCGATTAAATCCCGTTCGTTGTCGTGCGGCATTAATACCTTCTTAATCCCGGCTCGATGCGCAGCCAATGATTTTTCCTTGAGTCCGCCAATTGGCAGTACACGTCCTCTTAGCGTAATTTCACCGGTCATTGCTACTTCTCGAGATACTTTCCGATTGGTTAGCGCTGATATTAAAGCTGTAGCAAGTGTTATACCCGCGGATGGTCCATCCTTAGGAATGGCACCTTCAGGAATATGAATATGGATGTCATTCTTCTCATGGAACTGCGGATCAATGCCAAGCTCTTTCACCCGACTGCGGGTATAGCTGAATGCAGCCTGTGCTGACTCCTTCATCACGTCGCCTAATTGGCCCGTTAATGTCAGCTTTCCGCTTCCTGGCATAACCGTGACCTCAATGACAAGAGTATCCCCGCCAACCTCAGTCCAGGCAAGACCTGTAACAGCACCAATCTGATCTTCTTCATCAACCATTCCAAACCGGAATCTCGGTGGCCCTAAAAGCTCTTTCAGCCTCTCCGTATTGATAACGAATGGGGATGCTTCAGCGTTTGCGACAATTGCTTTGGCTGCTTTACGGCACAAAGAAGCTAATTGCTGCTCCATGTTACGGACACCAGACTCGCGAGTGTAATGACGAATCAAGGCCATAAGTGCATCGCTATCCAGCACGAGTTGGTCTTCTTCAAGTCCATGATCCCGTTTCTGCTTCGGAAGAAGATGACGCTCTGCAATTTGTAGCTTCTCAAGCTCAGTATAACCGGGAACGTGAAGAAGCTCCATCCTATCCAGCAAAGGACGAGGAATATTGTGCACGACGTTAGCCGTAGTTACGAACATGACATTAGAGAGATCGAAGGGCATCTCGATATAATGATCGCTGAATGTGGCATTTTGCTCAGGATCCAGTACCTCCAACAATGCAGACGAAGGATCTCCACGGAAATCCATGGCCATCTTATCAATCTCATCTAGAAGGAATACAGGGTTAGCGGATCCGGCATTACGCATTCCTTGGAGAATTCTACCCGGCATCGCGCCGACATATGTCCTGCGGTGGCCACGAATCTCTGCTTCATCCCGTACGCCCCCAAGGGAAATACGAACGAATTCGCGTCCTAGAGACTTAGCAATGGACTTAGCTAAGGATGTTTTACCGACTCCCGGAGGGCCTACTAAGCATAGGATCGGACCTTTGAGCTTCTTAACAAGCTTTTGCACGGCCAAATATTCTAGCACGCGTTCCTTCGGCTTATCTAGACCATAATGCTCATCATCCAAGATCTTCTCTGCATTAGCGATATCAAGATCATCTTCTGTTAGCTTGCTCCAAGGTAAAGCCAGCAGCCACTCTACATATGTCCGGATAACTGCTCCTTCTGCAGAGGATGCAGGCATTTTCTCCAGTCGATCGATTTCCTTCTCGACTTTGGCGAAAATTTTCTCAGGCAGCTCAGCCTCAGCAAGCTGGGACCTCAGTTCCTCGACCTCTCCTGCGCGGCCTTCCTTATCGCCTAGCTCCTTCTGAATAGCCTTCATTTGCTCGCGAAGGTAATATTCCTTCTGGGTTTTCTCCATCTGCTTCTTGACGCGCTGACTAATCTTGCGCTCAAGCTCCAGCACTTCCCGTTCATTGTTCAGGAAATCAAGCAGCTTCTCAAGACGCGGACGGACTTCGATGGTCTCTAGAATTTCTTGCTTATCTTTTATTTTCAGCGACAGATGACTGGTAATAACGTCCGCTAACCGACCAGGCTGCTCAATGTCTGAAACAGCGGCAAGCGTCTCCGGAGTCACCTTCTTGGATAAGTTAATATAATGCTCAAACTGGCTGAGCACAGCACGCATTAAAGCATCTAGCTCAGAATCATTTGTTTGTCCTTCTTGTAGCTCGTGGGCAAGCACTTCATAATAATTCTCATTGGGCAGATACTGCTCAATCTCCGCTCTACTAACGCCTTCAACAAGAACACGGATCGTTCCGTTAGGCAGCTTTAGCATTTGACGGACTTTAGCTATCGTACCGACCTGATAAATATCTTCCTGTGTCGGTTCTTCGATATTTATCTCCGATTGGGAACAAAGCAATATCATGTGATCATCGATCATACATTGCTCCAATGCTTTAACGGACTTCTCCCGACCGACATCCAGGTGAAGCACCATGCTTGGATACACGAGCAGCCCTCTTAAGGGTAGCAGGGGAATGGAACGGCTTTTCTGTTTGCTCGAACCCATAATTGACGCACCTCGCAGTTCTGGAACGAATTCAAACACTCCAGTCATTGTATCAAATGTATTCGCTCGCCGCAAAAAAAGAGCCATCTCAATGGATGACTCTTTGAAATTCACTTAAAGTTTACCCTTCAATCGGGTGATTCAATCCGTCTATTACACGGGACTCTGCATGGGACGTGCGCGCATGAAGAACAGATCCTGTTGGAGCTGCAGCGAAGGCATCAACAGCAACAGGTAGCTCATTAACCTGCCATTCCGGCTCCATCCAGGTCATCTGCTCCCCGAACACATGAAGGAATACGTCCTCCATTCTGTCAACCGGGATAACTTTAACCCCTTCAAGCCCTTCGAAAATAACTTGCCAGTTCTCTTTCGGAATAATAACAGTATCTGCCCCGGCCTGAAAAGCCGCTTCAACCTTAGCGACGACTCCCCCAACCGGCTTAACGCTTCCGTGTATACTTACTTCACCTGTCATAGCTAGCTTATTGTCGACAGGCTGCTTCATAATTGCAGAAGCAATTGCAACAGCCATCGCTACCCCTGCTGAAGGGCCATCAACGGGTGTCCCACCCGGAAAATTAATATGTAAATCATAGTTTTCCGGCTGGAAGTTATTACGTCTTAATACGGTTAGTACATTGTCCAAGGACCCTTTAGCCATGCTCTTACGACGCAAAGTCCTTTGACCACCACCAAGCTCCTCTTCCTCCACGACACCCGTAATATTAAATTGACCTCGTCCTGCTACAGCGGGAATAGCCGTTACTTCGATTTCCAGAAGAGCCCCCATGCTTGGACCGTATACCGCTAACCCGTTCACAAGTCCGACTTGTGGCATTAATGGAATTTTACGATCAGGACGAGGAGGCAATTGACTGCTGTTGACTACCCACTCCACATCTGAAGCACTAAGCTCATCTCGATTTTCCGATAGCGCTAGCCCTGCAGCTAGTTGGATGATGTTAACCGCTTCCCGTCCATTCGTTGCATACCTCTTAACGACCTCCAAGGCTTCCGGCTGGGGACCAAACCCGATTTTGTGTATCGCATTTTCTGCAATTTGGCCAATTTCTGAGGGAAGCAGAGGTCTGAAATAAACTTCCATACACCGGCTACGAAGAGCAGGAGGAAGATCGTTAGGCGATCTTGTTGTCGCACCAACTAGCCTGAAATCAGCAGGAAGCCCATTTTGGAAAATATCATGAATGTACATCGGGATGTTAGAGTCCTCGGCATGATAATATGCGCTCTCCAGATAAACCTTGCGATCTTCCAGCACCTTCAACAGCTTATTCAGCTGAATGGGGTGCAGTTCACCGATTTCGTCTATAAAAAGTATGCCTCCGTGGGCTTTCGTCACCGCGCCTGGCTTAGGCTGCGGAATTCCCGCAACACCCATTGCTCCTGCTCCTTGATATATCGGATCATGCACGGAGCCAATTAAAGGATCGGCTATTCCACGCTCATCGAATCGAGCCGTAGTGGCGTCGATTTCAGTAAACTTGGCTTCTGAGCGAAAGGGGGAAAGCTTATTTTTCTTCGCTTCCTCCAAAATGACCCTTGCCGCTGCTGTTTTGCC
This sequence comes from Cohnella abietis, assembly GCF_004295585.1. Taxonomy (NCBI): domain Bacteria; kingdom Bacillati; phylum Bacillota; class Bacilli; order Caryophanales; family Paenibacillaceae; genus Cohnella; species Cohnella abietis. The sequence goes on along the minus strand of NZ_AP019400.1, from coordinate 2,217,804 downwards.
TACACCGGGAGGTCCATACACAAGAACGTGCTGCGGATTGCTACTGCATAGAGCAGCTTTTAACGCTCGCAGCCCCTCCTTCTGCCCAACAATTTCCGTTATCGAGGCCGGTCTTGTTTTTTCGGAAAGGGGTTTGGTCAAGGAAATCGAACGAAGCTTTCTTAGCTTATCCATCTCCTTGCGCGACTCCCGGTCTACCGCGCTTCGATTGCTCTTCTGATTGCGCAGTAAATTCCAAAAGTATATACCGATAACAACGGCGAAAAAGACTTGAACAAGCATAAGAATTGTACCTAAAGTCATTTGAATCATCCTCCCCGATCACGCCTTAGTGAGTACGGCTTTTGTTTGCAAAGACAAGCATAAATGGCTGACGTCGTCCTTTCACGGCGTTCAACGTTTATGTCGGAGACATATCAGAGAAGTATTGAAATTCTATACTTGCTGATAAGTCAAAAAAACCGGCACCCGGGCTATACATGGTAGTATTGCCCGAATGCAGGTGGATATAGTCATTAAAGAGCCACAACTTCCATCTTTTTGTGCAGTAATTAAAAACGATATGCTGGTGTGGGATTGAGGTAACTACGATGATGTTAATCGTACTTCTGGCTTGGTGGTAGGGAGGGGGATTGATGTTTGATTAGCGATGTTTTTCATCGCTTCCTGCTTGATTGGTTACTCAAGTGACTGCCGTAGCCCCGAAGTACGATGTTTCTAATCGTACTTACTGCTTGGTGGGGGGCTTGAAATGAGATTAGCGATGTTTTTCATCGCTTACTGCTGGTTTGGTTACTCAAATAAATGTTGCTGCCCCGAAGTACGATGTTTTTAATCGTACTCGCTGCTTGGCGGAGGGCATGAAATGAGATTAGCGATGTTTTTCATCGCTTCCTGCTGGTTTGGTTGCTTAAATAAATGTCGCTGCCCCGCAGTACGATGTTTTTCATCGTACTTACTGCTTGGCGGAGGACTTGAAATGAGATTAGCGATGTTTTTCACCGCTTCTGCTCTTCTGGCAGTTAACATTCTGCTTACGAACTCAATAACTCTTATTTGCTCAAAATCTAATGGTTTTATATTGTAACAAACTCCAGACACCTTATATCCAGCAAAGTAACTCCGTTCCTCCTATTTATGACTCATTAACGCCAATGAAGTTCATTAGAAAAAATATATAGTCATTTTATCGATAATAAGCACAACACGGTTCGTTAGCCAAGAAGCCCGAAAGGCGGTAGGCGTTGTAATACGGCACTCAAGATCCTTTAGATGGTGATACCCGGCACTCGAGTTGCGTTAGGCGGCGGTACACGGTACTCGAGATGAGTCAGGCGATAGGAAGGGAATGGAATACCCAAATGAAAAAGCTGCCCACGAGTTATTCCCTCGCAGACAGCCTATGAGACGAGAAGCTTAAATCTCTAGCAGCTCACGTATATCATCTTCAGTCAGTGTTGATAATGCGGCTTCGCCCGGCTGGATGACCTCGTCGATCAAATCCTTTTTGCGTTGCTGGAGCTCAAGCATTTTCTCTTCAATCGTTCCTTGCGCGACAAGCTTAATGACTTGCACGACTTTCTTCTGCCCGATACGATGCGCTCGGTCAGCCGCCTGCTGCTCCACAGCGGGGTTCCACCATAAATCGAATAGAACTACGGTGTCAGCCCCCGTGAGGTTCAGACCCGTGCCTCCCGCTTTAAGAGAGATAAGAAAAATGTCCCGCGCTCCTCCATTAAACTCGTCGCACATTTCCAAGCGCTGAACGGAAGGTGTTGAGCCATCCAAGTAGAAGTACGGCAAATCACGTCCGTTAAGCTCTTTCCTGATAATGTCCAGCATCGATGTGAACTGGGAAAAGATAAGCATCCGCTTGTTACTGCCCTGACATTCCTCGATGATTTCAAGAAGTTGCTCCAGCTTCCCGGAAGTCCCCTCGTATCCGCTGACGAATAACGCAGGGTGACAGCACAGCTGCCGCAACCGGGTGAGACCAGCCAAAATTTTCATCCGATTTCTCTGGAAGCCGCCTTCCGTAGCCAAATCCTGAACAATATCGTTCTGGAGCTTCTCCAAATAAGCGAGATAGAGCTGCTTCTGTTCTGTGGACAGCTCAGAAGGCTGTACGCTCTCGATTTTATCAGGCAGCTCCGTGAGCACTTCACTCTTCAGCCTGCGAAGAATAAAAGGACGCACAATTCTGGCAACCTTCTCTCGAGGTAAATCCGAGAACGATTTCTTGCCGCTGAATAAGCCTGGGAAAATCGCATCAAAAATCGACCATAGCTCGTCAATTGAATTTTCGATAGGAGTCCCCGTCAAGGCAAAGCGTTGCCCAGCCTGCAAACGTCTAACAGCATGAGAGGTCAAGGACGCATGATTCTTAATAGCCTGTGCCTCATCGAGAAATAGAGTACTGAAATTTTGCTTTTCATACCATTCAATATCTCTACGCAACAACGGGTACGAGGTAATCCAAACGTCCACATCTTTCATATCGGACATGAGCTCGCTACGTTCCTGGCGATCCCCTGCTGCCACTACAGTTCTAAGCTCTGGAGCGAACCTCTTGCACTCTCGCTCCCAGTTATAGATAAGCGAGGCAGGAGAAACGATAAGCACAGGAGAAGCTACGCTGCCCTCTTCAAGGGGCTTAGCCGTCTCAGACACAATGTAAGCAATACTTTGTATGGTTTTACCTAAACCCATGTCGTCTGCCAGAATGCCGCCTAGACGGTAATAGGACAACGTCTTTAGCCATTGGAAACCATACTTCTGGTAATCGCGAAGAATCGGATCTAAGCCGGTAGGCATCTCAAAATCAAGATTGTCTGGATTCCGCAAATTATCCCAGAGCTTACGCAATGTTTTGCCTAGCTGCACGCCTGAAGATTTGCTGAACTGGTCCATAAGCTGGAATCCACGAGCGGCCGGCATACGGATGCGATTGCCATTCATCTCCGGCTTTCTCAGATCAAGCTCCTCAAACAAACGGTTAATTTCTCTGAATCGTTCCTGCTCTAGGGAAAGAAATTCTCCGGTTGGCATGCGATAATATTTCTTCTTCTCAACTAGATTACGAAGGAGATTCTGAATTTCCTGTTCGTCCATCCCCTCCATGTCAAACGACACTTCCAGCCAATTAGTCCCAACATCAACATCAAGTCGAGCTTTAGGCTGGTAGTCGACGGTTCGCATGACATTTTTCACGGAGCTTGTTGCATAAACCTCTACATCGTCGCCCAATTGAGGCAAGATAGAATAGAGAAAATCGTAAATGTCGTCCTCCTGATCCAAGTACACATCTTTCCCATTGAACTTGAAGTAGGACCTCTCGATAAGCGTCATAATTCGATTCTCTCGATCAAGATCCCTCATCAGAATGACATCTTCGCGAGCATTCATCATCGCCTTCTGCGGCAATGGTGTAATGATCATATCATCATAAACATATTCGAGCCTTGCCAGTAGCCGCTCGTCCTCGAAATCTAAATGCAAGCGAGCGTTAAGCGGTGGATTAACGATGCGATCGGCGATTTGTGGAGAGATCTCAACATGAACGAACTGTTTTAAACCTCTGACGACCCGATCAATAAACTCTTCTATTTGATTAGGAGCTATGAGCAAACGGGTATTTTTTTCGTAATGGAACATTTTCTTCAGCTCGGAAATCCGCTTTAACTGCTCGGGATCAGATTTAAAGAGAAGTCCATTTACAATGGCAACCCCGTAATTATCCATAAAAATCGAATGATTAAGCCCCTCGATTTCAAGCTGATAACCCTCTCCCCCAGCCTTATTCAGCTGCACGGAAATGGGAAGCGTCCCTTCCATCAGCTCCATGCGGTGGGTGCCGACATGTTTATCTTCAAAGCTGATATTGACGTGCTCCAGTAGCGGAAGCATTTCCTCCCAAATCGCAGGAGGTATCATTAGAATCCGCTCTTCTCTGTGCGAGTAAGAAGAGAAGGAATGGAACAAATCCTTATAGATCTCCTCAGCATGCATCGCTTCGACCATAAGCTTAATAAAACGATTATCAAATTCCTTAAATGCATGCTCCATCGGATCATAGGAGAAATGCTTTGCGAACACCATTGCGGTGCCTGCATCAACATGCTTAAGAAAATCTTTAATTCTTTGGACGATATAAAGCCGACTAAGCCCTATTTTCATTGAGACCGCGAACATTGGCTTGCTAGAGAAGCTTTTGACGATTTTACAGGAAAACTCCACCTCAAGTGACTGTGTGTCAAGAAAATCATCATCACTAGCATTAAGCGAATCTTCGGCCTGACGACTTAAGGCCCGATCGAACAAAAAAATAACCTGCTTAGTAAGGTGTGTGTCCTTTTCGGAAATGACCTCCTCCTGAGCAGGTGGCTCTTCTGCTACTGCATCAGCCAGTGAAAGCAGGACGGCAGCGATATGCTTACAGAAGGACAAGGGTGAATAGTCTGCACATTCGCATGATGCACCAATTTCACCATCTTCGTTAATTGCAACTTCAACCTCGTATCGATTGCGACTAGAGCCCTTCACAATGGCCCGATAACCCGCGCCATCAGCTTCTCTCTTTATGGCTTGCACTTGACCAGAGCGGAAATATGCATCCCCTCTCATATAAGCAGCGGGTCCGCAAAGCTCCTGAATCGATTGTTTATTAATATTAAACTCTCTCGTGTCACTCATACGAACCATTGTTCATCATCCCGCATTCCGTTTAAATCAGCTGATAGGCATAGGCGTATCCGTCGGTTTGGCAAACCCTTTACTATACTTATTGTCAATATACTGGCGTATTTCAAGGTCAGACTTTCCCTGCTGCTTTAACTCGGCGGTTTCCATCGCGGTTTGCACACATACACCGCATCTTGTTCCATGGTCATCCCACTCGATAGAGCCATCTTCTCGAATTTCATTGATGAAACAATTTAAGTTGCTCTTGTGTCCTGCACTTTGCCCACAGCCACAGTAGCACGGGATCCACTTCATGGTGTCCCCTAATACTCCAGCCACCTGATAAGCTACCCGCACTGCATTTTGTTGATTATTTAAAAAGTTAGGTAGCTTCTCAGTTGATGCGGTTACTTCCCTTAAATCGCCATTCGGTGCGTGCTCCGTATGGGAAACGGTCTCTTTCGCTGCACATGCGGAGAGAGCGAGTGCACCGAGACCAAGGATCACAAAGGTTATCTTCTTTATTTTATCCATGTTTGCGCCCCGGGATAACGCCAGTCTCGGCATAGGATGCAACAATCTGATCAATTTCCTTCTTCAGCTCAGAAACAAGCTCCGCTTCAGGCACTTTCCGAATCATTTCTCCGTAACGGAATAGCATACCTTCTCCACGAGCCCCTGCAATGCCGATATCGGCTTCGCGCGCTTCACCAGGCCCGTTAACAGCACAACCAAGCACAGATACTTTAATAGGCACCTTAAGCTTGGACAAATACTCTTCTACTTCATTAGCAACAGCGAACAAATCGATATCCAAACGACCACAGGTCGGACAGGAAACGAGCGTAGGAGCGTCTGTAATCAGACCGAATACCTTAAGCATTTCCCTGGCCACCTTAATTTCTTCAACAGGATCCGCACTAAGGGAAATTCGCATTGTGTTACCAATTCCGTGGTTAAGCAATACACCGAGACCAGCAGAGCTTTTTATAGTACCGGAGAACAACGTTCCTGCCTCTGTTATACCTAGATGTAACGGATAACGAATAACCTCGGCGGCTTTCGTGTAAGCCTCAATAGCCATTGGAACATCGGATGCTTTAAGAGATACGATAATATCATGGAAATCTAGCTCTTCTAGAATGCCGATATGAAATAACGCGCTTTCTACCATAGCTTCAGCCGTAGGATAACCGTACTTCTCAAGTAAATGGTTTTCTAAAGAACCAGCGTTGACACCTATCCGAATCGGAATTTTCTTTTCCTTACAGGCTTTAACAACAGCTTCGACCTTCTCACGACGACCTATGTTACCTGGGTTGATACGAACCTTATCTATGCCATTCTCGATAGCGAGTAATGCAAGTCGGTAGTCGAAATGGATATCTGCGACAAGTGGGATACTGATCTGCCGCTTAATCTCTTTAATAGCTTCCGCGGCTTCTTTATTATTTACCGTCACACGAACAAGCTGGCATCCCGCTTCTTCAAGTCGTTTAATTTCAGCGACAGTGGCGGCGACATCAGCTGTTTTCGTTGTACACATGCTTTGAAGAATCACTTGGTTGTTCCCGCCGATCGTTAAATTCCCGACCTGAACGGCTACTGTATCCGTACGTCTGAACATAATGGTTTCTCCCCTGTATAAGCCAAAGTCCACCCCGCATCTAGGCAGGGTGGAACCGGCATTCTAGGCGAACTCCGCACGGCCGAAAGGCCTAGATGGCGGCTTTCGTCCTGCTCCCGTTACGCGCTCTCTTCTTTTTTCTTACCTTTTTTGGTCGTTAGCTCTGGTGCTACTTTATCCCTAATGACCTTCTCAGTAACCAGACATGTAACAACATCGTCACGTGAAGGCACCTCGTACATCACTTCAAGCATAATGCCCTCGATGATAGCACGTAATCCCCGGGCTCCCGTGTTACGCTTGATCGCTTCGCGAGCGATTTCCTCAAGCGCACCGTCGTCGAACTCGAGCTTAACATTGTCCATTTCAAGCAGCTTCTGATACTGCTTCACCAATGCGTTCTTCGGTTCTGACAAGATACGGACAAGAGCAAGCTCATCAAGAGGCTCAAGTGTCGATATAACGGGCAACCGGCCAACAAACTCAGGAATCAAACCAAATTTAAGCAGATCCTCCGGTTGTGCAAGAGACAGGTACTCACCTGGCTTCATATCCTTCGCTCCCTCAAGAGCGGAGCTGAAGCCGATAACCTTCTTGCCGATACGACGTTTAATAAGCTGTTCCAAACCGTCAAAAGCCCCACCGCATATGAATAGGATGTTCGTTGTGTCGATCTGAATGAATTCCTGATGAGGATGCTTGCGTCCGCCTTGCGGAGGAACAGAAGCAACAGTACCTTCAAGAATTTTCAGCAATGCTTGTTGAACGCCTTCACCAGAGACATCACGCGTAATCGAAGGGTTCTCGGATTTACGGGCTACTTTATCGATTTCATCGATATAAATAATGCCGCGCTCGGCTTTCTCAACATCATAATCAGCCGCTTGAATGAGCTTTAACAAAATGTTCTCAACGTCTTCACCAACATAACCCGCTTCGGTTAATGAAGTGGCATCTGCAATCGCGAAAGGCACGTTTAGAATTTTGGCCATCGTTTGTGCAAGCAAGGTTTTACCTGAACCTGTTGGTCCTACAAGCATAATATTGCTCTTCTGAAGCTCAACATCCTCGATCTTAGCTTGAGAATTAATCCGTTTGTAGTGATTGTATACCGCAACCGACAAAGACTTCTTCGCTTGCTCTTGACCAATAACGTATTGATCGAGAATATTGCGAATATCCTTCGGCTTCGGAATATCCTTCATATCGAGCTCTTCTTCATGACCGAGCTCTTCCTCTACGATTTCCGTGCAAAGCTCAATACACTCATCACATATATAGACGCCAGGACCGGCAACCAGCTTTCGAACCTGATCCTGCGATTTGCCGCAAAACGAGCATTTTAACTGACCTTTTTCATCGCTGAATTTAAACATGTAAACCCTCCTTAATAAACCGCTTCTTTCTTTCTATTGCGCATGACTCAGATGTTGTTAAGCTTTCGGAGCGTCAGTCGCGATCGGTGCAGTTATCACTTTATCAACCAAACCATATTGCATGGCTTCATCGGCACTCATGAAATTGTCGCGATCAGTATCCCGTTCGATTTTCTCGTAGGACTGACCAGTGCGATCAACGTAGATTTGATTCAGCTTCTGTTTGGTCTTAATAATCCATTCGGCATGAATCTTAATATCCGACGCCTGACCTCTTACCCCGCCAAGCGGCTGATGAATCATGATTTCGCTGTTTGGCAATGCGAACCGTTTGCCTGGAGCACCTGCAGTGAGGAGCAAGGAGCCCATGCTAGCAGCCATACCAACGCAAATAGTCGAGACATCTGGTTTGATAAATTGCATCGTATCGAATATTCCCATACCGGCCGTTACCGAGCCGCCTGGGGAGTTAATGTAAAGATGGATGTCCTTCTCTGGATCCTCTGCTGCCAAGAAAAGCAGTTGAGCGATAATAAGATTGGCGACATCGTCGTCAATCGCGCTTCCGAGAAAAATAATCCGGTCCTTCAAGAGCCTTGAAAAGATGTCGTACGACCGCTCTCCGCGATTCGTTTGCTCGACGACCATAGGTACTAACATGTTACCAACCCCTTTTCCAATTGGACTTCAAATCTCGGTAATATTTTAACACGTTCAAATCGGAATGTCATGTTGACGAGTTCCGCTCAGGCGAACGCTAGCCCTTGTACGATGTAGCGATTATGTATTCGGGGTGAAAAATAAGGCACGCGGGTTACACGTGCCTTATCCTAAGGTGTTTAATTAAGCAGTTAGGCTGCTATCAACGATAAACTTAACAGCTTTACGAACCTTCAGATCCGCGCCCATGTTGTCCAAATAGCCGTTATCTGCAAAGATTTTGCGAAGCTCGTCTGCTGGACGGCTGTACAGCTTAGACAGGTTCTCAAGCTCCTCTTCGATATCTGCTTCAGATACATCAAGGTTCTCAGCCTTCGCTATTTCCTCAAGAACTAGGTTATTACGAACGCGTTTTTCAGCATCCCCTTGCATCTGTCCTTTCAATGCAGCTTCATCCTGACCGCTGAATTGGAAATACAGCTCAAGGTTCATACCTTGCTGGCGAAGGCGGTTTTCGAAATCCTTCATCATATGTGTTATTTCGGAATCAACCAATACTTGAGGGACTTCAAGCTCAGCAGCTTCAGTAGCTTTATCAACGATAGCTGTCTCACGAGTGAGTTCAGCATCCTTAACTTTGCGTTCTTTCAGCTTGCTCGACAAATCTGCTTTATATTCGTCCAATGTATCGAATTCACTAACATCTTTAGCAAATTCATCGTCAAGGGCAGGCAGATTTTTACGTTTAATTTCGTGCAACTTCACTTTGAAAATGACTGCTTTACCAGCAAGATTTTCTGCTTGGTAGTTTTCTGGGAAAGTAACATTGATGTCTTTTTCCTCAGCAATGTTCAAGCCTACAACTTGCTCTTCAAATCCAGGAATGAAAGAACCGGATCCGAGCTCAAGCGCATAGTTATCACCCTTGCCACCCTCGAAAGGCACGCCGTCCAAGAAGCCTTCGAAATCGATTGATGTGTGGTCGCCCAATTGAGCAGGACCTTCATCAATAACAACCAATTCCGCGTGACGTTGTTGCAGACGCTCTAATTCAGCAGCAACTTCCTCGTCTGTAACTTCTGCATTTTCAACAGGAACAACCAAGCCCTTATAATCTCCGAGCTTAACTTCAGGCTTAACTGTTACTTTAGCCTTGAATTTGAACGATTGACCTTTACCGAATTGTTCAACATCCACATCTGGACGATCAATTGGCTCAATGCCCGCTTCGTCGATTGCTTTCGTATACGCTTCTGGAAGAAGAATATCGATTGCATCTTGATAGAGGCTCTCAATTCCGAAACGAGCTTCAAAAATGCCGCGCGGCACTTTTCCTTTACGGAATCCTGGTACGTTTACCTTCTGAACAACTTTGCGAAATGCTTTGTCTAATGCTACAGCAACCTGCTCTGCATCCACTTCAACCTCAAGAACCCCGACGTTCTTCTCTATCTTTTCCCAATTTGCTGTCATTTTATGCTTTCCCCTCCGTAACATCTTGCCGCTTCAATGCGGCCATTCACATAAACCACTCTATTATAGAACAACATGGTGCACCATTCAAGGCGTAACTTCTATTATTGGAGTGACGAACGTGGTTCCATGGAATATTGTCGCAGCCAGCGAAGCGCCTGCTCATAACGAAAACGCAGTTCACCCGTTATCCCATACTGCTCCCTTATCCACTCGTCGCCGTGTTTGCCATGCAGCTTTTCCATAATTAACTGGTGCAGAGCCGCCCCCCAAAGATCTGAAGCACTATCCTCATCTTCTATCATACTTCTGTAAATCGGGGTCCCATAAGCTACCTCAACACATTCTTTCCACATTTCATCTGCAAAATAAGAAAGAGTAGGGTCAGAGACCTCAGCTGTTTGATGGACCCGATCCAAAACCTGATGAATACCTTTAGGATACTCATCGAATGTTATCGGAGTATCTCCTGCTTCAACGGTCAAGCTTTCACCGTCTCGCCAGAAAGAAACAGAGCCCGTCGCCCCCTGCTTCCGCAAGGCTTGTAATGCTCGAAACTGCAATTGAGGAATATATTCCTCACGAGTAAGCCATTGCCTCAAGGATAACTCAATATCAGGATGATTGACATGCATCAATTGCCCTAATACTAACATCCGCTGCTCAGGATCATTCCCGTTATATAACGAAGCTAAAAGCTGTGGGATATATTCAGCATCTGCCTCGGAACGGTCTGTAATATGACGTCTATATAATTCCTCTTCGTCCTGCTCCTCATCTTCATCCGCACTATAATAAGCTCCGGACTCGGAGCCACTTAGAGCTTCTGGGAAGGCAGCCTCAAGCCAACCAAGCAACGCTTGCCACTCTGTATGATGTCGATCAGCTTCTCCGTGACATTGAAGAAGAAACATCAATAGCGCTTTGGCATCGCCGTAACCTTCTGTCTCCAACAGCTTTGTCAATTGTATTTGATAATAATCCAATGTTTTCGGAAATAGCACCAAGTTGTCTTTCGTCCGTTCCGTCATGGAGTATTCCCCTTCCAAAGTGAACCGAATTAAGCGCGTGGATCAACCTTCCTAATTGTAAGATCAGCCTTAAGCAGCAGGTTCAGTTCTATCGCATTATATCACGAACGGTAAGCAAAATAAAAAGGAAGGACAGTGTTTTTCCAAGACGAGCCAGTATCCTCTGAGATTGAATGAATGCTGAGCCTTTTTTCATTTCATACTTGATCAATTTCTTCAATTATTTGGTTGATTTTAAGAATATGATTGTGCTATGATATTGCTTGCTGTAAACAACATGCGGGTGTAGTTCAGTGGCAGAACGCCAGCTTCCCAAGCTTGAGGCGAGGGTTCGATTCCCTTCACCCGCTCCATAATTAAGAACCTGAGAAGCCTAGAACCATGGGCTTCTTTTATTTTTATACTTCAAAAGACAAGCTCTCAAATCACTAATAAATATGCTGTTGGGGACGGATTGGGGACGGGCGTTGAGAAACAAAAAAAAGCCCCTAAATCACCCAGGGCTTTTAATCTTGTTCTCTATATTACGTATTTGATTAATAACTGCAATCTGCAAATCAACTGGAGATATTTCGTATATATCTCTCTTACCATTTGAGTTGTAAACATACTGCCTCTCTCCAACTGGCGTGTCCTGCACCCACATTTTATGTTGTCGGAGCTTATCCTTTGATCTTTGTACCTCTTCCTGCAGGAATCGACCAACAACATTTACAATCCCCAACTGGAAGCCTTTTGTTTCTTTAGTGTTATCTTTGGCAGTTCTTAGCATCTCTAAGAGAGCAATATGTAATTGTAGTAAAATTGTTGGATCATACCCCTCCATCGACACGCTACCACACCTCCGTTACGAACATTTGTTCTACTTATCATATTACGAGCGATTGTTCGCGTGCAAGAGATAATTTTTTACACAATTCTTTAAATTCACAAACGTTTGGGAATTTGAAGGTAAGGAAACTTTCCCTGAACTAAAAAGAGCCCCGCCGGCCACATGGGTTAGCATGGTTCCTTCTGTTTGTATTTATTCCACATATCGCCAAATTGCAACTAATATTGTAGACTAAATTTAATTATGTGACAGCAAATCCTCCAACCGATGGAGACAGTTTAAGGGGTATTATATGTAATGGCTCCATACATTGTATTGATTATTCTATTCTTATTTTTTGTTTTGATTATTTTTATGATTAGGTCAGGGGTAAAAAATCGAAAAGCTGTTAAAGCAAAGGCTGCTCAGCTGGGGGCTAAAGATTATTTCACCTGTTTGCATCACGAGGGGTTAGTTGGGTTGCGTCAGGGTACTTTGTGCACGGTTTATCGGTGTGATGATAAAATTTTAATTGATGCCGGAGAAACACGTAAGTATGAGATACAAAACGATAAGCTGCAAGTAGCTGTCGTTAAAAATGAGCAGGAATTGATCGAGAAGGGCAAGAGTGTGGTTGGTCGAGCGGTGATCGGAACATTACTCGTTCCGGGACTTGGAACAATTATCGGGGGAATGTCCGGTATCGGAACTAAGCAAAAGAAAGGAACCCCGAACCACTATTTGATTTTGAACTATGTGGGATCGACAGGAGAATTACAGGCTGTAACCTTTAAAAACAATCTCAACATCTTCAAAATGCAAAAATTCTGCAACGACTTAAACAACTCTATTGCACAATTCCAAACAACCGACGATGGAGTTATTCAACTTTAAACCTATGAATCCCCGCTTGGCCATATGGCTAGGCGGGGATTTTGACTAGAGCCAACAGATTAACAATTAAACTACCTTCTTATAACCTTGTACCCTCAGCGACACCGCAAGTGAGCGCCAGAAGTCCAATGTCCCTTTTGGATCATTTATCTTCTCCAGAACCTTATCCCCGAACTCCGTTACAAACCACTTTGGAGCCGGTACATTCGCTTCTAAATCCTTTACCTTAAGCGCCAGTACAGTAACTGCGCTTTCTAGTTCACCCACTTTCCTTTGCTGCGCCTCGAATGCTTTTGCCTCTGTTGCTGTCATTGGCTTGTCCTCCTCATTTTTAACTGGTTGTGGGAATACCCAATATTGTTTAGCCTCGCGCCTAAATACAACCTCGTCTACTTTGATTTTTCCGTCTCCCTTGACGTCAGTGACAAATCCGTCATTTGGGTATCTATAGCTATGATTAGGGTCGTGAACGTTGATCCATTTAGCATTAATGCCGACAAGCAGCACGTAATGACCTCCACCCGTCAAGTGACCAGGACCCATAGATGCGATAACAAGTGCTCCATCGGAGAGTGCTTTTTTGACCTCTTCAAAATTGCCCGTCTGTTTGCAGGCCAGTCCATAATAATTTGACGCTGCAATGAAGTAGCCCCAATCTGTGCCGCTGTTATCGGTGCGATATCCACGGTCTATAGCAAACCTAGATGTCTCTGGCGGTAAAATGGATTGGTCCCTAAGCGTGCTTGCGGCCATTGCGAAACTAGTCGGGCCGCACGCAGACGTCGCTATTGTTTGCTTGGGATCATTACGTTTTGTGTAAGGTATAGAAGCCCAACGCTTGTCCTTTTGACTATAGTAGACTATCTCGTTCAATTTAACCGCCACCCTTAACCTTTGCGTTATAGTCGAGCACAGCCTTTTCAATCGCAGCTCTGATATCAACGCCAGTAAGCTTAATACCATATTTCGTTGCACGACTTCGCACGTATTCAAGAGCCTCGTCAAACTTTTTCGGACCATCAGCTTCATTCAATAAATTCTCGGCCAATGACATACCCTCTTGCGCCAATCGGTGCAATATCTCGCGTTGCTGGAGGTTTGTCTTAGCATCCAACCAAGCATTAACCCTAACCCGTAACATAGCGATCAATCCAAGCATAAACGTAACAAGGAGCCCTATAAGAGCTCCTACGATGCCATCAATATATGGTTGTAACAAAATAATCATCCTCTCAAAATAGTTTAATAACTGCAATAATAAGCCCAGCAGCAGACAACGTGGTACCGATCATCCATCGCTTGTCTAACTTGCGTTCGCGGTTTTCGGTGTCAATCCTAGCGTTTAGCGATTTGATCTCGTTATCGTAATGTCGGTTAGTATCATCTAGGCGCTTGCGTTCCTCATCGATGCGATGATGCGCAGAGCTTGCTCTATCCTCTGCCCGTCGTGCTAGCACGTCTGACTTTTCCAGTTTATCGACTAACTTATTTACGTTAGCGGCCATATCGCTTACTGCCCTGCTGGTGGCTTCTTGCCCCACTTCCACCCGAGCGACCTGAACGGCTATCTCATTAAGTTTTTGTGTTTCGGGATCACTCACCCACACCCCACCGCCCCAAATAAAATAAGCCCCGCTTATGCGGAGCCCTCAATTAAATCCCCTCTGCCTTTATCCGTCAGATAAGTGTCAATCCCCGCCTGTAGATCGGGGCGCTTACCAATAACAAACCCGTACGTGTAAAAACCATCAATAATCCTTTGTCCCATGTATGCGGCCATTACAAGCCACCTCCCAAGATAAGATCATCTAAAGCTGCCTGCATTAACGCCTGCTGCTCTTTGACCTCTGCCACTTCTCCGGATAGTGGCTTACGATAAATAGGTGGTAACTCCGGCTCATTTGGATCTGGGTGTGAAAAAAGCAACGAATGGATATCGTTGCTCACATCTACTCTATATCCGTTACATTCCGCAAAGTCCTGAGCATATTCACCATACTCCAATTGCAAGCATCCGACTGTTTCCGGTATCCGTTCGGCTAGTGAGACATACGTTTCGAAGTCCTGTTCATTTGTTGTTTCGATCACTGAACCGGAACGCTCACCGGTATCTTGGATAACGTTTCCTGTTGCTAGTTCGTAGTAAATCCGTCTTCCGATATCCATTTATTATCACGCTCCATATACTCTGTAGGTAAACGCGTAGCTACTTGTTACAGGTCTTAGCGAAAACGAATTAGCTCCAATAGCCCATCCACCATATAACGCTATATTCCCAGATGCGTCATACCACCGATTATTAATAGAATCCGGTTTTCCTAAAATCCATATCGACCTACCATTCTGAATCTCAACCTCTATTAAGTCAGGGGCGAAAGCCAGTCCGGTAACGGTTATCACCCCTGAACTATCGCTAGTTCCTGATCCACTAGCAAAAGCTCTCCCTTTTACAAGAGTGCCTGCAAGACCAAACATAGACTTTCCTGCCAGGATATTAGCTGGGATAAAGTTGGGTTCATCGGCCCACACGGCGCGACCAGACCAATATCCATTAGCCGGAGTGAGATATAGTCTCTGCGGTGTCGTTGTCCCAAAAACAGCCACGGCAACTTCCTCATTGTCATGGGTGGGCATCGTACCTCGTAACCCAAATATAGTTTTAGTAGTCGGCCAGTTGGCCGCAACAAACTCAGCATCGTCCACAACCACATAAGACAATCCTTCGGTGGAGCCACTATAATATCCCTTTGGTGGACATACAAATAATTTTTTCGGTTGATATGATCCTTCGATTGCTACTGGAGTTTGATATGCCGCGCTTCTATCAGGCATCGTCCCCGCCACTAATCCTGCGTCCGTCCCGATCGTTTTAGGGGCCAACGTGTCAGCGGCCCCAGCCGTTCCGTACTCCCCCCCTTCACCCTGTAAGATAAAAGCCCCTTTTATGACACTGTAACGCCAGGTGTATATTCCGTCTTTTTTGATTGCGGCCGGACTCCCATTCGCCTTTAACATTGGCTTTGCAGCGAGCGAACCCCATTTAAGAGTCGGATTCGCTCCACTATCCAAATGAGCTGCGATAACAACGCCCATCTTGTCAACAAATGCTGTGGGGGTAGGAGTTGAAGAACACGTGTAAGCAGTTGCTGTTCCCCCGGTAGTCCCTCCATCTGCAGGTTGACGGACTAGGTCGGAAATGTGTTCTGCCAATGTGGTACCATTAGCTGTAGCCAAGTCATATGCAGACTTAACAGCTTTAGGGGTAGCGGCCTTATCCTCTAATGTGCTATTTGTAGCACTGGAGAGTTGGACTTTGCCTTTTTTAGTCAGTGTGGCATCGGGAATATCTGCGTTGCTTATCGCTTCTTGTAGCTCCTTAATAGCCCCAGCTGCGTCCTTGGCTATAGTAGGGACGGTCGACATGTCACCGACAACCGCATCCACCGATTGTGCCAATGCATTGAAATCACGCGGGATATCCGCTGTCATACTTTGGTCGATAAGCGGTAGCTTAGTGTTTGGCGTAGTTGCCACGATTACATCCCTCCGTTATAAATTTGTCCATACGTTTTGCCGGATGCGCGTACCTGTCCGTAGGTATATCCTTTAAGCTGAGCGTATACGTAGTATAAAAAATAATAAATCACAGCTAAGTGGGCCGGCCTAATCTCGTCGACAGCTACCTGTAGATCGCTAATGTTAGGCGGTATCCCCAAAGTACTCGTAAACGTGATTCGGATTTCCTTGTCAAAAATCACTTTTACATCCCCGTTGGTGTAACTATCCGCAACTAGCTTGATAAGTGCCGCATCTACCTTTCCGGTGCCGCGCATCTTGGATTTGATAACGGCCCGACGCTCGGATACCGGCTTCAGCTCGTCCGTCGGGATACCCAACTCTTGCTCGTAAATCCCTAGTGCCCAGGTTGCTGTATCCACAGACATCTGTAATCTGAGATCAGTAATCGCAATGGATCGACTGTCTAGTTGCTGCGCATCCGCATCAAATAACGCTTTGTACACTTTTGATTTTCGTTGGAATGCCTGAAGCTGTCGGATCATATCGGCGCTAATGGACATCAATTACCACCGCCCCTAAAACTGCAACCTGGCTATACGCAATTGGCACATTGATTGATCCGCCGTTGATCAACAAATTGGAATAGTCGGCTACGCCGGGACTCGCTAGGATAGCAGCTCCAGCACGCGCATAGCTTACGATGTCCTCGACAAATGCAATGGATGACAGATGTTTAATCAAACTATCAATGATATGCGCATCATCATAGCCAACGTCCGGAACGATCTTGACTGACACGTTGATCGCAACCGGCGCAGCGCTAACAACCGTTGTGTGTGCGCCGATCGGAGCCACCCCGTCTCCAAGCCCTGTGCCTCCGGGGTCGATGTGGTTTTGCACATCAGTGACAAGCTGCGGGAAAGCCGGTTGGCGATTGGCGTCGATGATAATGACCTTAACCGTATTAGGGCCGCTCCATAGGGGAATGACCCTTGCGTCACCGACCCCCGGAACCTCCTTTGACCAATTGAGATAGTGAGCTTTGTTGCCACTCGTAGATGGCGTCCGAATGCGCTCGTAGTATCGCATAAGCAAGTCTGCGTCGGATTCCTGTTCAAAACCCCCGTGTGTTGATTGCGGGTTGATCACGGCAGTAAATCCGGCCAGTGTCACGGGGAAAAGAATGATGGTTTCAGCCGCTACGTTACCACTCGTTCCGGATACTACAGCTTCGATTGACGCGTATCCGGATAGAGTAATCGCCTTTGCCTCTGTTGCTCTGAACTGCACCCCTCCAGCTGTCTCAAACAAGTCGCCGGGATGAATCTCGCCCGTGCCAGTTAACAACACTGTGCCAACTGCTCTCGTCGCTGCCTTGAGTTCAATCCCCGTCCTCTCACGAACGCGTTGCGCTAGCTCCGGGCCACTTAAATGTTCGATCGATAGCTCGGATGCTACACTTTCCAGGCGTGTGTCAGTCTGCGCTAATTGATCTGCTACTGGAGCCAGTGAATCATAAATAAAACTGCCCGGACGTTTGTCGTAAGTTTCCGGTATGGCTGCGAGCATTTGCGACAAAATCACACTACTCATCGGATAGCACCGCCTCTCTCATATCTCCGTAAATGCTACGCACATCAAAGGAGATTTCTAATCGAGATCCCGCCTGCCCGAACGCAAAATTTTCGACGCCGGAAATCGCGTCATTTTCGACAAGCGCCTCGCGAATCATGCGTTCGTATTCGGATTGCGCAAACGATTTGTTAAAATTGCGGCCAATCAACGAAGTGTGCTCACTGCCGTAGTCTTCGCCATCATAGATCAATGTGTCCCGGACTGTTCTGATCGCCTTTTGTATCCATACCTTGAGGTATTCAAGGCCCTCTAATTCGACGATTCGTCCGTCACGCGTCCGAAAGTCGCCTACATCGAAGTCCCAATCGAACGTTTTGTGAACGGTCTCCGTGGCGGTCTCTTCGTTGTTGTCAAACATGAGCTGCGTAATCTGCGGAAGCACCGTCATCCCCCCTTATGCCAGCACATGTAGTACATAAAAATCCTTAAAAAACTCATCTGGCTGGATTACAACTTGATCGCCTATTTCCAGCACCAACCCCCGAGGCAAAAGAAGTTTATCCTCGGTCAACAAGATTTGATCGCCCCACTGTATTTTAAGCGGGGTTGTCTCCACGACATCACCGACCCTAGGCGCTGTACTTGGTCGATTCTGGTTTGCCTTGAACATTTCCGCTAGCTTTTGCGCTAGCTTATCTATATTATCCATCACTTAACATCCTCCGGAAGTGCAAGCTCCAGATCCATTATGTGTATCTGGTTGGTGACGGTGTGTTTGGCTGTTACGATCATAAAGCGACCGGACATACCCGTAATCGGCTCGTCGATGTCGAGTAACCGACCAGCCTTAAAAGAGGAATCACCTATAAGTTTGATGCTGTTAGTTTCCTGGATACGTGCCAATCGTTTAAGCAGGATACGAGCAACCTCCCGCGCTTTAGCCGCATCCTCCGCATCGATCTTATAAACCTCTTCCAGTAAGCCGTATTTCCTTATTAATGGCTCATCTTTTGTGATAGCCACGATGTCGTAGCTCGTTTGACTTTTTTGACTTTTCGGGTCAGTTTGGTCCGTTGGTGGTTTGGGATCTGGTTGGTCTTTTTTCTTTTTTTTATTCTCCTTGCGTTCGACCAAAATCTTAACAACATTACGCATTGACTCTATAGACCTGGTACGTTCGGCGGCAAGGGGGTTGTCCATGACGTCCTGCAACTTCTGGTTATCCGCTAATCGGAATGTACCTTTTATAACGAGATCCTTCATATCTTCAAAATAGATCCGTCCGGATCGCATTTCAACATTAAACCGCTTGCCTGTCCGGCGCTCCTCGCGTTTATAAATATCCTCAATTATTTCAGCGGGGGATTTTTCTAGGAAAATATCATTGATCGGCGTTAGCATCTGTGGCACATGTCCGATTAGCATGCCGAAATCATTAAGGATACGAGTAATCGCCTGCGATGCTGTGATCTTGTTAAATTGATAGACCGACTTACTTTTGCCGAGGTACCATGCGTAGTCATAGACTGTATATTTGATTGTATCCCGTCCGGATCGCCCCTCCGTCACAATGATACCCCTGTAAACCTCGACCTCGTTATCGTAAAGGATTGCAGCGTCTCCTAGATCACATGGATTTGTCGGGATGAGCTTGGCGTCGGAAAAGGCAATCTCAAACTGCATTGCAGACATCAATGAGAGGTTATCGTCCCAAGATATCGCTGCACACAATGCGGTCACGTCATACGATTTTTGACCGTCGTTTTTCACAAGGATTAGTTTGAACATACGGTCACTTCTTTCTCTTCGTATTAACCATCGCAAATTCCGTCAGATGCAACGAAAAGTTGACATCCCCGTTACGTTCCGTCCCATACTTAAACTCATCGATCACAACCGGCATATTAAGGCGTTGCTTTCCGTCTGTGCCAGTAATGACCAATCTTAGTGGCAGCCGCAGAGAGCGCCAGCGTTCTATGGCCGCTACGTAATCCATGCCCCACATCGTCCTGTTTTGCAAAAACGGGTAATCGGCTGCCGGGAAAAAGGATTTGATCTCAATCGCACGCAATCCACGCAGACCAATAAGGCTCAGCGATTGATTCAACCCATCTACTTGGTCTATTTTCCAAGGGCTTTCGACATCATACTCAGGCGGAGGCACAGGGAGCTGAATGACTTCCTTGTTGTTGTTAATGCTCAAAAAAACTTGTATCAAGCCACTCGCCCCCTTTATGTCGCATACATATGCCGCTCGATCCGCCCGAGCAGACCATCAGCAATATCCATCGCGCTTTGATTACCATTTAACTTAGCTGTGTTCTTCTTCGTCTCTCCGGTATTGTCATCCGTCGATTTCGTATTACCCGCTATCGCAGCGGTATTCTGATCGAGAGCATTCGCTAAAGTTTCTTCGCTTTTTTTCTTTTTCTTGTTGCGCTCGTCCTGGGCTTTTTGAGACTGTTTAGCAATCGAATCGCCGCTGAACTTTGCACCGCTGAAATCAACGTCCGATATGGCATTATAGTTGTTGTCCCATTTCGGGGCCTCCGCTTCTCCCTTGGCGCCAGAAAAATCAACTCTACCAAGACCGCCAAAGGTCAGCTCGCCCATCATGTCACCTAGTCCGAGCCAAGACGACATACTGTTTATGTTTCGGATCATGCCGTTTACACCATCGAGTGCCTTCTGGACCATCCATTCCACGAGCCGGATAAAACCATTGACTCCAGCCTCACCAGCCGACAAAATGCCGTTCCAGATACTTATCCCCGCGAACTTAATGCTGTCCCACGCAAACTTATAAACGCGGATCATGAAGTTTGCAAATTTAAGGTACTGATTTACACCCCATTCAGCAGCACCGACAACGACATTCCAAGTGTTCATTAAGGCCAGTTTGACGGTTTCCCAATTTTGAACCAATAATGTGCCGGCAGCTATCGCAAGTCCAATTAAGGTAATAATAAAACCGAGTGGATTGGCTCTAATGGCTGCATTAAGACCAAGTTGAGCTGTAGTCGCAATAAACGTAGCTGCTGTTGTAGCCATCGTCCATACGCGCATGCCGATAAGCCCCAACTTGTAGGCAGCAAACGCACCGACAATCCCGTAGACGATTGGGCCGATTAACGACCAGTTGTTCGAAACAAAATTATACATACCGACCGCAACGTCCCACGCTGTTGTGATCCATTCCCAGACGGACTTTACTCCTTCGGCTATACGATTAATACCGCCATTGTCAGCCCACGAACGAATGCTATCCGCTACACCCTGCACACCTGCTTGGATGCCTGGAAGATACTCCGAGATTACTCCGGCAAACTGCTTTTTAAGATAGATGACTGTTTTTCCGAGAGTTACTTGCAGGCCACCCAGCGCATCGCTAGTTTGCTTAAGCTTTCCATCATCCGTTTTTCCGAGCTCTGCATTCATGTTTCCGATGCTGTCCTTAACGATCCTCGTCAGCAACGCCGCTCGCTCAGACTCCTTGCCAAACTTGAGTATCTTTTCCTCGGCTTTACTAAAGGTGAAGCCATACCGAGATAGCGCTCCAACTTGTCCATCCATAACCTTACCCAGCATCGATGCCATGCCTGTCACTTGTTCGGATGAAGCTGCAACTCCGTATTGTTGAGCGACGAGATCATTCATTGTTGGTATGAGTGTCTTAAGTGTGTCTGACTTTTCGAGATAGGTAGACAGCTCCTGCGCGCCTGATATTTGAGCGTCCGCAGATACAACACCTAGCTTCTCTTGTGCGTCCGCCAAATCTTTAACAGATGTAATCACATCGTTAGTCGCTCCCATCCGTTGACGCATAATGACAGACAACTTTGCTTCCGCTTCTAGTTGTGTCTTAGCAGCTGCTGCAGATGAGTTAGCATACGATATCAGTGATCGAACACTCAAATAACCGGCGATAGCAGTAGCGGCTCCAGCGATGCCGTTGCGCAGACTCGACCATGTGGCTTCGCCTTGCTTTTTAAGGTCTTGTAGTTGCTTTTTATAGCGGACTGTCCCGGCCCCAACCTTATTTAAAGTAGATGTTGTTCCATCTTTAAGGACAAGTGTCTTGGATATATCTCTTGCGCCCACAGTCGCCCCTCTCCTTTAAACGCGGAAAAGAGCCGGCTTCACCGACTCTCCCCGTGCTTTGCTTCTTCTTCATAATGTAACAGCATAGAGACCTTAAAAAAATGTTTTTCCGAGGCATCCAGCATTAGTAAGTCCGACAGCTTATGACCACGCTGCACATAGTGATGCAAAAAGTAAAGGTCGCCATCGGACTTGATTAGTTTTTTACTGTCTCGTCAACCTTCCGAACGCCTTGACCAAACCCAGCCAATTGTAAAGCGTGGCCGCTTATCGCTGTGATTTCGCCTGCCCTGAAGATGAGATTGACGATATCCGTCGGCTCACTGCATCCAAAAGCTTTTTGCAACTCCGGATCTCGTAAGTTGGGATCAATCACGCTATGATACGCGATGTGTACGTCTGCATAGTCGGCGCGATCGCCCTGTGCCATCTCGACACCTTCCAGCGCAATCGCCCGATCCGGCTCCTGTATGACGATTTCCCCGTCAAGAGATTCGATAAAAAGACGTTGCTTCCTTTTCTGCTTTTTTTTCAATTGCTCCTTTTGCTCAAGCAACTGTTGGATCGTAACAATTTTACTCATTGTAAAGCCTCCATTTTCCCAAACGTTTGGGATTTTATTTGGTTTTGAATTGTTTATGCGATCTTATCAATCATTTCGTAATCGCTAAAGGCAAATGGAATCGTCTCGCTTCCGAGCGTTTTTTGCTCAAACTTTAACAAATTGAATTCGTTAAGTGTTACATCGTGTAGGGCCACACGTTCAGCTCCGAATGCGTTAGGGTCAGCCACTTTCGCAACAAACTTAAAGCGCGGATAAATCCCCTTCCGAACCTTATCTGCCATGGCGCGCTGAACACGGGAATAGATCTTCTTGAATGTCATACTGCCCTCGCCTGTCCATCCAATTGGCTTCTTGTGGGTGGCGCCGGAGCCTGCAAAGTTAACATCTTCATAGGAGATATTAACCTTCGCCTCGAAGCTATCCACTTCTGCCCAAAGCTCATCATCCACCCAGACCTGTCCGTATGTTCCGTTAATAATTCGATTCGGATCTTTCAACTTTCTTTCCTCCCTTAAACCGCGATTTTAAGTTGTAAATCCTCGACCGCATCCAAAAATTTAAGCGCCCCGCCGAGAAATACCTTAGCTTGAAAAGTTGTCTCTTTGACCTTTTGGTCATTCCAGGAGGTTGTATCCTCGCCGATGTCTTCCCACGCGAGACGCTGCGCCTCGATGTCTACAGTTGCTCGATTGTCTGCAGCTGGATCGAGGACATCCCCTTCCAGCCTGCGCAGATAAGAATTGACCGCCGTAATAAATAGCGCTTGATTGTCATAACTGTTGTTGACTTTGCCGACGTAATTATCGGAAAATGTCCGCGAGATGTCATCTTGAACGAGGTCATGTCCTTCAATAATCTTAATTTTGGTAAAATCAGCAGTCTTTCCCTCTGAAAGTGTGGTCAAAGAGTTTACTCCGCGCCCAATCTTAATTTTTTCACCGTCGTTGATCAGGATCAGCTTTCCTGCATCAATGTCCGCTTTTGGATCGACGCTTTCAGTGATCGTCTCCACTTCAGGAAGTACATAATACGTCGAGCTGCGCGTGAGTGGCAGACTTGCCAGGATACCCGCGATGCGAGCTGTATAATCGGACGCGGTATAGATCGTTTCGCCCACCACAATCCCGCCCGTCGTGAAGTTGATAATGCCTTCGTGGTCGTTCGCGCTGTTCGGCAATACAGCCTTGAACGTTTTTTTATTCGCGTCCCGCCACGTCTTAATTTGCGTGGCGATCTTCGTCACGTCCGTTGTGGTTGCCTTTGGCGCAGCTAGGTAGTTCCAGCGCTTCCCAGCCAAACGATTAAGCGCTTCGGCGTAGTCGGCTGGCGTTTCCCCCGACCCGATGGCGATCCGCTCGACGATGATCTTAGACGGCACACCCAGAAACGTTTTCTGGATCAGGTCCAGATTCGCAGGCGTCCATTCGGTCGTCTCCACTTCGGTGATCGCCTTATACTCTTTGCTGTCAAAATTCCCCGTGTTGTCCTGGAGAATAAGCGCCACAATGCCGCGCTGGCTCCGCTGTATTGCGGATACGGCCAGACTTGTAAAGCTGATAGATATTTCAGGTAAACCCATGCTTGTCACCCTTTCATAATTTACTCATAATGCGGTTGAATTCTTGTTCCAAGATGGTTCCCCACTGGCTTTCGATTTCCCGCTCCGCTTTGTCGAAGACGTGGACGCCTGCTACAAATCCGTGCTCAGTCCCGTCCTTGTCAACGATCCTATGCCCCTTTTCGATTAGATGAGCATGAGGGGCAGCAGAGTACACCCGGACCTTTGTGCCGTCCTCGGACACCCACACCTTGCCTCGTTTTATCGACTTGAGGTAGTTACCCGTTTTCTTCTTGACGATCTGCTTCGCTTTATCAACGACTACCGATCGCGCCTTGTTCCCGCTGCGCTGCATAAGCTTCCGGGACTCTTTGGGAAATAGACGCTGGAGATCTTCCAATTCTTCACTGAACAGATCTAACTCACGAGTATCAATGTCAAAGTCCGCCATCGACGACCAGCTCCTCCATTGGTTGTCCAGGATCATCAGGCTTAATTAACTCGGTGATAACAAAATCAAAATCGTAGTGCAACACCTTGTCGATCAAGTCTGTTTCTGCGCCGTCTATCGTGATCACGCGATCATTGATAGGAAAGTTCAGACCGAACATTACTTCTAGTCGATCCTGTGCGTCGTATGCTTCTTCTTTGTAAACATAGCGATCCTTCGGGAAGTATTTAATGCGACACGTGAATTCACGGCGACGATTGAACTGAAATGTCTCCGTGCCCCTCGTCTCCAACGACACGTAAAAGGAGGGGCGTTCAAACCCCTCCTGCACATCGCTACTCTGAATTGGAATGCCTACGAACTCTGCTTTGACCCGATCATTGATTGCCTTATTGATCTGTGCTCTCGTTAACATCACGGCGTCACCCTCTCCACATACAGAACAAGCGTCTCGTGTCGATTATAGGGATCTTCGATGTGGTTAATATCGTAGCGCCGCCCATCTATCACGATCCACATGTTTGAAGAGACGCCTTCGCGATATTGGATGGTAATCGTTGCGGTGTTCGTCGTCTCGATTACGCCGTCCAATTCGGATGCGCCGCCTCCCTTGTACTCGATTTGGGCTGGCAAGGTGTAGAGAAGTTCAGCAAACGGCGATTTTTCGCCCATGCTGTTATCTTTGAATGTGTTATGCCAAACTTCGACCATATCCCGTAAACGGGCAAGGTTTGTTTCCACGTCGCTATAGGCTTGGCACGTGAGTTCTAGAAGGTCTTGTGTGATCTGATACGATCGGATGATCATATAGTCCGAGCCTTCATGCCGTAGTTTTTGTTCATCTTCGTATTCAAAACTATTAACTTCGAATACAGCGACAGGCTTAAGATTATTCGCTACCCCTTGATAAAACTCGCTGCGTGTTACTGATTTCTTGTTGGCAAAAACCGTTTTAACAGTCTCAGAAACAACAACGGTACTGTCGTTGGAGTGGGTTACATGTATGAGATCTACTTCGTCATTCCACAGCACGATTGCCACCCACTCGAACTTTTAAATTATTAAGCCGAAATTGAAGATGTCGCGGCGTACCCTCTTTGCTACCCCGGCTTTGATAACGCCAGGTTGCATAGTCCACAACAAAAATAAGATGATGGGGGTTGCTTTTAGATAGCTTCAACCCCTGCTCATCTTCTAATTCCTTGATTACACCAGCGGCAATCGCCGTGATAAAGCTATCTCTAACGGTTGTCCTGATGCCAAGGCCCTCTTTCACAAGCGCAACAACAATTTCTATGTCCACCCCTTCGCCTCCTTAATGGCGGCGATAACATCAGCTTTCAGCATGCTAGATACCACGCCTGTAATACCATGATCATCCGCAAACTGTAACAGTTCTGCTTTGGTCATGGCATCCAGATTAGGCATTTCAGGGGGAGCGCTGAAAGCTGTTACTCCCCCGAACCATTGTTCTCAGGCACTGTGCTACCGCTCACGGGCTCGGAGATATCGACAAGGACGAATGCCTCTGGCATGACTGGCTTTCCATCGTATCGTCCAATACCACGAATGGCCGTCTGATCCTCACGGAATTTGTAATGCGCAGACATATCAATCCGCGTGCCCTCGCGTTCAATAAGTGTGTACTTGTCAAACACACCAAACAGTACTTTATCTTGCGGCAAATAGTTGTTGAACACCACGCGAAGACCTAAGAAATTAGGCTGCGCGAGGTTCGGCAACATCACAACATCTTGGCCGGCAGAATTGACGTGTAACGTCAAATTGGCTAGCTTGGCATAATACGTTTGACGGTGCACGACGCAGATGATCTCTCCTGTTGCATCCTCACCAGTATCGATCAACCCCAATAGTGGAATGAGTTCTTTGTAATCCGTATTAGCTTTCTTTTTATTGGCTGCTGGAATAGCCGGTAAGATACCTTCTGGTTGCTTGTCATCTTTACCTGTTCCTACCAAGATTGCTTTATCCAGTGCCTTGGCGATGGATCTGGCAATGCGTTTAGTTAGGTAATCATCAAGGTTGATAATGCTATCTTCCAGCAGCGAGTTGTCGATATAAACGATACGCCCAACCTTGAAGCCGTCAAATTCGACCGCAGTAAGCTTCGAATCGTCATCTTCCTTAATCACACCCCGCATTTCAATCCACGTAGCCTCTTTTGTGTCGACATCAAGAATCAACTTAACGCGACCACCGGCACGAACAAGATCAACAAGCGGATACAAGGTTGTGAAATCTCCGATACGTTCGCGGATTCGGTTTACAACGATATCTGGAATAACCAAATCGGCGCCTGCATCACCGGGAGGTAATACATTTCCGTTAGCCCTTGTTTTCAGCCGTGTGCGAAGCTCACTATAAAAATCCTCTACCTCGCGAGTGAAGTATTCCTTTTTTGATCTAGCTGCTGGCATGTTTTCGCCACCTCTTCCACCTTCGTTATTTTTGCTGCGCGATTCGTTGTTCGGTACCTTGCTGTTCTGCTGTTCCAATTCAGTAGATAGCGTAGTAATAATTTCTTCGAGCTTCGTTTTTTGCTGCTCGAACTCTTCCTTTAAAGCCTCCAGCTCGGTGACACTCTCTTCAACGGCCGTGGTTTCTTCTTCAGTAGTTGCTTCTTCGATTGCTGCTTCAAGCTCAGCTGTACGCGTGGCAAATCCCGCTTCCTTTTTGCGCAGCTCCTCCAAATCCGCCTGAGCCCCACGCAATTTCTTTCCGATCATCAGTTGTTTTAAAGACATTATTTTTTCAACCTCGCTTTCACATTTTGTTTGCGCTGAAGGAGCTGACGGGAACGATGCTGTGCCACGTCAGCCTTACGCGCTTGGACACCTGTTTCTTCATACTGGGGATAAGTAACAACCGACACTTCGTGCAAATCAATTTCGCGAATCATCCATTTGACGGTTCCATCTTCCCGCCATTCTGTTTCTTCGCGAACAATGTTGAATCCGAACGAACATTGATCCACGTCCCCCCGCCTCACGCGCTCGTACAGGTTCATGGCGTCGCTATCCTTGGAGTTGATGCGCACCCTCCCCCAAAGACCGTGCTCGTCTACTTTTAGCTCCAACGTGCCTGATTTATTGCGACCTAACACAAACATGGTGTCGTGATTGATCAACGCCCTAATGTCATTGGTCAATGTAGTGTTAAATGATTCTGGAGCAAGTTCTTCATGCGCTCCTGGCCACAATTCGGTTTCACGGTTGAAAACTGCGAAATAACCTTCAATAAATAAATCGTTGCCTTCAGGCTCGGATCGCGTCTTCAGTTCCGTCTTCAAACTACGCTTTTGCTGCAGATCTCTACTAATCGTCATCACCCCCTTCACTCAACCCTTTTTTGATATTTTTGAGCTTGTTCTGCTCTCCAAGGAGGTCGGCCGGCAGATAATTTTCGAGAACAATCAGTTCGTTCATTTCTGCATCTGGACTCATGCTAATCCAGTCGCGCAATTCATTGCGACGCAATGTATTACGATCTACGAGTGCAGTACCAGCTGTAACTAGATCCATCAAATTGTAAGAATACAGCGTCCTGTGGTTTAACCGAATGAAATAGTCCGGGCTAAACAGTAATTTCCGTGTCATTTCCTGCTGTATCCCTTGGGCAAGAGGAAGTATCCGGCTATCTACAAAGGCGTTGTATTCATCCTTTTTGAACTCGCCCACCCCAACAAAAAAAGGCGGTACGCCAATCATGGCCGCAACCGTCCTTTTATCGAGCTGTACCGTCTCATTTATCGCTAAGTCATTAAGAGATAGCGGCTTAATTTGCACCACATCAAGCAAGTCGGCTGGAATGACCCAAGGCTTACCGCCGCCAGTGTCTGAAACATAACGGTTTAGCAGCTTATCCCGATCTTCTTCATTGTCGAAATCCGCAGTTGCGGCATCAACCTTGATAATCAGTGAAGGCTTCCACTTGTCAGACATAAAGCTGTTTTTAGTTTTGGAAGCCTGCTTTAAATTGTCAATAATGTCTCGCAGCACTACCCGATAACCCGTTCCAATCCAAGGTCGTTCAGGATCAGGGTTAATGGTGAAGTGTAGTACCTCATCATAGTCGTAAATATTTCCTTGATAATGGACTTGATAAGCTCGGTCAGTATCCACAAAACTTACACCCGATGGTTTAAGTGGAATCATCTCGTCGATCATCCCGTTTGACACACTCGGGTACACAACGCTGTTTCCGTCACCATCCAGCAACATGGTATATACAATGTTGTACAACCACGCTTTACGTGTCATCAGGCTATAGGGGTTTACGTCCAGCTTCCGGCTTAGCTCGTTTTTAACACGCACATCTCCGTCTGCTGTGTTCATCATTAAATGGATCGTCATACTGCTAATCAAATCAGCAATCTTATCGACAGCCATTCTAACTTCAGGGTTTTGTGACAGCCGTGTATATCCTGGCACACAAAGCGTATCGTGAGCGTCAGAGGTCAAAAACCAACCTACCTGCGATTCCGGCGCAGCTCGTGTGTTGACCTTACCTCGTCGCTTCCTCTTGCTAATCGCCATCTCCTCCATTCAGGTATTTTTGGACGTCTGTTTTGATTTCGCCGATGCTGGCAAGATATTTCATGCTGGCAAAAACAGTAGCGTCAAATATGTCGATACGATGATCGGGCAATACTTTTTCGTACATAACGGCATCATCCGTTTTTTCTATCGCGTGAACATTCGCTACGCAATATTCAAATGCTTGAGAATGAAGGTAATAAAAATTACCGTCCTTCACATATTTTTCAATGCGTCGAAATCCTTCGCTTTTCAAGAAATAGAGCTGAGGCAAATCGATCACCCTGAATTTTTTCTTCTTCATTCCCAAGAAAAATTCGCGGGCAAACTTTCGATCAAAGCCGATTTCTCGAATGCGGAATCCCATGTCCCGCATATTGACGAACCATTTAATAACGTCATCGTAATTAATAGTTGGTGTATTGCACATATCTAACCAACCATCCTCTTCCCATCCGAACAAAGGTATACCGTCATCCTCCGCCTTGGTATGGGCTGCAACTCTTGGGAACCAAGCGTGCGTTATCGCAATGTCAACGCCGTTGTAATTGCCGTAAAGCGCAGCAGCTGTAAGATCGTGTACCTTCGATAAATCCGCACCGCCGTACCAGTGGATAGGCAACTTAGACAACTCTTCCAAAGTCCACTTATACTTTTTGTCACTCGCCTTAAATTCATCAAGATTGAAATAAGCCCGTGTAACAGATGTATAAATATTTAGTGACTTGGATAAAAAATCTTTGCGCTGCTGGGGATCGTTATGCGCTTCTTCTGCTTCTTTCATAATATCCGCAGGACGAATGCTTACCCCATAATTAGGGTTTGCCTTTTCATGTTCAATGGCAGATGTATATTTCACATCACCCTTTTCGTCCTGATCTGCTTTGCAGATAAACACAAAATAGTGCTCTGCTGTTACCGTCTTCTTCAAAATCTTTTTGCAATATTGGAGGCGTTGGTAACAGAAGCTTGTCATGTCGTCTCCAGCCGTGGTAATGCCGATCATTAACTTGTTCGCATAGGCTTTCATCGCCTCCTTGATGATGTTATATTGCTTCGCCTTCGTATACGCATGAAGTTCATCCGCAATGGCGTAGTTACAATTCAACGAATCTTGTGCATCGGGGTTGGCGGCCAATGCTTCAATGTGCAGCGACCCTTCGCCGAAATCCCCTGAAATGCTGTGATTCTGATTGTTGTCTAGAATTCTAAAATTCTTCTCTTCGCCCATTTGTCGAAGATTGTATAAGATGAAACCAAAGCTTTGAAGCGCCTGGCGTAGTGCTGCTCCCACAATATAAATCGTTGAACTGGACTTGATGCTCAGGAGCGCCAACGCCCATGCTAATGCAGCAGAAAAAGGGGTTTTCCCATTTTTGCGCGGAACGTACAAGAATGCCTCTTGGAATCTGCGCAAAATGCTACCTTTGAGGAAAAATCCAAGCAAGTTATAAATAATGAACTTTTGCCATGGTTCTAACAGGAACGGCGTTCCCCTTAACGGTGTACCATCTAAACGTTCTCCCTTTTCGTGGACGAAGGTCGTTTCTATTATTTCGATCACGTATTCAGCATCTGCAGGGTTAAAATCATATAAATCTGATTCGAGGTCTCCTAAAAATCTATTCGCGCCCTCGATCAACTCTTCACAAGCGGCTTTTCTCCCATCCGCAATGCTAACTGCATATTCCATGACAACAAAATAATTCTTATCCGGCTTCATCTTCGTTTGTTAACCAAAGCGGCAAGCTTGGATGTTTCTGTTTTCTCAGCCGTTACCGTTTCGAGCGATTTAGGATTAAGGCACAATCTGTCTGAATATGCCAGAATATCTTTTCGTAATGTTTCCAGCGTTGCAACGATGGGAGACTTCTTAGCTCCGCCTTGTGCGGTTTCGGATTCGACCTGATATCCACTGTCTGCGAAATCATCAGTGAGCCTATTGTATTGCGTGACCAACTCCGCATAAATGTCGATGATGCGATCATATTGCTTTTTATAAATTCGGAGCGCCTTCATATCGCGAATTGTAGCTCGCTTAATGGCATCCTTATCAATTTCCTTGTTTATAGCACTCATTCCACCACCCCCCAAAAAAAATTTCCCACGACTCGCACTATTGGAAAAAGCTCCCCCAGCCGGTATTAAGATTTTCAAAAAAATAAAAAAAGAATGGGGGGGTATCCTCATCCTCAAAAATTCTGTTAAATTCTCGACAATTCCCATTTTTCGAATTTTTCTCGAACGCGCTCTTGCCAAGTCAATCCAAGAGCAGTTATCTCATGTGTTACACGATCATGCATAGCGTTGTGCCACTTGTGACTGAGGGACACTAGATTCCAGTCAACCAGCGCCAGCTCTGGATAAAGTTCCAGTGGATAGATGTGATGTACCGTTGTGGCAGCCAAGGTTTTACCATACCGTTTACTCTGCTGGCACCTGTACTCATCGCGCCTTAATATACATGACCTCTTCCTCTTTCAAGTTGCCGATAAGTAAAATGGATGAGTCATCCTATCAACCCCCCTCTCTATGCATAAGTATACATACCGTTTATCAACTGGAAATTCCCTCGCAAGCCATATCAATAAAGGCATGAAAACTATTCGAAACAATTACGATATCGAACGAAAATGTATATAATGCATAAAATACGAGTTACCCATATCTTATATTCTGTTGCATTGGGATTAACGTTCTTTCCCACGCCCAGTAAGGGATTCCCCATCTTAACCCCATTGAGTTACATGGTCAGTAATTATGTGTAACTCACACCCAAATCTTCCTCACTTTAGAGTCGATGGAGTCTTGGGTTAAGCCAATATACCTGCTCGTCATAGCCTCAGTTGAATGGTTGAAAACATCTTTAATCTCAGCAAGTGTCATACCTTGTTCATAGGCATTGTATCCCCATGTCTTCCGCAGCGTATGTGTGCCAAACTGATCAATATTAAATTCGTCAGCTGCCTTCCGCAAAATCTTATAAGCTTGCTCACGGCCAATCGGTTTCTGTAAGCCGTGCTTATCTTTCTGTCTAGATGGGAACAAATACTCGTCGTCTGCTTTTCCTTCGATATACTTTTTCAATTCTTTCTGGAGCTTGTTGTTAATAGCCATTAGCTTTTGCTTCCCTGTCTTCTTTTCCCGCAGGAGTATATGCGTTCGACCACGAACGTCCCTTACTCTACGAGGAAGAATATCTGAGATTCGCAAACCGATGTTAACCCCAAACACAAAAAGCATGTAGTCTCTATCCGACCTAATCCTGTAATACTGTTTAACTTCAGATATCAGTAGTGGGTCTCGGATTGGTTGGACAAAGTTCATGTGACCACCTCCGCGGGTGGTTTCTCTTTTGGACAATTAACCCACAGGCAATAATGCGTTGTATCTTGCCATCTTCCATACGGACAACCGACACACTTCTCTGGCGGTTTTTCAGGGAATGACATCTTGCGGTCTCTGTATAGGTTGAGTCCGCCATCTTTTTTACGTTTACTCCTGTTAACCAACGGACTCAACTCCTATTTGTTAGAATCAAAAAAGAGTCCCGCAGGACTCCATAACGTTTATCTCCTCTGCTCCACTTCGGACGTGCCGAAACAGAGAAGAAGGGACAAGTCACCTTCAGCGCAAGCGATCATTTATCGCCTACCGGGTCTCAAACCCAGCCCCATCTCCACACGCTTGGCGACTAGCGCCTAAGGTTGTCTACAACCCACCGCATGACCGGGTCCGCAAAATCAAAAAGGCACAGCGGAATCGCCTGAGGTTTCCCTCTATTGATTCAACTGTACCCCTATAAAACGTGCATATGAGAAGCGACCTACAAGCATGAAACGCGCACTTTACACGCATTTTTATTCCTTTATTCCCTCTACTTTTTCGAAAGCGCTATTGGTGCGAACTATTCGAAGAATTTGAGGCTATTCGCTACCGATTCGATACCGCGGTTAATGCGGCGATCGACTGTCGATGGATCAAGGAACCGATAGTGTGTCACTACATCTTTACGACGAAATCCATCGATATAGCGCATATGGATAGCTTTCTTAATCTCTTGATCTACAACAAGCCTTACAGCTCGTTCCACCGCTTGATTAGCTGCTAAAAACGCATTGTACGCCTTTTTCTGCTTTGGAGCAAGATCATTTATCTTTTCAAGCTCCGCGATCAGATCCTTATGCCGTCTGTACCTAGTTAAAAGCGACTTGGCCTGTTTGACCTCTTCCGCTGTTGCCTCTTCGTAAAATTCAAGCTGCAAGATACCCACGCTCCCCACACCCTTTTATGATATAATTGGTGTGTAGGAATATACGTTCCCCCGACCGGCTCCCCAGCATAGGTTCGGGGGTTTTCCTTATCCCCTAATGATAGGGAGTATCTTTGATATCTTAAGGACTATTTCATTGATTGGCTCGTTTAGTTCGATGGGTCCGACAAGATTTTTTATTTGTTGGAGCTTCCACTCTGCTAGGTGCGCTCGTTCTGCGAGGCTGACCCAGTCATTTGCTGGCATTGCTATAAGCTTTGAATCGGACTTGATCGATATAGAGTTACCTACAATAGATACTGTGGCACTAAGATTGCTCATTTGGATGTATCTCCTTTGGTATATTGAGATAGGATGGTACGGATAATGTCACCGTCCGACCCGGGTAGGTAACTGGACAGAAGATCCAGTACCTTATCCTTTGCGGATAGTTCTGCCTTAAGCTGTTCTAATTCTTTGTCTGAATGCATGATTGAGTTTAGGGCGTCAGTTAAATTGTTCTCTGCTTTTTCCCGTTCTTGCATTACCTGTTCTAAATGATCAGATTGTTTCCCATACGCTATGCTAAGGTTTATATTCTTCTTTTGTTCGACTGTTAGCTCTGCACGTAGGTATTCATAGTCTTTTTGTAAATTATCAATGCTGCGAATTTTCTTTTGGATTCGGGAGTGAAGTTTCTTGTTTTCTTCTCTAACTCGCTTTGACTCAATGTGTAATTGTTGCATTGTGAAATCGTGTTCGCTTACTTCCTCATCAGAGAAATTAGTTTCTTTCATTTTCAATAGATCACTTAGTCGTTTGTTCTCTTCCAGCAGCCGATCAACTTCTTCGATTAACCATTGCTTATGAGCTTTTATGTTGTCTGCATCGAAGATTGTTTTTTCCTCCAAATACCGCAGCCACCAAGAATCATCGTATGATTTTATCTCTGCCAGCTTCTTTTCGTGGTCTAGTTGCTCATTGGGTACAATTTCTTTTATGGACATAATGGTAACGCCGCTTAAACTCCAATCCACACTACTTTTATACTCAAGCCGCATTTTCTCGCTCGCGAAATTTCCGACTGATTCCTCGCTTTCAGCCTCTACCGTTATTAAGCGTTTTGACACTGTTGTTGATAATCCGTTGTAGATGTGTAGTAGGCATAATACTTCGTATTTCTTTAACTGCTCATTAGTTTGGGTCAACGGATCCTCTTCCCTTCTATTAATAGATTCCTGTGCCATGGATAACATCGCTTGAACCATAGAATTGCCTCCGTGTCCGACTACGCCGATTATCATTCCTTTAGGTTGGGTCATGAGATACCTCCAGCTTTATTTCAAGGACTTGAAGTCTTAACGAACCGATTTCCCATTCTGTTCCTTCTTCAGGGATCGTGTAGGAGTCCCACACTGACGCCCAAGCCTCTTTTATTACTTTGTGACCACCGAATGACTTGGGATTCTCTGTAATCTTGATAGGCTTTTTCCCGTCCAAATCTTTTTTAGAAGCCAAATCCTCACTTTTTCGGTACTCTTTTATCTTTGATATAAAAGCTTTTACAGCATCCTTTTGATTTAGGAAGTATCTTTCCATGGATGCGAACCCCATCGTCTGGCTGCCTGTTTCCTCAAGTTTATAGACTGCGGTAATATTAGGTTGGGTCATAGCTCCATCACCGCCAATAGAGCAGCTTTACATATGGCTTCGGGGGCTGTTAAGCAGCTTGATGATTGATATCTCTGTTTCGTTGTTTGGATAAAACAGTAATAAGCTCTTGTTTGCGTAAATAATACGCCATAATCCTCGAATTTTTCTAAAACTTCCCATGCTGCGGATATGTCCTCTGCTGGATTCCATCCTCCGAGCGTGACTGTTCCTGGTTCGAATCTCATTACTTCAACGGCAACTGCAATGCTCAATTCCTTTGGCTCCATAGCCAGTATCTGATCACGTGTATATTGTTGGGTCATGATATCAATCCCTTCTCCCGCATTGCTTCGCCAATCTCTTGGCATTCCCAGCTTCCTTCACCATTGTCGTAGGTATCAGCAAAGGCTTTCGCCTCGTCCGTGCAGTACCATGACTGAAAATCTCCCTCGAACTCTCCTGTATAGTGCCAGCAGCTTGATCCTATCGGTATGACTTTACCAGTCATCGCACACAGGTGGAGTTTACGAGTCTTGTTTACACGTTGGTAGTCATTCCACGCTCTCTGTACTTTAGGTTTGGTCACTTGGGTTACTGTCCCGCTATCCATGCCTATCCCTCCTTTGCTATCTTTGATATGTTCATCACTGTTCCTTGAAATACTGGTTGACCATTCGTCTCGGAAGCTCAATCCACAAGCCATCAGCAGTTTCAAGGCGAACTTCCCCACCGACGAAACGATACTCTTCTTCACTGTCAGTCCATACACCGCCAGCCTCAATCACGATTTCAGAATCGGTAGAAAAACCGTTGTCGTCCTTCTTGTCGATATAAAAACTTTCAAGACATTCATATCTTCTCAAGGTCTTCACTCCTTTGCTGATCTTTGTGCTGCGTCATGAAATCTCTTCATCTCGAAGCATCTTAAATTTATCCTTACCTACAAACGATCTATTAAATTCATATTGCTTGCGACAGGTGTTGCAAACGAGAACGCCCCAATTGTTGTCCCCGTGGATTCCTTTGTGAAAGGGGCGTTTTGCTACAAATCCGTTCTTGAGAATCTCATATTGAACGACTTGAACTTCTTCAACTTCAAATAAGAGTTCTTCCCCGCATTCACAAATCGGTTTTTTATAAGCCAAGTTTGCAGCCCCCTTCTATTACGCTTAATGTGTCTACTACGCCAGATAGACTCTATCCCTCTAGACCAGCTAGTCCCTTGAGTATTAGCACTTGATCCAATGGTGGTGCATAAGGATGTACCAACTCTTCCGTGGCTATGTGCTCATACGCCGCATACGATGATGCCTCATACCGCACCATAGCCAACTTAAACTCTAGTATCTTGCGGGTTACTTCTTCGGGGGATTCTGCTACGGTGATCCACCCCGGAATATTCGTAATCTTCAACTGTGCTGTTCCTCCGCCATTGTCTCGTACAACAACATCAGCAGGAATCCATATCGGTGTTTTGAACTTTCGATCTTCACCGCTAACCTCGATCAGTTTAATCATGTCCTTTATCCCCCTCAGTGGTATTAGAATAAATGTTGCTGTGTGCCTATAGCTTGCTGGGACTGCGGCATGTTAGCAGGAAGTAGTTGAAAGGCTAGTAGACCGCCCTTCGTTTCCCCTACTTGCTTAAATCCCGCCTTTATCCATGTCCATCCCCATATCTCTTTGCCACGAACAATCGTGGGCTTGACCTTTTTTCGATCAATGAAGGTTATCATTCCGAGCTCTGGCGGATCTCCGAAGTGTGCACGAGTTGCCGCAATCGCCTGTGTGATCATTTCCGAAGCTGTACCAGCTCCTTCGTTTCGAAAAGCAGAGCATATCCACGCGCCAGCCCACTCATGCTTAACGTACTCAGCGAATGGGAATGAAGTTACCCAAAATGCTCTGCCTTTGTCATTATCCGTGTACAGGACCAAGCATCTACCAGGTGGGACAAATTGACGTGATCCTATCTTTTGACGGTTATAGTGCCTGTCTGCTATTAACCTAGCTTTTGTGTCCGCTCTATTAGATAAGGACCACATCATGTTACTGCCCCTCCTCAGTGTTAATGCCTGGTATGGCGTTCGGATCTGGGAAATCGAATACTATAGTTATTCTTCCGGCATATAGACGATCAATTGGTTCTTCATCCAGATCGATCATTTCCAACGTAGTTCCGTTGAAGCCGTTTTTCTTTAAGCTGTCCATGATGTATTCGGCGACTTCTCCTTCATCGGTTGTTCGTACCTTTTGTATCCCTGTATCCTCTGTATGGGAGGAGAGGGCTGCCTTCATCCGTCTGTAATGTCCGCCCAAGTACCAGTCAGGTTGATGCTCCTCTAAGAGGTTGAAAACTTCTGTCAATGCCTCACGCAGCCTTGTAGCTTCTCCCTGATTGGATGGGGATTCGATATGTTTAACCATCTTCGTATACATGGTGACCAATTCGCGGAATGCTCCACGATCATGACTGCTTCCCATTTCAGCTTCTATCATGTCCCAGTTCCAAGCTGAGTATATGGACTTCGCTTCTTCTACTAACCTCTTTATCTCATTCATGGGAGTCTCTTCAATCACTTTGAGAAACTCTTCAATAAATCCAGATGTACCGCACTTATCGCAATTCGGATCGATTAACTGGTATTCGTGTTCCGAAAGTTTGATATTTCCTGTTTTCCAAGTATCACCGCACTCGGAGTTAACGCATTTCATGAGTACCGTTTCTACTGACATCTATCCTTCATCTCCTTATATGGGGGTTAAAATAATTCATCCGGCAGGTTAACCCATATGACTGCGCCTTTTGGGTGGGTGTATGGTATGGGTTCTTCAAATCTCTTTACTGCAGTCAACTCCCACACATGCGGTTTCTCGTAGGTTATTTCTACTGTTTCAGGTATACGGTGATTTCGGAATCCTTGATCAAGTGCCGTCTGAGTAACGTGGAAACTCTTCGTCAGAACTGCTGTGCCGAAAATCATACCTGTACCACTTTTGATTAACGCTATAGTGCCTCGAATCTTTGTGTTACTCCCGCGTATTTCCCAGGTCTTTTTTCCCGAGAGAATCAAGTCAGCCCAATTCGGTTTTATGATGAGTCCTTTCATTCTTCTATTCCTTCCTCTCTGGAAATAATTTTTGGAACAATTCTCGTCGATTTTCTCGTTACCACAGAGTTAATTGCCTCCCGGTATGTTCTGCTGCTATTGGGTTGATCCAAAGGACTTCGGTTCTCGTTGCTCCGTTTTCGGCTTTGGCCACCTTTGTTTCTCGGTTCCAATGCTTCAAGCGGCTATCATACATCGGGTGTGTATATCCAGACAGCAGCACTGGGCCCGGATGAGCATCCAGCAGTTCGAGCAATTCCTCATGATCTCCGTTCGACATTTCGCACTCATAACTACTCGTTGTCCTGGTTGAAAGTAGGTAAGGCGGATCTGCATAAATGAGCACGTCCGACCTCTTATAACGTTCTATCAATTTTGCTGCAGGTTGGCATTCAATTTGAACACCTATAAGTCGTTCTGCGGCTTCGGCAATTTTTTCAGGGAATCGAACCCATTCTTTACCGGGCAGAGGTCCATTGCGCTCTATCATGCTGCGCCATCCGGTTCGGTGTGACGTTTTACCCCCCCTGCCTTGCCACAGCTTTACGACTAAGCGGCGAGCTCGTTCTAGATCATCAGAGGACTCTTCGTAAGAATCGTAATATTCTTCTCTGCTATGTGGCGTAAATCTGATTGCGTGTGCCAGCTCGTCCGGTCTATCTCGGATGACCTTGAATAGATTAACGATTCCCCCGTTTATGTCATTTACCGTCTCGAGCTGGCTGCGCTCTTTCGTGAAGAGTACCGCGCCACTGCCGAAGCAGACTTCCAAGTACGTGACGTGTGGGACAAAGTAATTAATAATCCACTCAGCCATTGACCACTTACTGCCGGGGTAGTGTAGTATGCGGGATGTCATGATATCAGCTCCAACCACTCATCGTCGGTCATAAATTTGTATTTTTCGAAATTTCCTGCTTTACGAAGGAGATATACCTTGCTCATAACGGTATGTTCAGTGCGCCCGATTGCAAACGATATTGTTCTGGGGCCATCGATTTCGTAATACTTGCACATGTAGATAATTTCATCTAGCGACATTCGAGACTTATGATTCGTATGAAAATCAGGATGATAGTTCATGCGTCCGAGCTTGTCGAACGTAATTCCGTCCATCCGATCGTTTTCATCAAGAACTTTTCTGCGTTGCTTCGTCTCTCGCAAGGCGCTCCCTCCTAACTTGGTGCTGTTCGCCACTTATTCTATTTTCCTCAGCAACCTCCGCCCATAAATCCGCGAAAGATTGCGATATTACGTGATATGCGACATTCGTATTGATCCGCGCAAGTCGCATGTCCTTGAACATTTCTCTCGAAAGGTTATCAAGGTCTTCTAGTCGTTGGCGTATGAGCCACTCGTAGCTTTCCCATACTTCTTGTGCGCTGTTGTGTACATGTCGGTTACTCATTGCCTGCCACCTTTCGCAGGAGTGATGCTATCTCTTCGCTGTGAGGGCGAAGGAATCTATCTCTCATATCGCGGAACTCATCGGCTGAATCAAAGCCTTGTTTGGGATCTATGATTGCTGAGAAAAAGAAACCGCTTGAATTAAGCTTTAGAATCATACCGTAGCAGCGTAGGGACCAAAGGATTAAGTGAATCTTACAGGCTTTAGGCTTGTCCTCTAGCAGAGGGATGTGTAGGAATAGTAGTCGCCATTGCTTGGTGTCTGGTAGGTCGGGTCTGGGGTCAATGAGTAGGTATTCCATCTCTTGCCCCCTGTCCTGTCCCTTTAAGCTCTCTGGCTAGTTCTAGCATCTTCTCTAGTTCCTCAGGAGTTACCTGAGGGGCTTGTCCATCGTCCTTTACGACAGACATCTTGGGTCTGCTATTAACTGACTTAAACGACCCGGCAGACCTCATGGGTTGCTTCCGTTCCAAGGTCATCTTGATAGCAAGGTCTTGGAATTTTTCTCTGAGCTTCGAAGCGCTGAGTATGTTCTTCTTCCAAAACTCATCCGATGTAGCCCAGTCGATTACATCTCTAATCACGTTTTCCTTGGCTTTGTCTATCTCCAGCAGCTTGCGACAATCGTCCGCCCACTTCTGTAGGTTAGATCGTTCTATCAGGTGTGAGACGCTAGAATCAGCTGCATGCACCATTATTTTGGAGTGAAGATATAAAGCTATCTGATAAGGAATCGAGTCCTCGGGATAACGCTTTGTTTCCCGAGTAGGTACTTCTTCTTTTTTTACTTTCCTTTCTTTTCTTTTACTTTCATTTACTTTCCTTTCCTTTCCTTGCATTCCATTTGCATCGTCAGAATCATGCATATGCATACCATTTGCACCGACAGGTTGATTTGACGCCTCTTTTTCCTGCGTTTTGTTCCACCTAGCGTTAGCAGCGAGCTTCCGTTTTTCAATTACTTCCTCCCTCTTCCCCATCCTTCGTATAAGTGATTCAGACCAAAATGAGTGTTCATCGGACGAAAATAAATTGAACTCGTTAATACAGTCGTTTATGAAACTACATGCTTCCTCCGGGCTATTGCATCCCATTTGCTGTGCATATGCATTCCAAATGTATTTGCCTTGGATGTCTAATTTGTACCCATTAGCCTCACGCATCATCTCTATGAGTATCCAATACCAACCATATCCAGCTGAGCCATAAACGCCGCGCATGGGGATGATTTTAGGGTCGTGCCGTGCGTTACTGTCATGCGAGAAATAATAGGCCTCTTTCAAAAGAAATCACCCCCTCCGTTTGGGAGCCTGTTCCCATCGGTCGAACGATATGGTATAATTGCGATAGAAAATTTTGTAATACGCCTGACCTCTTTGGAGCCTTAATCCAAAGAGTTTTTTTATGCCGTCTTTCGGAATACTTGGATATCCAACAATAGGAGTAGCTCAGATATCTCAGAATTAATAAGATCGATAGCGGCCGGAGTGACCGAAGGGTCTGAATAGCCCGGGAACGTACTAAGCCTCCATCTCATCACTTGAAGCTCTGATATCCGCTCTTGTATTTCTTGTCTCGGCATTCCATGACACCTCCGTCTCTAGCTCGATAAGGTGCTTGACGAGGTTGATTAACCAAGAAATCTTCTGCTCTGAAGCTTGCTGGGAAGTCCTCTGGGGCACATTGATTATTACGTGATATAAAATTTTGGGTCTACCATGTCTTTTCCACAGATAAAAATGAAGATAATTCGTGGGACCGCTATATTCAAGAGAAGCGAAAAGGCTAGCAACTTGATTCAGTTCAATCGTTAATTGGAATAACTTTACTGACAACAAGATCAGTTTCGAATCCAATAATCTCAACTCCTTCCATAATTTCTGGCGTGATTTCCGGGTCCATCAAATTACCGTAGATTTCCTCAAGAGATCCAAGATTCATTGCTAAATGAACATGCTGGACACTCTTCGATTTGAGCAGGTTATACTTCGCTTCCCTCAATAATTCAATGGCGCTAGCTATGTGACTAGTAGCACGCTGTGTGTGATTTACGCCCTGAAACAATTTCCCACCCCCTTAACCAGTTACAATCTGCACAACGTTTTGAAACAACTGTTGCATGATCGTAATGCCGTCCATGCCGCAAATAAATGCTACGAGTACCTCTTTGGCTGCTGTGGCTTCTGTCCATGCGATGACGGTATCTAGATCCAATCCTTTACGGTCGTGTTCGATCTTGCTGATGTCGCTCTGTGAGCAGTGTAATTTATGCGCTAGTTCCTCCTGGCTCCACCCCATTCGCTCTCTGCAAGCTTGTAATATCGAGCCGTATTTCACCTTGGTTCCCTCCCTTTATTCCATATTGGAATACTTTTGTCAGTGCATTGACTGTATGATTAAGTCGTACCCAACACCCCACACCCTTGATGTTGCCTGCCCTGTATGGGTGGGCTTTCCTTTTATCATCTAGGAGGCGCGTCCTGAGTTAATTCTTGCTTGCTCGGACATCCACTCATCAAGACCGGACTGGGTAAACAAATAACGACGACGTACCATTACAAATGGAACCTTCTTAGCGTGTACATCCAACATCAGGGAGTCGATAGAAACTCCGATATAAACAGCAGCTTCTTCAGCGGACATTGTAGCTCGTTTAACCTTTGTAGCTTCTGCAACTTGACGAGCTACCTCTTGGCGGATATATTCAAAAATTTGTTCGTTCATAAATGAACCTCCTCATGCTGTATTCTTTGTTTCTAAGAACTTTTTCGCATAGAAAAATGCTGGAGAAATGTTTAACCCTTTAAGGCAAATCGTTTCATAGTCATCGGTACTAATTTTTTGCTTCCCAGTCATCATGCGAGAAAACTTTTTCATATTAATACCTGAACGATCAGATACTAAAGTAAAAGTAAGTTTATTGTCCTCGATGAAGCTTCGGATACATTGATTCATATTCATTCAATCACCTCGCCAACTCTTAGTTTTTAAGAACCATAACCAAATAATACATTCTTAATTTCTAAGAGTCAACACATAATTCAATTTTTTTAAGAAATAAATTCTTAAAATCGAAGAAACGGTTAAAATGTTCTTAGGTAGCGCTTGGGAGGTTTTTCTGTGATAGCAAAAAGATTGAGGGCAGCAAGGGAGAGGAAAAATTTAACACAAGTTGATGTAAAAAAGAGGACAGGCATAAATAATAAGACTTTGAGCGGCTATGAAAACTCGGTGAGCGAACCGGACTTAGAAACTTTAATGATTCTCTCGGAGTTGTACGAAGTATCCATTGATTGGATAACAGGGAATGAAAAAAAGGAAGGAAGTGTATATGCGCTCCCTTCGAGTGAAATTGATAGAGTCATTATGGAAACTGAGTCGCATTATGGCGTTAATCTTCGAGACGATCCTGTGGTATTAGCTGCAATGAAGCAAATGATTGAGATGTTGGCGCAAGCGA
Organism: Cohnella abietis; assembly: GCF_004295585.1. Lineage (NCBI taxonomy): Bacteria > Bacillati > Bacillota > Bacilli > Caryophanales > Paenibacillaceae > Cohnella > Cohnella abietis. The sequence continues at coordinate 2,175,044 of NZ_AP019400.1, read as the reverse complement.
AGAAGGATAAATGAATGAATCAACCTTCCGTATGTACTCAAGCGCACTAATGTTTAGTTTCGTCTTATTTATGACTGTTTTAGCGAGTATGGTTAGTTCGTCCTCCATTCGTTCATCTCCCTTATCGTGATGCAGCCGCCTTAAATATGTTAAATACATGATAGCATGTGGCTGTAAATTTGGGAACTAGTGTTCGTGTTTCGTAAAATTAATTAAATAGGGTGGCATCGATATGGGTGATGATCCCGTACGTTGCCGTATCCCCGAACACCTCCAACGAATAAAAAAGTCTCAAGAATGGCTTGCTGAAAAATCTTCTCAAAGTAAACAACAATTGTCCGACATCATAAACATGAGAGATGGAAGGGTTGTTTCTGTTAGGAAGGGACGAAAGCTTGCATTACTCTTAGGCTGCCATATTGATGACTTATACGTTTGGGCGTAGTTGGGATAGGCAGGGAGTAGTTTATAAACTGCTCTCAGCTAAAAAGTACATAATAATGTGTACTTCCCACAAAACTAAAACGCATCATTTGTATATTAAGACAATTATATAGCGTTTGCATAAATTTGTCTGTCGATAAGTGTCGCCATAAAGTGACAAGATACCACCAGCGAAATGTCACTTTTCAGGACTAAATACCTATTTTCTTCGATTCGAAATTTGTATTGTTGTTCCGTCTATAAACTCTATATAAGAACCCTTTCGTTCCTGGATCATTTTTTTAATCCTTCTTGTGTTTACGATGTTAGACTTATCCGCAGCTATGAATCCATATTGCACATATGCCCTTGTCATTTCACCGATCGTCCTTAAAGGCAACAACGCATCTGATTGTGTATGGTAAATAGGGATTTGTAAATTATGTTTTGTGGCCCTGCGAACCGTTATGTAATTAACTTCCGACAACCTAAACTCAACAATATCGGATTCCTCTCCGGTTCTTCCATCTAATTTAATGCCTATCATTTTCACAATATTCCCTCGCTGTCTTTGCATGATGTTAAGCAAATTGTACGGGCATATATCCAGAGAATCATCACGCAAAATATGACAAATAGGATTTCTTACTTAACATACATTCGAGAGGTGTGATCCATTTGGCTAAAGGGAGCTACGAAAGGCGCGGACTGTTATCATGGAGGCTCTATGCTGAATTAGGGGTTAACGCCTTAGGGGGAAGAGAAAGAGAAAAGAAAACGGTCAAAATAGAAGATCCAAACCTTATCAAAGCGTCAAAACTATTAAAAGATATCCGCAATTTAGAGGTGGCCCAAGAGTCGGATGATGTCTCTATCGTTCGAGCAGCAAAAAAACTGCAAGAACATTTAGATATGGAACTGGCGCGTTTCAAAATTGAAATAGAATCTGGAGAAACTCAAAAAAAGCCGGAGAGAATGAAGTTTAGTGAATTTTCTAAGCTATGGCGGAAAGAATATGCGCCCAGTAAATATTCGGCTCGAGCATTTAAGGGTTATACCGAGCGCTTAGACAGTCACGTTGACCCTTTCTTTGAACGTCTCTATATGAGCGAGATAACACCGCTGCACATCTTGGAGTTCAAGAACTACCTAGCAACCCCTGAGGCGCGCAAGGATGGTCGTGATATACTCTTGTCTCCTAGTTCGCAGTTATTTATCTTTAAGGTGCTCACAGCCATTCTGGGCGCTGCCGTAGACCTTAATGTAATCACAAAAGATCCATCTGAATCGATAGCAGCGCCAAAAGTACCAAAGAACAAAAAGAAAGCGAAGGATGTATATAGCGAAAAAGAAGCAATTACAGTTATGATTGCCTTGCTTCGTTACGTGCAGCTCTGGAGGTTGTATTTCTTTGCAGCTATGTTTGGAGGATACAGACGTGGCGAACTGGTTGCTTTAGAATGGGACATGGTTGATTTTTCAAAAAATAGATTCTACATATCCAGAAGTATTGCGTGGACTGAAAAAGGAAAGCCGATGGTGAGGGGTACAAAAGAAGAAAATGAAGAGTGGGTAGCGATGCCAAAATGGTTTATGCGTGACCTAGCAGATTTTTATTTATCGTGGCGCGAAGAACGCCTAAAAGTATCTAATGGTGAGTGGTATGGTGGTCAGGATGAATTTGGGAACGACAAGTACCAATATGTATTCCACAGTGGATCGGGGAAACCTTATTACCACGACACACCAACAGCTACCTGGAGACGATTTCTTAAAAGTCATGGCTTACGCCACATCAAACTTCATGGACTACGCCACACGGCTGCCACGCTACTCGCTGAGGATGGTGTGTCACTCAGTTTAATACAAGGACATCTTAGACATGACTCGAACGAAACAACCGATGAGTTTTATTCCCACTTTACAGATAAGGCGGGACGCGCCGTTGCTGACCATTTCGAAAAATTTGATCCGCAGACATTGGTGACGGTGGGGACAAATTGGGGACAAGGTTCTACAGTTTCTTCCCAGATAGCGCCATTTAACCCAAAGAGGAAGAAGCAAAAACCTATATAAATCAGGTATCCACGGCTTTGCCCCATGTTATTCCGGTGTTGAAATCGAAATTCCCAAGCTTGAGGCGAGGGTTCGATTCCCTTCACCCGCTCCATTAATATTTACTCAAACACCTTATTTGTAATAGGGTGTTTTTTGTTTTTTACACTTTTCGACAAAATCTTAAGGTATTCTTTAAACGGGAAAAATGCCCAAATCTATTCCCAATTTGTCGAAACAAATGATATATTGGGTCTAATGACCCCTAACATTGATGAAATATGGTATATATTGTAATATGCTGCGGGTCAAATATAACGAACAGGATGTGTGCTTGTGCAGATCAAGAAATCAGTTTTCGTATCAACATTATTAGCGTGTTCACTCGTATTCACGACAGTCGGAGTTACAGCATCAAATGGAATACAGAATATTACGGCAGCATTAAATAAAAATATTAAATTCGTTCTAGATGGCTCTTCTTGGCAGCCAAAAGACCCAAAAGGCAATAATTTATCAGCCCTTGTCTACAATGGCTCCACATACGTTCCACTTAAATCAGTATCCGAAGCCCTCGGTGCAGAAGTTGACTGGAACCCAAAAACGACGACTATTACAATCAATAGCGGCGGCGACCAATCCGGAATCCCTTACTTAGACGGAGATAACACATCAAATAGTTCTAACGGATCAAGCAATAGCGGTTCCAATTCTGGCAGCTCCAATTCCGGTGGCTCTAATTCCAGTGGTTCGAATAACTCTTCAAGCTCCGACAACTCGGATGATAACGCACCAGTATCCACAGGAAACTTAGGCTCATTTGACAAGCCAGTTCCATTCGGCAAAACCCTTACTTTCAATGATAGCTACTCCTATGAGTCCAATGATAAAAAAGATTTCATTAAAACATCAGTAACCTACAGCTACACGGTTACGAAAACAGAGCCAATCACGAGAGATAAAATCCAAGAATTGGGCTTCAGAAAACCAGAAGCAAACGCGGCCATTGACTATCTACTAGTTACAATTAAATTTTCTGCTAACAACGCAAAATTAGTTAAATCTTCAAATAAAGATGAATACTTAAATGTTTATTTCAAACCTTCCATCTGGGGTGTAAAAACAACTGAGAAAAGCAGTATTATCGGTGGCAATACTTCCGGATTTGATGGCTCTCTCGGTAGAGCGACTGACACTGCAACGGATTTAAGGAAATTAAAGGTTGGGGAATCTGCTAGTTTCTCCGCTTCTGGTAAATTCATCCTCCCAATTTATAAGAATGCAGAGAACTATCTCGTTATTTCTAAAGACAACAAATCGAGCAATAACTCAGATGATTACCTCACATACTTCAAGCTTAAATAATTAAAATAAACGGCAATTTTTATGCTTTCTTATGGTACAAGCATTGAGGGCTGGAGCATTATCCAGCCCTTTTTCTTTTAATAAATATATTTTGGAATTATAATCCTTGCTTATCGAAAAATAATATGTTATGCTAGTTCTCGCGTGTCTCAGTAGCTCAGCTGGATAGAGCAACGCCCTTCTAAGGCGTCGGTCGGGGGTTCGAATCCCTCCTGGGACGCCATATTTCTATAAACGAGCCCGTCAACCGTCGTAAATCGCCGCTTGGCGGTTTTTTTATTTCAAATTTAGAGAAGCTTAGGTGAGCCTATGACTACAATTAAATCTGCAACAACCCAAGATACTGCCCCTATTGCTAAACTCATTTTATTAGCTATACAGGACATTGCCTATCAGTTGACTGGCGCAACGACTGAACCCGACGTTCTCAAGCAGTTAGAAGCCTTTATCGCGGCCGATGGCAACCGTTTCAGCTCGTCATGCATACTCGTTAAACAAATCGAGGACAAGCCCGCTGGTATGATCCTATGCTACCATGGCAGCGACGCAGACCAGCTCAACGAGCCTATAATTGAGCATTTGAAGCAATTAAGTCCCAACGGTGACGCTGCCATTATCATTGACCAAGAGGCCGATAAAGACGAATACTACATTGATGCTCTAGCGGTCGATCCTGCGCACCAAGGAAAAGGCTTCGCTAAAGAGCTTATATCTGCTGCCGAGCAAAGAGCATTCGATAGATTTTACACTAAAATTGCACTTAACGTAGATAAAGATAATGAAAGCGCCCATTCCCTTTACCTGAAGCTAGGCTATGAAGCCGACAAGGAAATCACCATAGGGCATAAGCCTTTCTGGCATATGGTCAAGTGGCTGAACTCTTGATTAACAAGTAAGCCAGCCAGCACAAATAAGCTGCTATCCCTTATAAAGATGGCAGCTTATTCGTTAATTAAGGCGATCTCTAACGATTATGAGGGTTAGCCGGGCTGTTCTGTGCAGGATGAAAGGTATTGTTCTTTAAAGTTTGCTCAACGAACTCTTCCCCTTTTTTCGCCATTTGATTTCCTTTGTTTTTCTTAAATTTATCCGCCATCTCTTTTTTCACCTCCCAGGTTTGCAATTTTCTTATCTGTTACAAATTCCTTTCTAATGCCTCTGACACACCAGGGAAATCCAATATTTGGGCAGCGAATTGATTCCGTTCGTCTGCCTCCATATGGTCAGAAGAAGAGGATACTGGCTTCGTCAAATCTTCAAATGCGGAATGTAGATTATTATCAAACCAATCGATTTCATAGTCGGCATTATTGGCTATTAGTCTTACGAGTGAATAAGAACCTTTGGAACCATTACGAAAGTAAGCTAACAGCTGCGGGTCTCGATGATGATCAGTGAACACCTCCACTTCAGCAAAATATTGCCCTCCACGATCCAGCCTTCTGCGAAATTGAGCTTCTCGTACGTTCACCATTTAATGATCCAGCCTCCCCACTTTTACAAAATATCCATCGTTTCAATATGTCGCTTTGTTTCATCTGTGCCAAGCTCATAGATCATCCGATAAATATCGCTAATTAACGCATCGTATGTATCATTCTCTGGCGAGTCACTTACCGTTGGCAATCCACTGAAATGAAAAGCCTCGTCTTCATCAGCGTCCTGAGTTTCCTCGAATAGCTCCTTAAGCTTGTCCAGCTCCGCCTCATTGGCATAAATCGATAGCTCGAAGGCTGCCGCCTCCTTATCCTCCAGCACCTGTCCCGCTCCAACCGATACATAATAAGTTTTTTTCTCCGAATCATAAGCTTGAATGTTATCGTTCATTTTGTTAGCTTTCTCCCTCCGTCGGTAGTGACCGTTACTCTTTACGTATTTTCTCCCTGCGGACAAACATTTTATGCCTAATTTCGCATATCCATCTTATTGATCGGTTTTTAGGCTTAGAGGAGGGCTGAAGGCACATGTGTGGAATTACAGGATGGATAGACTGGAAAAAGGATTTGACAACTCAGGCGGATGCTATTGAGAAAATGACCGAAACACTGGAGCTCCGAGGGCCGGATGCATCAGGAACATGGCTTTCCCGGCATTGCGCCTTCGGCCACCGTAGATTGTCTGTCATGGACCCTGCTAATGGAGCACAGCCCATGGTACGACCCGCCAAAGACGCGGATAATCACGATTGCGTAATCGTGTATAACGGAGAGCTATACAATGCCCCGGAGCTTCGGAAAGAGCTAGAAGGCTTGGGCTATCGCTTCCGCACGACATGCGATACAGAAGCATTGCTTTTGTCTTACGTAGAGTGGGGACCGGGCTGTGTAGAGAAGCTGAACGGGATATTCGCCTTTGCAATCTGGCAAACAGATGAAGAAAAGCTGTTCGTAGCTCGGGATAGACTCGGGGTAAAGCCTCTGTTTTATCGCAGAGAAGAGGGTAGATTTATCTTTGGCTCGGAGCCCAAAGCGATACTGGCTCATCCAGACGTTCCGGCTGAAGTCGACGCTGAGGGGCTTGCCGAGCTGTTCGTTATTGGACCTGCTCGAACTCCTGGACACGGAATTTGGCGAAATTTTCATGAATTAAAGCCTGGACATTTCATTCAGTACGATCGGAATGGGATGAGAATATCCGCTTATTGGAAGCTAATAAGCAACGAGCATGAGGAGGATGAGGCTCAAACTGCCGACAAGGTTGGCGCTTTGCTCAAAGATACGGTCGAGAGGCAGCTTGTATCTGATGTTCCATTATGTACATTGCTATCGGGAGGCTTGGATTCCAGTGCTTTAACTGCACTAGCAGTAAACTACTACAAGCAGAACAATCAAGGAAACGTGCACACCTTCTCAGTTGATTACGTCGATAATGATAAGCATTTTAAAGCGCATGACTTTCAGCCCAATTCAGATGCACCTTGGATTAAGCGTATGACTGACCACTTATCGACAGTTCATCACCCTGTCCAATTCGATACTCCCGAGTTAGTTAACGCACTCGAAGCTGCTGTCCTTGCTAAGGATACACCGGGTATGGCTGATATTGATGCTTCTTTGTTTTTATTTAGTCGAGAAATTAAGAAGGAGGCAACCGTAGCGATCTCAGGAGAAGCTGCTGATGAAATATTCGGTGGTTATCCTTGGTTTCACCGGGAAGAAGCGCTGAAAGCAGATACTTTTCCATGGTCGTTAGCAACAGACCTGCGAGCCAGCATACTCTCTCCTGAGCTAAGGGAGAAGCTTCGTCCACACGAATACTTATCTGACAGGTATTCACAGGCTGTAGCAGAGGTTCCTGAATTACCCGGAGAGGACGAAGCACAACGCCGAATGCGCCGAATGTCCTACCTGAACATTACACGATTCATGCCTACGCTGCTTGATCGTAAAGACCGGATGAGTATGGCAGTTGGCCTTGAGGTACGAGTACCGTTCTGTGACCACAGACTTGTCGAATATGTATGGAATATTCCGTGGAACATTAAAATTGCTGGGAACCGTGAAAAGGGTATTTTACGGAAGGCTCTGGAGGGTGTTCTTCCAGAAGATGTGCTGTATCGCAAAAAAAGTCCCTATCCCAAGACCCACAACCCTAACTATTTAACTGCTGTCCGGACACAGCTATTAGAAAGGCTTGATGATCCAAGCTGCCCCCTGCTGCCTCTTATCAATGTACCTAAAATTAGAGAGCTGGCCTCAGCATCCGATACCAACTCCCACCTCCCCTGGTTCGGACAGCTCATGTCCGGCCCACAGCTATTCGCCTATTTGCTGCAAATGGATTTTTGGCTGAGGCACTATAAAGTGAAGCTTGTTTTATAAGCTGATTCGGCTAGACTATGAGACCATCTAGTAAGGCTATTCAATCCCAAAAAAGAAAACCAGTCCAAACACGAGTAAGTGTTAGACTGGTTTTTGTTTGCCGACCTCACGATACTCGTTGCTCGAATTTTTCGTACACCTCTCTCTATTCGTGCCGTTCCCCAGCCTCGTTGCTCGAATATTTCGTAAATCTCACTCTATTCGTGCCTCTCCCCAGCCTTGTTGATCGAATTTTTCGTACACCTCTCTCTATTCGTGCCTCTCCCCAACCTCGTTGTTCGAATATTTCGTACACCTCACTCCAAAGGTGCCTCTTCCCAGCCTCGTTGCTCGAATATTTCGTACACCTCACTCAAAAAGTGCCTCTTCCCAGCCTCGTTGCTCGAATTTTTCGTACACCTCACTCTAGTCGTGCCTCTCCCAAACCGTGTTGTTCGAATTTTTCGTACACCTCACTCTAGTCGTGCCGTTCCCCATCCTCGTTGTTCGAATATTTCGTACACCTCACTCCAAAGGTGCCTCTTCCCAGCCTCGTTGCTCGAATTTTTCGTACACCTCACTCTAGTCGTGCCTCTCCCCAGCCTCGTTGCTCGATTATTTCGTACACCTCACTCAAAAAGTGCCTCTTCCCAGCCTCGTTGCTCGAATATTTCGTACACCTCACTCCAAAAGTGCCTCTCCCCAGCCTCGTTGCTCGAATATTTCGTATACCTCACTCTATTCGTGCCCCTTCCCTAGCCTCGTTGCTCGAAATTTCTGTATATCTCCTACCATTCATGCCGTTTCCCTAGCCCCTTTGTTCGAGGGGTTACCGCGAAGAGAGGACGCGTATGAGATTGTGCTGTTAATTAGTATGGAGAAGTGAAGCTACGAATTCGAGCTAATATTTGTTTGCCCTGGAGATCAGGTATATTAGATAAGCATCCCTAATTGCCCCGCAACACTTATATAAAAATCCTCCAACCCCATTAAAAAAATGGTTTTGGAGGATTTTATAAAGCAACATTATCGCTCAATTAGCTCAAGCAATCGACGTAAAGCTTGTCCGCGATGGCTTATCGCATTTTTTTCCTCTAATGATAGCTCTGCCATGCTGCGATTAAGCGCAGGAAGCCAGAACAATGGATCATATCCGAAGCCATCGCTTCCGCGTGCCTCTCGAAGAATATGACCTTCCACCGTACCTTCAGCCACAAGCTTACTCCCGTCTTGCGGATCGTATAGAACTAGCGTACATACAAACCGAGCAGAGCTTAACAGCTCTGGAGCAGGTACCGAATCCTGTTCAGAAACGTCTTGCTCTGACTGAGCATAGCCCTCGACCCTGCTCTTTAGCTCCTGAAGCAGCTTCGCATTGTTAGCTTCATCGTTAGCTTCCTCACCAGCATAACGAGCAGAATATACGCCTGGAGCTCCATCTAAAGCATCCACGCACAGCCCGGAATCGTCGGCAAGCACAGGCAAGCCTAGAATATCTGCTACTGTTTTTGCTTTCAAGTAGGCATTATCAGCGAAGGTTTCTCCGGTCTCTTCGATATCCGGAATACCTTCTACCTCATACAAATCCTTCACTGTTATCCCGATTTGCTGAAAGGCTTCGCGAAACTCCTTCGCTTTACCTCGATTACGAGTAGCGACTAGTAATGTGCTACCTTCCGAAATCATGCTTTTCCTCCGCCAATCCGTTCTCCAGCAGCACCCAAGGTATCCTTCTGCAATTGAATGAGCTTATAGATCGCTTCTTCTGCTAGTGAAAGCATATTATCGAGCTCAGCACGAGTAAATGGAGCTTCCTCCCCTGTACCTTGCACTTCTACGAACTGGCCTTCGCCGGTCATAACTACATTCATGTCTACCTTAGCTTTGGAATCTTCTTCGTAGTTTAAGTCCACTGCCGCCTGATTTTGAATGACTCCAACACTAATGGAAGCCAAGAAATCAGTAAGCGGGTATTTGTCGAAGGAATGAGTTCCTGCAAGCTTATGTATCGCTAACGCCAATGCAATGTATGCACCCGTTATGGAAGTCGTCCGTGTTCCCCCATCTGCTTGGAGCACATCGCAGTCGAGAGTAATCGTCCTTTCACCAAGGGCATGAAGGTTTACAACTGAACGGAGAGCACGCCCAATGAGACGTTGAATTTCCATCGTACGTCCAGTCAGCTTACCCTTTACCGCCTCTCTTTGATTACGAGTGTGCGTTGCACGAGGAAGCATGGAATATTCAGCCGTAACCCAGCCCTTACCCTGTCCCTTCAGAAACGGGGGAACCCTCTCTTCTACAGATGCAGTACATAGCACCTTCGTATTTCCCGCTTCGATGAGCACAGAGCCCTCTGCGTATTTATTCGGATGAAGCGTGACCGCAAAATTTCTCAGATCACGGTATTGTCTGCCGTCGGATCTCATTTTTCTGCCTCCCAGTAACTGAATCCTTCTCATTTTACCAAAGGTTGCCCACAAAAGCATCTTAAGTCGCATATTCGATTCGTGCACACTTTAGCGTATGATCCGAATGGCTTGGGGCAATATACAAAGGATGGAAAATGAAGGGTGATGATGAAGGAATGCTCGCGGACATAAGAAGTTTATTCGATGGCTCCTCTGACTTGCTCACGGATACTTTAGACAATGGCTTCTGGCAGATGGAAATTGCTTATTTTCCAAACCTGTGTGATGAACGAATTAAAGATGGGCTACTAGTCCCTTTCTCCTACCGTTTCGATCCGGACGAGTTTCGCAGAATGCTTCATTCAAATCCGAAATATCAAGAAGCAAATAATAATAAAGATTGGCCGAACCTTCTACTTAAAGGATACGTTCTCATCCAAATCGAGGAGCAATGCTACTCCTTCAAATCTGATCGCTCCTTAGTGACAGAAGCTGATACCACTGAGGTAGAAGCCTCGCTTCAAGGTCCACAATCTGCATTAACTGAGGATCTAGACGTCAATCTATACCTCATCCGTACACGGTATAACGTGCCATCCTTAGCGACAGTACCGTACGAGAAGGGAAACTACTCGCATACGGCTATTATGATTCTTTATGATAAGAAATTCGTGAATGATAAGGTTCTTAAGCTGCTCCACAAGCAATTGGACAAAATGAACATCGATTTGCTCCAAGCCTCCGGACAGCTGGTAAAGGAGCTGACAGATAAGAGTCACCGATTTTTCCCGACTCTTTTGCAGACGGAACGCCCCGATCGTGTAGCCGTCATGCTGCGCAGAGGGAAGGTTGTCATTTTGCTTAATGGCAGTCGGTTTGCCGTTATTCTGCCTGTTAGGTTATTTGACTTTATGCATGCCATGGACGACGATTACGAATCCTTCTGGATTAGCTGCTTTCTCATTGTTATGCGATATTGCGCAATTACTTTAACTATCCTCCTGCCCGCTTTGTATGTGGCGATCGTCTCCTACAACCCAGAAATATTTCGCGTTCAGCTTGCCTTTACTATCGACGGTAGCCGAGCAGGTGTGCCCTATCCTTCTTTCGTCGAGGTATTCATTATGTTGTTTATGATCGAGGCCCTTATTGAAGCAAGCATCCGTCTTCCCCGTTTCGTTGGTTCAACTGCAACAACGGTAGGCGGTCTCATTCTTGGACAAGCGGCCCAGCAAGCTGGACTAGTCAGCAGCATTATGATCATCGTCACATCAGTTGTAGCGATTTCCAATTTCGTTATCCCCAATTCGACATTCAGCCAGTCCATCCGACTAATCAAATATTGGTTCGTTATCATCGCTATGATTTACGGAATCACTGGTATTGCAGTATTGTTCTTTGTTTTAATTGTTTATTTATGCAATCTACGGAGCTTCGGAGAGCCTTATTTTGCACTCTTCACCCCCCGTGCTAATGATCTGACAGGTCAGAGAAAGGGCTGAAATATGGCACGCTACTTCTATTACCACGTAATCTATGTCGGCATGATCAATGTCATGTTATTTGTGCCTTGGACGCTCATTCAGCATCGCTTTAACGGCGCTGTATCTGCTATTGTGATTGCAGTAGTCGTTGGAACCGTCCTCGCCTATGTCACAACTTCTCTATTTTTGCGTTTTCCCGGTATGGGACTTCCCGATATTATTAATAGTCGCCTGCCATCCGGCATTGCAATAGCCTTTAATTTGTTTGGTGCATTAATCTGGTTTCTGGCAGGAATGCTAGTCGTATATGCGTATTCATCGACCATTCAACAATTTTTTAATCCCGATATGAATTCGTATCTTTTCCTACTCCTTATGACCGTTGCTGGTATGTGGGGGGCAAGCCGCTGTACTCGTAGCGTACAGTTTGCTCAAGAGATATTAATGTTACTTTGTGCGCCGCTTATACTAATGATTTTATTTAAAGCCGTTTTTAGTTCTTGGTTGGATTGGGATGCCATCCGCATTACTGCCGGGTATGTGCGTACACCACCATCGTTCATTTCCTTATGCGCCGCCACCTTTGTTTTTGCTGGATATAACACGCTGACTATTTATAACCGCCTGCTACCCTCAGGGACGAAGCTTCGGTATCGATGGATCATTCCGGTATTTTGTACATTCTTCTTGCTTGTCTCATTTTTTATTCCTATTGGCTTTCACGGTACAGTAGGTGCCGCTGATTATTTATATATTTGGAGTATTACAGCAGACTCAATGATCATGGAGTACGGATTTGTTTATAGAGTTCTGTACGTCTTTCTATTGCTCTATACCGCACTTTCGCTCATGTTTGCCATGAACACTTGGCATACAGCAATGGAATTCATTAAAGCCTGCCATCCCAAGCATAAGCCACAGCCAGAGCAATATCCCGTTCCTGCCGTTAATTGGTGGATCACTTTAGCCTTTGGAGCTATAACAATGGCCTATGCCTACTGGACGAACTCTACTCGCAACCAGTTGGTACACCAAAACTGGCTAATTCTTAGAACGTTTAGCGATCTTCTTACAACCTGTCTGCTCGCCTGGTTTACGATAAAGGGCTTTCGTAGAAAAAAGAAGCAGCCCCCCAATGCGATGGACGCTGTTATCTCTGATTCCTGAAATGTGAGGGGAAAATTGGATGAGATACCGAAAAGGAATGGGGTTCATCCTCTTAATATTGATCCTATGTATGAATACTAGCTGTGGCTTCAAAGACATAGACAAGAGGTTCTTCGTCGTAGCCATGGGGATTGATCGCGGGAGCAAGGAAAACACGTACCAAATTACGCTTCGCTTGGCGATTCCCGCCTCCAAGATTGAAAGCGGAAAAGCACATACAGAGATTGAAACCTTTGAAGCCCCAACTATTGCCGAGGGGGTGCGTCACATTAAAGCACATGTAGACAAAGAATTGGATTTTGGACACTGCCGAATCTATCTACTTGGTAAATCCTTATTGGAGCAAGGCTTCGCAAAACCCCTTGATTGGTTAACTCGGCGGCGGGACGTACAGATGGTAGCCTTCCTCGGGATGGCAGAGCCTGATGCCTTAAGTGTGCTTAAATTAAATCCTAAATCCGAACGTTATCCTGGCAGTGCTCTTTTCCTCACATTCGGTAGTGAAGGAACAGAATCCTCCTACACTCTGACAGAATATTTGTTCGATTGGGTCCGCCGACTAAAAGAGACAGGTCAGGATGCATACTTACCGGTTGTAAGAAGAGATATCGACAGCAATTCTTATCGAACGGATAAAGTAGCATTTTTAGACAAACAAAAGCTGCGCCTCATCTTAAATCCAGACGAGACGCAGCAGTTCAACATATCCGCTAAACGTTTTGCTAAATCGGTTATTACAGTCCCTTACGACGGTACCAAAATCGTTATGGCCCTTTCAAAAGTAAAAGCTCACGTTAGCATCAGCCAAGCAGCAATACCTGTAATCACATACCATATCCGTGTGTCTGGCTTCTTAGAGGAGAGTCCACCTAATTTCATGGGCGGAGATATGAAGAAAATCGAAAGTCTCATCAAAAAGGAGTTTAACAGCCAGCTAGAGGACCTGCTCTACAAAATCCGTGACGCAGGAATTGATCCCTATGGCTTCGGTGAGCATTACTTGGCAACCTATTTCGGGCGGAGCAAGGAATGGGAGCAATGGAAGAGTGCCTATCCCACTGTTACCTTCCACGTGGACAGCAAAGTGTTCATCGAGCAATCTGGTCTAATAAAATAACCGGTTAGCGCGATAAAGTATTCACATTGGTCGGACGAGTGACAGGACTAGCGTAGGAGCGTTGATCTGAGTCAACCAATGAATCGTCCCCATTCATGACGACACGTACCTGCGGCGCACCCGTTACTTCCGTTAAAGTGAGCACTAGCGCCTCCATCATTTCCGAAGGAATCGGTGATTTAGGCATCCATCCTGCGTCATTTAAAGAAACATTCACGGTGTCTGCCATTTGGGAAAGCTTTTCTATCGTCATGTCAGATGTTAGGACCGGATTTAATGCCTTCGTGTTTTGGGGTCCTTGAATAAGCTGTTCAAGTGCTGCCTTAGCAGGGTCTGCTTGGCGAGTAATGAGCCTTGTAACTGGAACGAAGTAACCATCGCCGTCAGTAGAGTGGGCTGAAAAATAAAGGGTGACCGCCATTGAGCGATTGATTTCTATGCCTTTCGCTGCTTCCACGTTTATACCTACTCCGCGTGTCAACACGTGGTCGACTGGCAAACCAGAGGACGGAAGCGATTGAATCGGCTTTCCTGCAATGGACAGCTTTACCTTATTAATTCCAGGCAGCTCCGTTAAAGTCCATACAAGCGCTTCGATGACCTTACGCTCCTGCGAAGCAACGAGATTAGGGAATGGAGCTGCGAAGTCAACCGAAATTGTTTCTGCGGATTTGTCTATCTCCACAGAGCTTACCTTTGTCCCTTCAGGTAAAATCGCACTAAATCCACGTGGTAGCTGATCCGTTAATTGTTTCTTCGCAGTCATCCAAGCGATGGCTTTCTCGGCAGGGGACGATTGAGAAGATGATTGAGAAGACGTTTGCTCTGAATCTAGTCGCAGGGACATCGGGGCAAGATAACCATTCCGGTCTAGTAAGTAGACAGTCACTATGTCTTGTGAAGAATTTGACAAAGAGCCGTCTCCTTGAGTTAGAGTCTGCTCAATAGCGGACTGCGGCGGATCTATACTTTCTGCCCCTTCCTTCTTGGATGTTGATGCTAGGCTGCATCCCGACAGCAAGGGCACAAGCAGCAAAATAGCACCCCATCTTCTAAACATTTTGTTGCGTTTCTCCATCGTTCTCATCATTAAAATCCTCCCATCTGAGTATCCATAAGAGCGTGCTGCGTTCCAACGGCATCCTATTTGTAGTACTATGTATACGAGCCCTTGGGATAATTATGTGTGTTTGTCCTATTCAAGTTCATGTCGGAGGCCTATGGCTTCGGAAAGAGGTGTTGTTCATGTCCCAACCGAACGTGTACCGTCTTAATAGCAAGGAAGTAGCCAGAGCGACGGAAGAATGGCTAACGAAACGTGGAGTGACCAAGGAACAGATCGGACAGCTGGTCATGCTGCTGCAAAAAGATTATTTTCCTGATCTAACCTTGGCAGAATGCGTTATTAACGTGGAATCGGTATTATCTAAGCGTGAGGTTCAGAATGCTGTACTTACGGGTATCCAGTTAGATATGCTGGCGGAAGAGGGCAAGCTCCTTCCCCCCTTACAAAATATGATAGCCCACGATGAAGGCCTTTACGGCTGCGATGAAATATTAGCTCTAAGTATCGTTAATGTTTACGGAAGTATCGGATTCACGAATTTCGGCTATGTTGATAAGCTTAAGCCAGGCGTGCTCAGAAAATTAAACGACAAAAACAGCGGTGAAATTCATACTTTCCTTGACGACATCGTTGGCGCTATAGCTGCAGCAGCTTCTAGTCGTATCGCTCACCGCAACCAGGCGGAACGCGAAACGATTGAAGAAGCTTTGGAGGAAGGCAAAGAATAGTAGCGGGGGGCCCTAAGCTAAACGTAGCTTGGGGCCCTTCTGGCCTCGTTAGACCGCCGCTTCTCTCCTATCGTGCCTCCTCCACACCCCGTTGCTCGAAATATTCGTACAGCTCTCTCCCTCGACTCCGGACCCATTTATCACGCTGTCAACGGACTAATCCGTCGTTTCCTCAGCTCCAGGCGCATTTAACACGCTGTCTGCGGTCTATTCGCTCGATCCCTCGACTCCGGGACCATTTAACACGCTGTCTGCGGACTAATCGGTCTTTTCCTCGGCTCCGGGACCATTTAACACGCTGTCAACGGACTAATCGGTCTTTTCCTCGACTTCGGGACCATTTAACACGCTGTCAACGGACTAACCGGTCTTTTCCTCGAATCCGGGACCATTTAACACGCTGTCAACGGACTAATCGGTCTTTTCCTCGAATCCGGGACCATTTAACACGCTGTCTGCGGTCTATTCGCTCGTTTCCTTAGCTCCAGGCGCATTTCGTGGCTCCTCCACACTCCGGTTGCTCGAAATATTCGTATTGCTCACTCCAATCATGCCTCTTCCTATTAAGCCCCCTAAATAGATTGGAGAGTGCCTGCAAAGTTAAGGTACACTAAGATAGGGGGATGAGGATATATGAGGAGACGTAATCGCACTTTTGAAGCTATAAGACATCAAGCAGCTAGGGAAGCTTTATCTGGTATAAAGCCAGCTATTGTTGCACGTAAGTACGAGGTTACATCTGGGACCATACGCTCTTGGGTGAAGGAGTTTCAAGAAACCCATGGCGATGATGCCATACCTACATTCAGTGAACGCGCCGCAGATGAACAACGCTATCTTGAACTCGAGGAAAAACATGCCCGTGCTATGAAGGTCTTGGGCGAGAAAGAACTTGAACTCGAGATTTTGCGTGAACTTATAAAAAAGAAGAACCCTCTCTCGATGACAAACTAGAGGTTGCCACAACCTTCATTGAGCGGGGAAACGCAGTTGTAGTCGTATTACAGTTGGTTGCAGTGGCTTCTTCCACGTACTATGAGCGCCGTCTTAGGAAGAACCAATTGGAAGTCGTTGCCTCGACTCCACCTGTCCGTGGTAGACCTCTGTCCACCCATACCCTGCTGCAAAATGGCGATAAGGTCAGCAATTCACAGGTGCAGGAATGGCTGACGGAACTCATTTCAGGCGAAGAATATATCTACGGCTACCGCATGCTCGCAGAATGCTTACGTGTCCAGTACCAGGCTTTGATTAATGATAAGAAGGTATACCGTTTTTGCAAGGAGCTAGGCATTTTGAAGCCTCAGCGCAGGAAAATTGTTCACTACCCAAGGCGATTAGCCCGCAACCATACAATCACTGCTTCAAATCAGCTGTGGCAGCTCGACATTAAGTATGGGTACGTCGAGGGTTATGATCAGTTCTTCTATTTGGCAGACATGATCGATGTCTACGACCGAACCATTGTCGGTTACCACTTAGGCTCGTCGTGCAGTGCTATCCATATCTGTCAAACAGTGAAAGCTGCATTCAAAGCCCGCTTGTCGCAGGGCGAAGCAAGGCCGATTATCCGGACCGACAACGGCCCCCAGTTTATAAGCAAGGCGTTTGGTGCGCTCAGTGCAGATGAGAATGAGCCCTTTATTCACGAGCGTATTCCGCCAAAATCACCAAATATGAATGCTTACATCGAATCTTTTCATGCCACATTGGAACGCGACGTATTGGACAAGACGTCGTTTGAAACATTCGAAGCAGCGTACCAGGCAGTGCGGGACTACATCGAATTTTACAACGCACGTCGGATGCACGGCAGCTTAGGGAAGCGTTCACCGGCAGCATTCATGAACTGGTTAAAAGGTACCAAAGAAGACCTCAAAAAATTCGATCGTGTGCTGTAATTTTGAGCAAAGCGGCGAAAAAGAATGGGATTCTATAATAACAACAGTTTTACTTGGATACTCTCCGGAATTAGGGGACCGAACCGCTTCCACACTCCATTGCTCGAAAATTTCGTACTGCTCTCTCCCATCGTGCCTTCTTCACACTCCGTTGCTCGAATTATTCGCATAACTCCCTCCAATCGTGGCTCCTCCACACCTCGTTGCTCGAAATATTCGTACAACTCACTCCCATCGTGCCTCCTCCACACCCCATTGCTCGAAATATTCGTACAACTCCCTCCTAGCGTGTCTACTCCACACCCCGTTGCTCGAAATATTCGTATTGCTCACTCCAATCATGCCTCTTCCACACACCGTTGCTCGAAATATTCGTATTGCTCACTCCAATCATGCCTCTTCCACACTCCGGTTGCTCGAAATATTCGTATTGCTCACTCCCATCGTGGCTCCTCCACACCCCGTTGCTCGAAATATTCGTATTGCTCACTCCAATCATGCCTCTTCCACACCCCGTTGCTCGAAATATTCGTACAACTCACTCCAATCGTGCTTCCTCCACACCCCGTTGCTCGAAATATTCGTATTGCTCACTCCCATCGTGCCTCCTCCACATCCCGTTGCTCGAAAATTTCGTACTGCTCTCTCCAATCATGCCTCTTCCAAACTCCGTTGCTCGAAATATTCGTATAGCTCCCTCCTATCGTGCCTCTTCCACACCCCGTTGCTCGAAAATTTCGTACTACTCTCTCCAATCGTGCCTCTTCCAAACTCCATCGCTCATTGCTCATTGCTCATTGCTCATTGCTCATTGCTCATTGCTCATCGCTCATTGCTCATTGCTCATTGCTCATTGCTCCTCCACAAACCTGCCTTTTTAATTTCTCATGCCCTTCACAACAAATAAGCGCCGGTCCTTCCGGGAAAATCCCGAAAAACCGACGCACAATATGCATTCATCAATCGACGTAACACTTTACTTTAGAATTGTGAAGAAATTCAAATCTCAGCTTTACGCCAAGCTGATAATTCGACGATACCTAATTAGTCTTGGCTCACCCAGAGACTCACTTACCCCACCCGCTGACTCATCGTCTAACTCAACCCGAGCTATTAGCTTCCTCTGCTCCAACTGAATGAGATGCGCAATCGTCTCCGCCAGAGCGAACCGCAAATTATGCGTATTACCCCGTAGCTTGGTGCCAAACATCAGCTCACACAGCTCAAACGCACTCCTCTCCTCTTCACCGAGAAGCTCCGTCATTTTCACAAGCCGACGCTCATGATGCTCCAGTAGCTCTTGAATTCGCTGCCGATACTGTGGAAATGGATTACGGTGACCTGGGAACACCATTCCCACCTCTAACGGTAACAGCTCTTGCAGGCTAATTAGAAATGAACCAAGGGGGTCCGGATCACCACCAGGCATCCAGCCAATATTGGGCGAAATATCCGGAAGCACTTGATCGCCGCACAGCAGCCTCCCACTAGCACGATCATAGAAAATGAGATGACCAGGTGCATGACCTTCACCGCTATAGATTTCCCAATCGACCAAGCCCATTCGGAAAATTGTGCCTGGTTGCAAAATAACTGTTTCAGCAGGCTGCGGAGAAACTCGCTCCCGAAACCCTCGCATATGTTCCCTCATATCCTCTGTCAGCTCTTGAGCCAGCCCATGGCAGAGAAATGCCTGCGTCAATTGTTCTGAAAAGATTTCGTTCTCCCCCCAGAGCCTTTCCGCACTATTAAGAGCAGCCTGGGAAAGATAAACCTTCGCTCCTGTTTGCTCTTGAAACCAACCAGCCATGCCATAATGATCCGGATGATGATGGGTCAGCACAATGGCTTTAATATCCTGCCACCCAATATCCTGCTCTGATAATACAGCTCCCCAGAACGCTTCTGTCTCCTCTGTCCGAAGTCCTGGATCAATAAGTGTCCACCCTTCAGCTTCCGGTAACAAATAGGCATTGACCCATTTTAGAGAAAAGGGAAGTGGAACCCTAACTTGGAGCCAGCCATCCTCCAGTTGAGTAATCGATTGAATATTTGCAATCATATCGTGCGTCTCCCCGTTAAAATAAGTCGTTCGGAGCTTTCCTCCGCATATGTACTTCCATCGTAGCTTCCGTATACTTTTTCCAATATCAGTCCAGAATCGGACAGCATCATTTGAAATTGCTCAAGACTAATGAGACGCACGCGCTCTACATAATGCCGACTTGCTGCCTGATTGCCCACCCCATCTAACGGGGGCTTTATTTCGATATGCTTCACAACAAATTCCGCATCAATGGTTCGTTTCTCTATGATTTGTAGTCCTGTAGGCTCATCTACTCGCTCAGTCACAGGAACTAAGTGCTTAATAAGATAAGATGGATTCAGAAAATCGATTAAATAACGTCCCTGAGGTTTTAACACTCGCTCAATTTCACCCAGAACCTGTGCATTATCCTCAAGCTCCTTGAAATATCCAAAGGAAGTAAACAGATTTACAGTTGCTTCAAATGACTGATCTTCAAAGGGCAAGCACCGCATATCACCATTCACCCAAACAATCGACTCCTCAGGATCATTCTCTCTTGCTTCCTCTAGGAGCACTTTTGACAAATCCAATCCTGTTACGTTATATCCGAGACCCTTCAGCGCCAAGGCATGACGACCCATACCGCAGCCAACATCCAAAACAGAGGAGCCCTGCTCTAAACCTATCCATCCCATCATGGCGCTGACTTCCTGCATCGCATTTTCCCAGTTCCGATGACGGTATACGACTTTATAATCTTCGCCGAAGCTTTCAGTAAACCAATCACCCATAGAACTCTTACTCCTTTATGCGTTGTTGCTTATCTATTCTAATCATAACATCATTCGTACACCAAGTCCCAATCCAATAAGGGCTATCACCGATAGATAGATGTCCTCATATGATGGAGTATTCTCGCTAGCCCCCGGGAAGGAAGCCTACGAGAGCCTTCGCCACGACATACGCAAAGGTGGAAGGAGTACGAACCATGTCCACCCCGAAAATCGACGTCCAGGTCATCAGCTCAGGCATATTGTCCGATGACGTCCTAATGTTGGGTGAATCCCTGATGAAACAGTGGAAAATACCTGCCCAACAGCATCTTGCCTTACAATTCGGATCGTTCCGCCACTCTGTCACAATCGTCCCTGTTCCCAAGTATGACGGGCTGCGGATTAGCCAAACGCTTGCTCGTAGAATGGGTATCTTTTCCGGAACACCGCTCCGTATCCAGTATCAAGCAACAACCAGAACTCTAGCCCTCGGTCCGCTGATCGGTGTCCTCATTAGCCGGGATAATCCAGAGCAATCGGATAAACCGTTTGGGGATATTACGATGTTCTGTCGTGAGTTAACCGATGCCTGCCGAAGCCAGGGAGCCTATGTGTATTTTTTCACTCCGAATGCAATTGGATCCACTCTTTCCTCCGTGGAAGGCTGGGTTTACACGAAGGGTTGGCACAGAATGATGCTCCCAGCGCCCGATGTTGTTAACAATCGCTTAACTTCCCGTAAGCTGGAAAACCGTCCTGTCGTTCAACAATTTATGAAGGAAATTAAAACCCGTTATGGCGCACATGTATTCAATGAGAAATTTCTCGACAAATCTGAAGTATTTAATGCGCTCAAGAAAGATGCTTCCTTGCAGAAATATTTGCCCGAATCTCACTCCCTTCAGAGCTATACGATGCTAAAGAATATGTGCTCTAGATACAGCTCCGTATTTCTGAAGCCAGTAAGAGGCAGCTTGGGCAAGGGAATCATTCGTCTATCTCGCATTGGACCGGATAATTGGCAAGCCTTGTATGCCACTGTTAGTGGAACGAAGAGACAGTCATTCACAAGTCTCGTTAAACTGTTCTCTACCATTTCCGGGAAAATGAAATCCGTTCGTTACCTGATCCAGCAAGGTCTAACTTTGATTGAGATTGGCGGGAGACCTGTCGATTTCCGAGCATTAACACAAAAAAATGCGAGTGGAAAATGGGCAATTACCTCTATCGTCAGCCGTACGGCGGGAACCCACCATTTCGTATCCAATCTCGCAAGAGGTGGTACACTTTCCACCGTTAGAGATTCAGTAGCCAAGTCTAATCTTCCCATCCAATTCCGGGGAGATGCTTCCTCACGCCTTTCGAAGGCGGCACTGGACATAGCTATAGGCATTGACACTTATATTCCCGCCCATTTTGGTGAGCTGGGAATCGATCTAGCACTCGATACCTCAGGTCGGGTTTGGTTGCTAGAGGTTAATTCCAAGCCATCTAAGAATGATAATACACCACTTAAAGAAGGGAAAATCCGTCCATCCGTACGGATGATCATACAATATGCCCGCTATATATCCGGATTCTAGACTTCCCATTCATAGCCGTCCTTCTGCTGCTCTGGGTGTTCTCGTATGTGAGCATAACGGAAATCCACCCTTTGCAGAAAGCTCATTTATTAGACGTCTTAACTTAATCGGAGCAGCGGAAGGCCTTACGTTGTTCGCCTTCTCTCCATGGACTTGGGATGCACACACCGACTCCGTTAAAGGCTGGGTTTGGAACGAGCGGAAGCAGCTGTGGGTATCTTCCAAATATAAGCTTCCAACAGTCGTGTATGATCGCTCCTGGCCTGAAACCGAAAAGGAAAAGCAGCGTTACCAGCTTGCCTTGCAACGTATTCGAGCCGTTAAACGAATCACTTTTCTAAACAATCAATTGCCTAACAAAGAGAAAGTGCACCAGCTCTTATTACAGGAGCGGGCATTGAGACCCATTCTTCCGCCCACAATGCTCTATAAAGGGCCAGAATCCCTTGTTTCATGGCTTAGAAAACAAGAAAATTCCGCGTTTCTGAAGCCGGTAGCAGGCAGCCAGGGTAGGCGGGTTATCGCGATAGTCCGCTCACAGGACGGAATGCTTACCTTATCCGGTAGACATAGTGATAACCGTCCCTTTACCTTAAACCGAGTTAACGAAGCGGAAGCTTTGCAACGCCTTGACGGTTGGATTGGGAAACGAAGGTATATCATGCAGCCCTTACTAGAGCTTAAGGGACTTGATGATGAACCGTTCGACCTACGTGCGCTAATGCAGAAAAATAATAAAGGTCGTTGGACGTTAACCGGCATCGCAGCCCGCGTAGGCGCTCCCGGTACGGTAACATCCAACCTGCACGGAGGCGGAATTGCCGCATCTGCTAAGGAAGCATTAACTACTGTCGTCGGAGAACAACGTGGAAGCGAACTGCTCCAGGAAATAAACAAAATGTGTTTCCTGATCGTCACTCGGTTGGAACAATCATTGGGACGATTTGCCGAAATTGGATTGGACTACGGGGTTGAGCGTAGCGGTAAGTTATGGTTTCTGGAGGCCAACTCCAAGCCCGGGCGTGCCGCCATGGGCTCAGCCGGCAAAGAGGCAGCTCACAAAGCCGCAGAGCAACCGTTGTCCTACGCCAGATCTATCCTGCTTAGACCACCTGGGAGGGTAATTCATGAGTTTGACCATCTGTAACGTCCATTTCACACAGCAGCCGGAACGTATTGTATGGTTTTCCAGCCCGCTTGCGAAGCTGCTCAAGCTAGGCGGACGCAAATCGGTTAATGTCAAGCTCGGCAAAGACATCGTACCCGCTTCGGTGCGGACCATTAAACGTAAAGGTCATCATGTCTACATGTCCGCAGGTCTTCGGCGTTCCGTAAGAGTTCCTAAATCCGGCAACGTGTATTTATCCAATGACGAGGGTGAAGATATTCAGCTTGGACCGTTAATCGGTGTATTGACCGACAGCCCTACCCGCTCCTCTTCAGCTCCGTTCGGAGAGAGAAGCGGATTCGTCAAGCAGCTCCTTAATCTTGGTCAGAAAAAAGCATATTTCTTCGCCTTTACACCTAGAGATATCAATTGGCAGCAAGAAACGATACATGGCTATTTTCTTGACGGCGGTGGAGGCTGGACTCGAAGAGTTGTTCCTCTTCCAGACGTCGTATACAACCGGCTCCCAAGTCGACGTGCCGAAACGGGCACCGCCATGACAACATTACGAGAAAGATTTGTTCGTAAGAAGATTCCCTTTTTTAATTGGAGCTTCTTCAATAAATCTGACGTTTACAGCATGCTAGACAAGGATTTAGAAGCTCTTCAGCATTTGCCAGAATCAATTAACAATCCTTCACCCGAAAAAATCAAAGAGCTTCTGGAAAAGCATCAATTCCTGTATTACAAACCTACTGCCGGTAGTCTTGGCATTGGAATTTATCGACTCACGTATCACCCACGTAAAGGATATTTTGTCCGATATCGCCGCAACGGCGGTAATGTGCTGCTGCGATTTAGTAACTTCAATAGTTTGATGAAAATGCTTAGAACCAGACATGGCGGTAATTTGAGCAGCTACGTCGTCCAACAGGGTATTCGTTTGGTGGAAATCGATAGTTGCCCGATTGATTTCAGGTTTCACATGCACAAGGACGGTAACAACAACTGGGTCGTTGCCGGAATCGGCGCCAAAAAAGCAGGACGTGGCAGTGTAACAACCCATATTAAGAATGGTGGCTCCCTCATGACGCCGGAGCAAGCACTGAGCCGTACTTTTGGAACCAAGTCCGAGGAAGTGCTTAAGGAAGCCAAAGCCGTGGCCATCAAGCTATCGGAAGCGATAGAAAGAAATTATTCCCACACCTTAGGTGAGCTTGGACTTGATATCGGGATTGACCGGGATAGCGCAGTATGGATGTTCGAAGCAAATGCAAAGCCTGGGAGATCCATCTTCAAGCATCCTGCCTTGAAGGAGCAAGGGAAAGCCTCACTAGAATATATTCTGGATCATTGCTTGTACTTGAGTAAATTTCGCAGGAGGGATGAATCTTGATGATTCCTAAATCTCTCTTTAATAACCACAGCTCAATGGAGGCGGCGACCGAGAAACCGGTCGTCGCGATTCTTACCATAGAGGATGACATCCAGTTATTTCGCGGCAACAGAAGTAATTTTGCGGATCTCATTAATACAGGCCAAGTGATGGGCATTGTCACTTATGTTTTAACAGTGAAAAATCTGAAGCTCCATGCACCACGAGTTCTTGGGTTTACGTATAGCAAAGATGATGAAACCTGGGTCAAATCCTGGTTCCCACGTCCTAACATCATCTATAATCGAATCCCCCAAAGGGAAGACGAGCGGTTGCCCCGAGTGAAAAAGAAGCTGGCTTCTTTAACGAAGCAACCAGGAATCCGTTTTTTCAACCGCCGATTTTTCAACAAGTGGTCATTGTTTCAATGGCTTAATGAGAATAAAGCTACCAAATCCTATATTCCCGAAACAAAAAGGTTAACCGATCCGATCGTCCTTGCCAAGTTGCTGAGAAAGCACCGAATGCTCTATTTGAAGCCCGTGAGAGGCAAAGCAGGTGTTGGTATCATGACGGTAATGGTGCAGCCGGAAAAGACGCTCCCTTACCGTCTACAGATTCAAGAGGAACGAGGAAGTCGAACCTATCGCTGCGGAACGATGAAGAGATTGTGGGATCGCGTGCTTAAGCAGTCTGCGGTCCTTGGAGAACCCTATATCGCGCAGCAAGGCATCACTCTAGCTGCCGTAAATGATCGACCTTTTGATCTGAGGGCGTTAATACAAAAAAACGGATCTGGTCAGTGGGAATTATCAGGAATTGGGGCACGTGTTGCTGGAGATTCCAGTATAACAACCCATGTCCCCCGCGGTGGCTATATCGATGAACCAGAGAAGCTACTCACATCAATATTTGGACAGGAAAAAACGGGTAAGGTACTCGGTAAGGTTCGAAATACGACCCTTATACTTGCAAAGCAAATCGAACGTTCGGCGCGCTACCGACTATGCGAGATGTCTATGGATCTCGGAGTGGATACGGCGGGACACGTATGGTTTTTCGAGGCTAATTCCAAGCCCATGAAATTCGACGAGCCACATATTCGTAACAAATCGCTCGAACGAATTTTTCAATATAGCCTTTATTTGCACCGGTTGAATACAGTAGCCCAAGGAGGCGTTACCTCGTGAACTTCATTCCCAATTTCCGTCGTATCGACTCCTTTATCTGTAATCCGGCTTTGCCGGTCGGGGAGTGAACCCTAAGTGGCTCAGCCCGTACTCGGCATCCTGACCTTATATTTGAACGATTCCAAAGTACTAGAGGAAAGACCCGTTTATGAGAAAATGATTTCCGCTGGCAGGCGGATTGGCATATCGGTGTTTGTCTTCACTCCTGAAGATGTTGAGGAAAGCAGCGGTAAAATTCATGCGATGGTATACAATTCAGAAGAAAAGCGCTGGGGCAGACGCTGGGTACGATTCCCCAACGTTATCTATGACCGTTGCCGCATTCAGAGAAGCCAACGCTTCCAGCGTCTGCTTGCTTTCCGTAAACGTTATTCCCACCTGTTGTTTCTCAATCGCCCCTTGCGTAACAAATGGACGATTTACCGCACGCTTAGTAAAGTTGCACTATTTCGACCACATCTACCGATTACAAGATTGTATCAATCTGCAGATGATGTACTAGCGCTGCTAAAGAAATTCAACACCGTTTACTTAAAGCCGATTAACGGAACCGGCGGTCGTGGCATTCTACGCATAGACCGGGGAAAAGACGGAGCTCTGCTCTTGCAGGGTCGCAACCATTCGCGAAGTATTGTGCAGCCTCGAAGAATAGCGCGAAGCAATCTGGCTTCGGCACTTGGGAGCTGGGATATGCATGGCGACAAGTACATCGTGCAGCAAGGACTCAATATTAGGCTGCCGAGCGGTCGAATTCATGACTATCGAATGCTGGTGCAAAAAAACAGCTCTGGGGAATGGGAAGTAACGGGATGCGCAGGACGTGTTGGACCTATTAGAAGTATTACCTCCAACCTGCATGGGGGAGGAGAAGCTGCATCTATGAACTCCCTTATGCGGCAATGGATACGCAGTGATGCCACCCTTTCCCAAATTCGAGAAAATGCCGAGAAGTTCGGATTAAGCATTGCTCGGCACTTAGAAGCTTCATACGATGCATTGTGCGAGCTGGCACTGGATTTAGCGATAGATCGAAGCGGACACGTATGGCTTATAGAGGTCAATCCGAAGCCGTCTCGTGAAGTATTTAAGAAAGCAGGGGAGCACGAGGTATACCGTAGGGCGATTGTTCGTCCCATTGAATATGCCCTTTGGGCTTACCGTCAGAACAAGGATGCACGAAACCCGAAAGTATCTGTTAATGATAGCGATGGAGTGGAACAGCGGCTACTTTCAGACTTGGATTCTGATTCTGAGGATAATTGATTTAATGTAGCCGTCAGTGCTCTAATTTCTTACAATGCAAAGAAGCTGCACATAATTATTTATGTGGCAGCTTCTTTGGCTATATTTCGTTAAGGAAGAAGCTTTAATATCTCGGGAAACGACTGAATGATCGCATCCGAGCCATCCAGCTCCCCATCACGACGGAAGCCGGCATAATCGCAGCCAACCACGAACAGCTCATTGCTCTTACCTGCCTCCACATCAGAAGAGCGATCTCCTACCATCCATGCGCTTTGAACGTCGAAAGTATCCAGTAATTGACGAACTAAGTCCACTTTGGTTGTAGTTGCAAATTCACCCGCGCTGTACATCCCCTCGAACCAATCCCCGATTTCTTTTACTGCGGGAACTCCCTTTACATAATCCTCTAATCCATTGCTGGCGATGAAAAGCCTAATGCCCCTATCACGCAGCTCGCTTAGCGTATCGGCAACTCCTGGATACAGCTGGCCACGTCCAGCCGCCAACTCTTCCATTTCATATTGCAGCATCAGTACATTTGCACGTTCATGGGCCGCCGGTGAGCCATCCGGCATGACACGTATCCAGATGTCTGACAGAAGCATGCCGAGAGATCCCAGTAAAATTTCGATAGGTGGTAACGGCTGCTCATAAAGGCCCTCTGCACGTAATGTTTCGAACACTCGACGATGTACAGTTTCCAGCAGTGTCTCCGTTTGGAATAATGTGCCGTCCAAGTCGAAAATTATAGCTTGAGGCATTGTAGTAGATGTTGAGTTAATAGCAGTCATAACAATCTCCTTAAAAGCGTTTTTTCCATCATACCCTATAAATGTAGTCCTACAAAATCAATGACAGCTATGGTTTCTCCAGTAGATCATGCCCGATATAATACATTCGTGCATTCGCATACATGAATATAATCTGATGTAATTAAGGGACAACTTGCAGTTTAGCTTAGTTTCTTAATGACCTTCTCTACCCGCTTGCGTTTGCTATCCTTCTCAATTTCTATTAAACGTGACAACAGTGTCTCTACAAACAAAGCTCTATCCCGATCATGGATGACTGGCATAGCATTTTCTGCATACATAGGCAACTGATTAGTCGGACAGCTCTCAAGCTGCTTGATCAAGTGGGGGAAAATTTGATCAGTATAACGCTCAACTGAATAAAGCTTGATGAGTATGCTTACTCCATGATCCCTCGTAATAACGGATCCCGTGTTCGCTGTATTCATAATAGATGGCAGCGCCTCATAAACAGCTTGAGGATCGGCAGACGCAATCGCGTCAAGCGCCGTCATTGCTCCCCACACTAAGCGATTATTCTTATTTGTGAGCAAATCGACAAAAGTCTGAACATGCTCTACTAGGAAAGTGGGCTTAAGCATTCCAATCTCATAAAGCACCTTAATACAATCGCTTTGAATGCCCTTGTCCTTGTGACGAAGGTTATCTATCAGCTCTTGCACATCAGCCTTGTCCCCTTCTTCAACAATCAATTGAGCCAATAACACGTTAGGCTCCTCATCCTTACGGTGAAGCGAAGTAGCTAGTCTGCTTACAATCGTCATCTCAAGTCCGCTCCTTTTAAGCTTGTTAATATAGCTTATTATAACAATTGTGCACCTTCGATGGTATTTGTCCCAAACTTATTAGCTGTCCGATACATATTTTGATTTGTAATACTAAAGAAAAATATGTGGAATAGGTGGATGTAAATGCACATTTTAATAGTGGCACCGGAGCAAATCCCTGTTCCCCAAATACTCGGAGGATCCGTTGAAATATCGATACTGGCAATCGCCAAGCAATTAGCCCGCTTACATCGTGTGACGATTATTAGTAGGGCCCATTCCCGATATCCGCGTCACTCCACAATTGAAGGAATTCACATTTACCGTGTGCCAACCGGAAGTCCAATGACTTACTTATCCCATGTCAAAAAGTTTATTAAAGGCAAAAGCTTCGACTTAGTTCAGGTCGACAATCGGCCAAAATTTGTAGGTCCATTGAAACGAATGCTCAAGGGAACTCCCATTTCCCTATTCCTCCATTCCTTAACCTTTGTTAGCCCACCCTTTACCTCCCGGCTAGCAGCTGCTAAAGATTTAGCTCAAGCGGATATCATCATTGCAAACAGCTCGTCCTTAAAGCAACAGCTCTCTTCAAGGTTTCCCAGAGTCTCAGGACAAATCCGTAAGGCTTGGCTTGGTGTAGATACAAACCGGTTTCACCCTACCAGCAATGCGAAGCAAAGCAAAGCTTTCAGAGTATTGTTCACAGGCAGGGTCATTCCTCGCAAAGGCGTTCCTGTTCTGCTTAAGGCGGTCAAGCATGCTCAAGCCTCATCAAGACGCCCTATACATGTCGTTATTGCTGGAGGATCATCGCGAGCCGGCTACTTGAACAGTATGCGTGCCCTATCTCATAAGCTTCATGTTAATACCAAATTCCTTGGTACCGTTCCACACAGCCGCATCCATAAAATATATCGCCAAGCGGATGTATTCATCTGTCCATCCCAGCAGCACGAAGCCTTCGGTTTGGTTAATGTTGAAGCGATGTCTTCCGGCTTGCCTGTCATAGCCTCTAACAACGGAGGAATCAAAGAAATTGTTAGAAATAACAAGAACGGCATTCTAATTAAAAGCTACCATCGTCCGCAAGCATTCGGAGCTGCAATTCTACGGTTAATTAACGAGAAGCAAACGAGAAAGAGCATGGCCCTTCAAGCGCGTAAGGACTGCCTGGAACGCTTTAGCTGGAAGGCTTCCGCTAAACGGCTTAGCCATATTTACTCCCGTTTGCGTAAATAAGGAAGTTGCGGGTTCCCATTTGAAGTAGAAAAACAGCAATTAACAAAGCAAATGGCGTTCAAATTGACAATCAATTTGAACGCCATTTTTCTTTTGGACTACCAGAAAGTATAAATTTCTATGTCTTTATACTCATCTGGTAGCTCGATACAAACGTGTATAGCCGTCCTAAGGACGGCAAAGCCGTTTTACTTGATACCCATGCTTTTTCGCGATTTTGACCCATGAGTTGACAGGGAAATGCATAGGGAAATAATGAAAATAGTTGAATCCATCAAAAACAAACCGAGCAGGTTGATTGTATACAAAAGTTAACCACTCTTGCAGTGGGCGGTTAATTTAATCCTTATTGCTACTAATCTAAAGACGATTTTCCATAAAACACAATTGTCATGTTGTCATTTATTGCTTTTGTTTCACCCGTTCTTTTATAACCTAACTTTTCGTATAAATAACAGTTTCCTTCTTCTTGCATGATAGTGTCAAGTTCCCATGACTTAGCATCATCATATATCTGTTCTATCATTGCAAATACCTTTTGGGCAATTCCTTTTCCTTGGTGTTCTGGCATAATAAATATTGGGCTGACACGATAAGCTTTATTATCCTTTTTCACGACTCTAATTCCACCAACAGCAAGCTCAAAGTTTTTTATTATATAATAATCTGTAAAGGATTGATTGATTCGAGTAATAATTCTTTCCACAGATTCATTCGCGGGGCTTGTGTCATAATCCTGATATTTTTCCAATAAGGGCATAAATGCTCTGACTTGCATTTCATAAATAGTCATTGCATCTTTTAAGTTTGCTTTACACAACGAAACTTCCATTAATATACCTCCAAATTACACGATTATTAAAAATACGTATGTTGGTACATCTTCTATTAGCTTTAGTATGAAAGGGACGCTCGTCGCAGTTTGGTTTTTGTTTCATTTACAGCCAATAAACAAGTTGAAACTAACATATTTTTCTTATTCGACGTTTTATTCTCATATTCCTTGACCCTTGTCTTATTTCGGTAAATATGACCACATACCGAAAAAAAGTAAATGTTTTTGTCAGTTCTAATGTCAAAGGACAGTACGCATAGGCACTGTCCTTTGAATATTACTGCGACAAATATACTGTCATATTGAATGTAAATTGCTACCTTTCTACTTCAAAACTTAATCGATGATAAAAAGAGGGGAAGTATCTCCTGTAGGAGCGAAGCGTTTGTCTTTGAGATCGTGAAATCTCCTTGTTAAGAGCTTACCCATTCAGATTTCACGATCTCAACCCGGGGTCCCCGTAAAGTACTCGGAAATGACTACAAAGCTTATCTTCACTTTACGGGGTGGAGCAACAACCGGAAGGAGATACATCCCCGCAAAACTATAATCGATATAAAAAAAGCACCCATAAGTTCGTCAATTTTGGGACAGCCCCCAGCCTGATTTTATTTTAATCGGCCATAGGCTTTGGCATAACGTCGAATTTTTTTGAATATGGACGGGTCGGATAGCTTTCTGAAAATGTAGGGATCTGGTGCGGTATTAACCTCTAATACCCATGGCGTCATCGTTCTATCCATTCCCACGTCTACCCCAATTTCGCACACCCTCGGAAATTTCCTACGCATAGCCTGTCCCGCACGAACACCCATTCTTTCAAGTGAAGCTATCTTTTTCTCCACCGCCTGTTTGGCTAAGTAGCCTCCTAATAATTTTCTAACCGGCGTTAACTTTCCCCCTCCATGATAGTTGGTAATGATTTTACGGGGAGCAGAAACCCGACCAATAATGCCTGTCGTTTCCCAGACCCTGCGCGGGCTCCATTGGACCATGACACGTAAATCGAAGCGACGCCCTTTATGAGTGAGTAAATGAACACCTCTTTGTACCAAGTAACTCCTGCCCTTAGTTTCCTTTCGAATCGCATCATACAGCGCTTCATACGTTCGAAATGTGCGAGGATGCTCCCCCAGTTGAAACCGGTATTGTCCATTGGAATGTTCAACTTTCATAACACCCTTACCATGAGAACCCATATCTGGTTTCACGTAAACCATAGAAAACTTCTGAAGCATGCTCTTGAGCTGTAGACGATTAAATCGGACGGTTTTCGGAATGATTTTGTTGAATTGTGTGCTATGCAGCAGAGCAGCTGTTTTTCTCCATTTACTACCTACATACTGAGGCACTTTTCACTCTCCCTGAACTCAGATTGCTCCATCTGAATTCAGTTTATGTAATGACGTAATACAAGGAGACAGAAACGGGCTGTATTATGCTTATTGGGCATCTGACTGCTTGCGATTGCGACGTTCAATCCAATATTGATAATAAGCGATAGATGCGACTAACCAAGCAGCACTTGCTAGAAATCCTCCGATAACGTCACTTGGATAGTGCACGCCAACATAAATTCGACTGATTCCGATCGTCACAGTTATTAGACAGCCTGCAATAATGAGTACAACTCGAGCAAAAGCGCTTCTCATGTGTTTCCAAAGCAAAAAACATAGCACACCATACAAACTAAATGCTGCCATAGAGTGTCCGCTCGGAAAGCTAAATCCATTCGCTTCGACAATCCGATGCAATGTTGGACGAGCACGTTGAAAGATTAGCTTTAATCCGGTATTCAACAATGCGGAGCCAACCACAACACCCACGAAGAATATAAGCTCACTACGAAATTTCAAACCGAAATAAAGAATAACCATCGCAACCACAGTTATTATAGCAACAGGTATTCCTTCTCCGATAAAAGTGAAAAATTTCATAAAAGCCGTAAGGCCAGCTGACTCCTGACCCTGTACTACTGTAATTATGCGATCATCAAACCACGCAATTTTATGCACTCCAATCAAGGTTGCGATAGCCGCAAAGCCCAATGCACAAATGATGCTTATAATGTAGGAACGTGCAAAAATGTTTTTTATACTGATTTCCATTCTCTCCTGTCTATGGAGCAGTTTCATCACACAATGACAAATTCAATTGAATTATTTATAAAAGATGCTTTGGAGGGCTTTAATGCCCTATAATAGCTAAAGCACCAAGTTTCCGGTAAATGGAAATAAATTCATAATATTATTTAGAGGAGTACGACTAAATGAAAGATTTCGCTCGAATACATATGGCCTATGAAAAATAAACGAATCGCTACACTTGTGTATGCCGCTCTAACCTTTATTGTCGTATTGTGCCTATTTCCGAAATTTTCTTACAACGACCCAGATACATTTTGGCATATCGAGCTTGGAAAGTACATGTTACAGAATGGAACAGTATTGCATCATGCCATTAATACGTTCTATAACGATCAATTGCCTTATGTTCCTCATGAGTTTGGTTTTCAGATCATCATCGCATTGCTATACAAGGCATTCGGATGGCCGGGAACCTATATATTAACCGCCCTATGCCTTCTATTGCTTACACTCGGTTTATATCGATTGACCCGCGTTTCACGGAAAGAAATGGGGTTGGAGCAGCACCATTCCGTTATGTATCTATTTGTTCTGGCCGTAACTTGCTGTATTTACTTTTACTATTTCACAGCAAGGCCTCAAATGATATCTGCCTTTTTGATTGTTTGGTTTTTCGTTTACCTTAGGGAATTTCGAATGCAGCAGTCAAGCAAATACGCTATATTGATGGCTTTGATCTCTATGGGTGTCGCAAACATCCACGCAGGGGTTTGGCCTGTAATTGCTGTGTTTACAGCAATGGCTATTATTGAAGCTTGGGCAGAAAAGAGGCTGGGTAAACGGAATATTATCGCCTTCGCTTTTGTATATATAGCTGGTCTTATTAACGTAGGTGGTCTAAAAAGTATTTTTTATATCCTTACGGTGACGAAAAATAATTTTAACATGAGAATAGACGAATGGCAGCCTATCAATTTCGGTGAATGGATTAACTTGCCGCGGACCGTTCTCCTGCTACTGTTTATGTGTATTATCCCATTTGTATTGCATAAAAAGCTATTTCGATTCATGTTCATGCTCGGTATCGTTTATTTGGGAATAGCTAGCTACAAACAGAATTTGTTCATGTGGCTGTTTATCCCTTATTTTGCAGCAACTGTCGTGGATCTCGTGCCCTATACGAATAAGATTCGCATTCAATTAAGCACTAAATCGATAGCTATCTTTCTAGCTGCCGCCCTTTCCGTAAATTTGATATTCGTTAGCGTGTATCCTGTACAAACCAATAAGCATGATTATCCAGTTGAAGAAATGACATACATTTTGAAACAAAAGCCAGATGGAGTTCGTCCTAAGGTACTGGCACCTTATGGCTCATCTGGGTACGTCAATTTCCGAGGTGGTGACATATTGTGCGATGGTAGACAGGACCCATTCGTCACCGATGAATCCAAGGGAGTATTCGGGTGGACGGCTTTCGAACGCTCCATGAATGGCTTCTCAGACTATTTGACGGATATTGTAGCTTACGATAAGCCCGAATATGTCATTACAAGCAACAAATTTTATGGCAGGCCATTCAATAAAATGATTGAGAAGTATGGACAGCCCGTATTTAAGGGGACATATGGGAATGTGTTTCTAATTAAGTAAAAAGAGGCTGACCCCGAGCGATACGCTTTGGGCAGCCTCTTTTATTTGGGATACTATATACAGCAGCAAAGACCTCAAGGGTCCTTACTGCTGCCTTCTAAGTTACCACTATGATTGCGGATTGCTTGGATTGCTTGGAGTGCTTGATGTGCTTTCTCCAGTAATATCTTTCTTAACCGCATTATCTCCCTGCGCCAGCTTACGAAGCCACTGGTTCACATCCACACCAGTTAATGCTCCAACCGTTTCTGGCATCTTAGCAAGCAAGTCAGTCACATATCCTGTTACCTTACCTGCACCACCATTTGGACCGCTGCCACCCCCATCAACGATAACGATTTTCTCCGTCTTCGAGAGAGGCTCTGCGATTGCTCTTGCAATTTCCGGAAATTTGCCCACAATAAGCTCAATAATAGCTGCTTCGCCATATTTCTTGAGAGCATCAGCGATTTTATCCTTAGCTTCCGCTTCTGCTAATCCCTTGAGTCTAATAACATCCGCTTCTGCAGTTCCCTCTGCTCTTTCCTTATCTGCGTTCGCGTTACCTGCCAACCTGACTGATTCCGCTTCTGCTTTCGCTTTCGCTTCAATCTGATAGCGGTCACCCTCAGCCCGCTGCTCTTGAGCAAAACGTTCAGCTTCCGCTTGTTTCTTCACCGTAGCCACGAGCTCAAGCTCCCGGCGCTCTATCTCCTTCGATTCTAGCTCGATTTGCTTCTCTCTTTCGATGACCTGGATTTGCATTTCCTCACCTTTTACCGACTGCATGGAACGCGCCTCTTGGAGCTTATAGGCTTGATCGGCCTCAGCCTTCTTCATGTCCTGCTCCTGCTTAAATACCGCTTTCTTCACTTCCATTGTCTTATGGGCCTCGGCAATATTCGTCTCAGCTGTAAACTCTGCCTTCTTGCCATCCTCCAAAGCTTTGGATTTGGCAACCTGCTCATCCCGGTAGGCATTAGCCTTGGCGATTTCCGCATCCCTCTTTACAGAGGCAATCTGTGGCTGTCCAAGGGCATCCAAATATCCGTTCTTATCTCTAACGTCGCGAATAGTAAAGGAGACGATTTGCAGTCCCATTTTATTCAAGTCGCTTGCCGCAACCTCTTGTACATTTCTTGCAAATTCTTCGCGGTTTTTATAAACGTCTTCGACTGTCATTGTACCGAGAATGGCCCTCAAGTGACCTTCCATCGTCTGGGTGGCGATACTCTTCAGCTCCACATCAGGCTTACCTAAAAACTGCTCTGCCGCGGTAGCCATAGACTCCTGATCACCTTTGATCTTAATCTGGGCTACTCCGTCGACCATAACAGGAACCCCGTGGACGGTGTACACTTCAGGTGTATGTACGTCAACCGTCTGTACTTGAAGGCTTAGGAAGGATGCATTCTGCACGACAGGCCATACAAATGTTCCTCCTGCCTTGACGATTTTCATACCATCCTTAGTTAGTGCCCCTGTCACGATCATCGCCTCATCTGCTTTGACCGTGCGATATCTTGATGCAAATACGATTACCAGTAAAATAACGACAATTACAATGCCTACTGGGATATAGATCGTTGAGTCCAAGTTCAATATGATCTTCCTCTCTGTGTGTAATCTATTAGACTTTCTCGACCACGAAGGTTCCTGCCATTTCATCCAAAATTCTGACCTGAGTGCCTTGCGGGATTACGGCATCCTCGATGGCTTTGGCAGGAGCGCTATGTCGGGTTCCCCCCTGCTCATAGACGATCTCCCCAAGTCGCAGCGCTTCAATGGAAGTAACCACCTTAGCTTCAAGCCCAATCATTGCTTTAGCCGATAGCGCTGTCCCTTTCTGTGCCGCATGAAGCGGAATAACGACTAGGAAAAGCACTAGGGATGAGACGCCGAGCGCTACAACCATCGACAAGCCTGCCACTGAAAGCGCGGACCAACTCGTATTATGTAACAGCATATAACCGACACCGCCGAATACCGTTAAGAAGGTCGCAATAATAGTTGGAGATAAGAACGGTAGGTCTCCCGTATGCATTTCCAAGCCGAATAAATCTCCCACAACAGCCGAAATAATTGCGTAACCAACTCCGATTCCGAACAATACGATCAATACAGTTTCCAAGCTTTCCCTCCCCCCTCCCTTAAGGATGATGGTTCTTCTAAGTAATACGCATAATCCGCTGGAAAGTTACCCCTATTTTGTTTCAATCAAGGATATTTAGTAGTTTGTTTTAAAAAATAAATCCTCCCGAGCAATACGCCGGAAGGATTTATTTTTTTCAGAATATGGATAAAATCGGAATACTGAAAATGCAACTTTTTTTCGTTCGCTATCTAAATTGTGGAAGCTTCCATAGTTGCTCTATAAAGACGCGAATGTTAATACAACTAGACTGGAGACTTCATCGTTAGCCCTACTCATCATTCAATTTCTTTAGCATTGCTGCGAGACTAATCTCCGTGAACTTGCCTCCACTGAATGAAAGCAGTCCGCGAAGCGGCATGTGCTCCATGAAAGCCTTCACCATAGCCTCATGCTCGGAGCCAATTGCAGCTGCAAAAGGCAGATTGGCAAGAATTTGTTGAACAAGTACTTTTCCTAACGGGGTCTTGCCCACCTCAGACAAAGTCGAATTGCGGTGAAACACCGTCTTGCGAACTGCTGTTGACTGCACAGTCACCGTCTCGGACAAGATGATATCCTGTGAAGAACGGCCGAGCATTAACTCGAAATTCCCTGTCTCCACAGTCCATTCGCTAACTTCGACATCGTAATAGGCAAAGCTACGCTTATCCAGCTTGAATGTTACCGTCTTGGACTCACCAGGCTCCAGCTCGACCTTATCGAAGCCCTTCAATTCCTTATTTGGCCGAATAACTGAGCTCTCCACGTCACGAACGTACAACTGCACGACTTCTAAACCTGCCCGCAGACCTGTATTGGTCACTCTTACTGATACTTTCAGTGATTCGGTATCCTTCAATGTCTTCTTGTCTATAGTTAGGTCTGCATAGCTAAAGGTCGTATAGCTAAGCCCATGACCGAACGGGAACAGCGGTGCCAGCCCCTTCTTCTCATAGTAACGGTATCCGACGAATATCCCTTCGCCATATTCGACCTTATTCCCCTCACCTGGAAAGGACAAATAAGAGGGATTGTCGCTTAACTTCACAGGGAATGTCTCGGCAAGCCGCCCAGAAGGGTTAGCATCGCCAAACAGTAGATCGGCAATGGCCCCGCCAAGAGCTTGACCTCCCAAGTACGCTTCTAGTACGCCCTTTATACTGCTCAACCACGGCATCTCAACTGGTGCGCCGTTGCTCAGCACCACAACCACATTCGGCTGTGCCGCAGCTACTGCCTCAATAAGAGCAACCTGATTTGCTGGTATACGTAAATGCTGACGGTCGAAGCCCTCGGACTCGTATCGCTTCGGAAGTCCAGCGAACACCACGACAACGTTAGCAGTTGAAGCAACTCTCACCGCCTCAGCGGTCAGGTCAGCGTCTAACTCCTCCGCGTCCAAATTGTACCCCTTTGCGTAAAGTAGCTCAGCACCCTCGCCGGCTGATTTTGCGAGTTCCTCGCTAATGTCCTCAAGCCGAGTAGGCTTAATCTGAGAGCTGCCACTGCCCTGGTAGCGCGGCTCCTTAGCCATCGCTCCGATAACCGCAATCTTGCCTCCCTTTGCCAGTGGCAGGATGTTGTCTTGGTTTTTCAAAAGCACCATGCTTTCCCGTGCGACCTCGCGAGCCAATTGATGATGCTCCTCGATATCGAATACAATATCAGGACGTCGGCTGTCTACCGACTTAAATACGACACTCAGAAGCCGCTCGACTGCTTCGTCAATTTTCTTCTCTGCCAATTGACCACTTCGTACAGCTTCAATGATCTGCTTATCACCCTCGCCGTAGCTAGCAGGCATCTCTAGCTCAAGCCCCGCAGCAAGTCCCTTTGCCCGATCGTTCACAGCGCCCCAATCTGAGACGACAAAGCCCTCATGACCCCATTCATTTTTCAAAATATCCGTCAGCAACGTCTCATTCTCTGATGCGAATTCGCCATTCACTTTATTGTAAGCACACATGACCGTCCATGGCTGAGCTTGCTTCACCGCTCCCTCAAAGGATGCCAAATAGATTTCACGTAGCGTTCGTTCGTCTACAATTGAGTCGGATGTCATACGCCGATGCTCTTGGTTGTTCGCTGCGAAATGCTTTAGTGAAGTGCCTACCCCTTGACTCTGAACGCCGATAATATGGTTAGCCGCCATCTCTGATGACAGAAATGGATCCTCAGAAAAATATTCAAAGTTCCGTCCGCAGAGTGGGGAACGCTTGATGTTCGCCCCTGGACCTAACAGCACGGCTACGTTTTCAGCCTGGCACTCTCGGCCTAGCGCTTCGCCCATGCGCTGGATAAGCTGTCGGTTCCATGAGCTTGCTACACCAGCCGCAGATGGAAAACAAGTTGACGGCACACTGTCGAATAGCCCGAGATGATCCGAAGATGCTCGTTGCTTACGCAAGCCATGCGGTCCATCCGTCACCATCACAGATGGAATGCCTAGCCTTTCAATGCCTCGCGTATGCCACGTATCCAACCCCGAGCACAGACTCACCTTCTCCTCCAGCGTCATTTGAGCAATCAGCGCCTTAATATCCCTTATTTCCTTCATATATTAGTCCTCCTTTTAATTGTTGTTGAGAACAGCGCACCTACCATCATCGGAACCTGGTTGTCCTTCCCCGCCTTTTCCTTGTCTATTGAGACTAATTTCATTGTAAGACGTTCACGCGAACGACTCTGCTCGAATTACGACTTCTTACTACCACTTTCCCGACTTTCGCCACCCTTACGGGAGGTTTGACGAGCTTGTCGATATTCAAGCGGAGACTAGTGGAGGACCTAGTGAACGGTGGGTTCTCTATTGTTACTTTTTGCTGGCTGGCGGGGGAGTTAGTGAACGCTGGGTTCTCTATTGGTTCTTTTTGCTAGCTGTAGGGGGAGTTAGTGAACGCTGGGTTCTCTATTGTTACTTTTTGCTGGCTGGCAGGGGTGTTAGTGAACGGTGGGTTCTCTATTGGTTCTTTTTGCTGGCTGGTGGGGGCGTTAGTGAACGCTGGGTTCTCTATTGGTTCTTTTTGCTGGCTTGCGAGGGTGTTAGTGAACGCTGGGTTCTCTATTGGTTCTTTTTGCTGGCTGGTGCGGGAGTTAGTGAACGCTGGGTTCTCTATTGTTACTTTTTGCTGGCTGGCGGGGGTGTTAGTGAACGGGGAGTTCTCTATTGATTCTTTTTTGCGGGCTGGCGGGGGCGTTAGTGAACGCTGGGTTCTCTATTGTTACTTTCTGCTGGTTGGCGGGGGTGTTAGTGAACGGGGAGTTCTCTATTGGTTCTTTTTGCTGGCTGGTGCGGGTGTTAGCGAACGGGGAGTTCTCTATTGGTTCTTTTTTATAGGCGGACGGCAGGGTTAGTTAACGGTGGGCATGCTTATTTCTATTGTTACTTTTTTCAAGCTGGTGGAAGAGTTTGTGGATCGTGGGTACGCTAAAGGCAATCCCCTGAGCAAATGGAGATTGCCTTTAGCTTCTCTTAATACACCTTTTTCTGGTCGCGGTCTGTCTTAAGTATTTCCACCGCTTCTTTGAAGCGTAAGGAATGTATGATTTCACGTTCTCTAAGAAATCTAAGACTATCTTGGAGATCCACGTCATCCGTGTAATCAATAAGCCATTGATAAGTAGCTCTGGCCTTCTCTTCCGCAGCTATGTCTTCATACAAATCGGCAATAGGATCGCCTTTGGTTCCAATATAAGCAGCCGTCCAAGGTACCCCAGAAGCATTATTATAGAACATAGCGCCGTCGTGATTAACAAAGTTCGCCCCCAGTCCAGCAACCTCAAGCTGCTCCGGTGTCGCGTCTTTAGTCAGCTTATAAATCATCGTCGCAATCATCTCGAGGTGGGCAAACTCCTCTGTTCCAATATCTGTCAAAAGACCTATTACTTTGTCAGGAATGGTGTAACGTTGATTCAGATAACGTAAAGCAGCCGACAGTTCACCATCTGCTCCCCCGTAT
The DNA here is from genome assembly GCF_004295585.1 of Cohnella abietis. Taxonomy (NCBI): domain Bacteria; kingdom Bacillati; phylum Bacillota; class Bacilli; order Caryophanales; family Paenibacillaceae; genus Cohnella; species Cohnella abietis. Next base: position 2,134,756 of record NZ_AP019400.1, on the reverse strand, counting down.
TGTTCCACTAAATAACGAGCCATACGAGGATCGCACTTGCTTACTCTAACAGGATACTGCAGCTTTTTCTCATAGATCCACATCTTCTCGCCTCCTTATTAAACCTGCCATGGCCACGGACTATCGACCCATTGCCAAGGAAATCGACTGTAGCTATGACCATACTGCAGTAAAGGACCATGCTTCATCTCAAATTCGTTGGCTATTTGTTGACGCCGCTGAGCAAGCTGATTAAATTGTTGGACGGATTGCATATCTGTAGGATGGGTATCTAAGTACAAGGTTAGCTCAACGAGTGCAAAATCAACCTTCTGAAGCTCTTCAAGCTCCTGACAATAATTTTCGTCTCCTCGCAAGCCTTTGTCTGCCTTTTTGTTTCGCTCATTACGTTCATTACGTTCATTGCGTTCATTACGTTCATTGCGTTCATTGCGTTCATTTCTTTCATTACGATCGTTCCGATCATTTCGCTCATTGTAATTACTTTGATCATTTCGATCATTGAAATTACTCCGATCGTTCCGCTCATTGTAATTGCTCGGATCATTCCGAACGTTTCGTTCATTTCGATCATCGTTTCTGTTATATCGCTCAACCATTTACCTTCCCTCCCTTAGCCGATCTTCTAGAAGGATAAGGGCTGTACAGCGCTGGCCATAACGTACCACGACGAAGTGCTTCTTCTAAAGGAAATTGGGGTAGATTCATTGGCTGAAAATTGATGAATTGATTCGGTGGAACGATGAACCATTTTACACGAATTGGGGGGCACGGATCATTCTGACTGACATAAGGCATGTAATCTCGCCACTGGGCATCATACATATGGTCTATTCCTCCTCTGATGTTTATCACGCGCTCACGGCATCCCATATACCCGCTTATATCCTATGCACTAATACAAGTTATTCAGACATTTTTGTTACAAGTAAAACGGCTTTGCCGTCCTTAGGACGGCTATATACGTTTGTATCGAGCTATCAGATGAGTATTAAGACTTAGAACTTTATACTTTCTGATAGTACAAGTAAAACGGCTTTGCCATCCTTAGGACGGCTATACACGTTTGTATCGAGTTATCAGATGAGCATAAAGACATCAAACTTTATTCCTTCTGATAGTCAAATTAAATTCCGATTGACTTTATCGGAATATCTTGGTAACATCATTTTCATAAGAATAGTGGATCTACCAGTTATCTGGAGATTCGTCCCTGTAATTGCCATAATTGGCTTTTGGGGATGAATCTTTTTTTATGGCCATAATTCTTACTTAACCAATTGGAATTTAAGTATTTTGAGAAAAGAGAGGAAAACCTCATGGAACTGTTCTGGTTTATCCCATCCTACGGAGATGGTCGCCACATTGGTACGAACCATGGCGCCAGGGCAATAACGCCCGCCTACCTCCGGCAAGTCGCACTGGCAGCTGATGATTTGGGTTATGAAGGTGTGCTACTGCCGACAGGCAGAGCCTGCGAGGATGCTTGGGTGCTAGCATCTACACTAATTCCGATTACACGCAAGCTAAAGTTTTTAGTCGCTGTCAGACCCGGTCTGATGTCCCCGACGTTAGCAGCAAGAATGGCGTCCACGTTCGATAGGGCATCGGAAGGTAGACTGCTTGTCAATGTAGTAACAGGAGGGGATCCAGAGGAGCTAGAGGGAGACGGAGTTTATCTCGATCACAGCTCTCGTTATGCCTTAACTGAGGAGTTTCTGCACATTTGGCGCAGCACACTTAGTGGAGAAGCCGTTGACTTTGAAGGGAAGCATTTACAGGTTACTGGAGCGAGAATATTTTATCCTCCTGTACAAGCGCCACATCCGCCGCTCTTTTTCGGTGGCTCATCACCGGCAGGAATTGAGGTTGCTGTAAATCACTGCGATGTGTACTTAACTTGGGGGGAGCCTCCTGAAAAGGTTAAGCAGAAAATCGATGATGTTCGCCGTCAAGCCGAGATTCGTGGTAAAAAGCTGCGCTTCGGCATTCGACTTCATATCATCGTCAGAGAAACCGAACAGGAAGCTTGGGAGGCTGCAGATAACCTAATCCGCTATTTGGATGATGATACAATCGCCAAAGCTCAGAAGGTGTATGCAAGAATGGATTCACATGGGCAACGTAGGATGGCTGATCTGCATGGAGGAGACCGCTCCAACCTTGTTATTAGCCCGAATTTATGGGCAGGCATCGGCCTAGCTCGCGGGGGCGCGGGAACTGCACTCGTGGGAAGCGCGGAGCAAGTAGCAGAGCGGATTAAAGAATATGCCGATTTAGGTATCGAAACATTCATCCTCTCTGGCTATCCTCATTTGGAAGAAGCGCATCGAGTAGCGGAGCTTCTGTTCCCGTTATTGCCGCGGAAATCTTCTACATCTCCGACGAAAGAACAAGCTACACAAAATGCTTTGGGGGAGATCGTAGCTTATGAGCATTTTCCAAAAGCTAACTGAAATAACATGCAGGAATTCACCCTTCTGCAGAGGTAGGGAGGTGTTATGTCGATGAATACCCGCAATCTTGGAATATCATTGCTAGCAGTCATTATCGCCTTCTCAGCTTGGTGGATCGTCAGCGTAAGCGGAGCGGTTAGCCATTTATTCCTCCCAACCCCAGTTGCAGTGTGGAAAGCTTTCTTGGAGGTTATTAACGAAGGCTACAAGGGTAGTCCTTTAGTTACTCATATCGGTGAAAGCCTCAAGCGATTAGCTATTGCATTTGCCATTGCTCTTCTTACTGCCATTCCGATTGGGATGTTAAGTGGATATTTCGCCAAAGTACGAGCATTCGTCGATCCATTTATCGAGTTTTACCGGCCACTTCCTCCTCTTGCTTATTACACAATACTTGTTCTATGGCTGGGCATTGGTGATTCCTCGAAAATTGCACTATTAGCCTTGGCTGCATTCGCTCCGCTTTACTTGGCCGTTGTTTCCGGCGTATCTAAGGTACCTAAGGATAGGATTAACGGGGCCAGATCTCTCGGCGCGAAGGATTGGGACATTTTCGTCCACGTTATCTTTCCCTCCACCCTACCGGATCTTTTTACAGGTATCCGTACCTCAATTGGTATGACCTATACGACACTAGTAGCAGCAGAAATGGTGGCGGCCGTTTCGGGTATGGGCTGGATGGTACTAGATGCAAGTAAGTTTTTACGTAGCGACATTATTTTCGTAGGCATCATTCTCATGGGGTTAATTGCCGTTCTGATCGACGTGTTGATTAGATGGCTCGAATATAACCGCGTTCCTTGGAAAGGCAAGGAATAATACAAAAAATAAGGAGAGGTCTATCATGCCAGCAAACAAATTAAGAAGAAAAGGTTTACTTGGGATTCTTGCCATTATTGTTGTACTATCCACTATTCTATCAGGCTGCAATTCGAGCAAATCAGGAGGAAAGGACAAATATCCGAAAGAAGTGACTATCGGCTATCAAGTCATTCCTAACGCAGAGCTATTGGTTAAAACAAAAGGGTTAGCTGAGAAAAAGTTTCCGAATGTGAAAATTAACTGGAAGGCATTCGATTCCGGACGTGATGTGAATACGGCTATTGCAGCAAATAGTATTGATTTGGGCCTTGCTGGATCAGTTCCCGTCGCTATCGGAGTTACTAATAAGCTTCCCTACCAGGTCTATTTTCTACATGATATTATCGGCGAAGCCGAATCTCTAGCTGTTCGCAATAGCTCGGGTGTCAAGAGTGTTAAAGATCTAGCAGGTAAAAAGGTAGGCGTACCTTTCGGCTCCACCGCGCATTTCAGCCTGCTGTCCGCATTGAAATTAGAGGGCTTAGACGCCTCTAAGGTTACGATACTTGATCTTCAGCCTCAGGATATTCTTGCTGCATGGCAGCGTAAAGATATCGATGGCGCCTTCGTATGGAATCCGATCCTAAGTAAGCTCATTGCCGATGATGGCTCAATTCTTGTGACTGCACAGCAATTGGCAGACAAAGGTAGCATTACCGCTGACGTAGGTGTCGTTCGGACTGCATTCGCGAATGACTATCCTAATTTCTTAAAGGATTATGTGTCCGTCCTCGACGAGGCAGTTAAGCTTTACCGCGATAAGCCTGAAGAGGTAGCAAAAGATTTAGCCCCTGTGCTTAGCACAGATGAGAAAGATGCTCTTGCCCAGACGAAACAGCTCGTATGGCTGACATCTGCAGAACAAAGCAATGCCAAATACTTGGGCAGTAAAAAGAGTGAAAGCGGCTTTGCTGACGTCCTTCTCCAAACGGCACAGTTTCTAGTTGACCAGAAGCAAATTCCATCGGTTCCTAAGCTGGAGGATTTCCAAGCAGCCATTCGTCAGGAAGCATTAAAGAAATAGGAGGCGATCGGCATGGCTCTCTCTATTGCCCACACACAGCTACCTGAAGCCTCTCCATCTATTGATGGAGAGCTTCTCATAGCCGTAGAGGATTTGTCCTTGAGCTACGGCTCAGGCAAACGGAATAAACAGGTGCTTGGCCATATTAATTTAGAAATTCGCGAGCAAGAATTTGTTGCCGTGTTAGGCTCATCTGGCTGCGGCAAAACTTCGCTCCTCCGTATTCTCGCTGGGTACGAGCAGCTAAGTGCCGGTCGAATCAATGTACTGGGCAAGGATCGGGTTTCCCCCAATGCAGACGTCGGAGTCGTTTTCCAGCACGCTAACCTGTTCCCATGGCTTAGTGTGCAGAATAACGTGCAATTCGGATTAAAAATGAAACGATTGCCGAAGCCGCAACGTGAGGAGATTGCTTCCGAAATTATAGCCCAAGTCGGATTAGCTCCATTCGCTCATTATTTACCTTACCAGCTATCTGGGGGTATGAAGCAGCGGGCGGCTATTGCAAGAACGTTAGCGGCTGATCCCCGGATTATGCTCATGGATGAGCCCTTCGGCGCCCTGGATGCCATTACTCGGGAAAATCTGCAATCCATGCTCAAGCTTATCTGGAAAAATAGTCGTCGAACAGTCTTTTTCATTACTCACGATGTGGATGAGGCCTTATTCTTGGGAACACGAATCATCGTCATGAATGGTTCACCAGGAAGAATCGGTACGGATATCGCTAACCCGATCTTTGAAGATGGCGGGAGCATAGCCTCACTTCGTAAAAATAAAGAATATTCCTTTCTAAGGGAATCGCTCCTCGAACGTATGTAATCATTCATTCTGTCCGTAAATGGATACACAATAAAAGCTGCCCTCTCAATGCACGTATCGCGCTTTAAGCGTAATACACACATTTCTGAGGGCAGCTTTTTAATTACAAACCCTTTAACGATGCTACAGACCATTTGCAGAACATCGTTGGGCTGCCAAATAAGAAGGCGGATTTAAACGCGATGCCAGCTCCTGTAAAATGGTTTTTCATTTCCGTCATGGTAGTAATTGTTATTGGTGCTATACTTTTAATTACTTCCATGATAATAAAATAATGATTGCGGCAATTATCCAGTGGATTCGAACTGCAATCATTATTAACCTATTTTATTGCGGCAAAATTTTGTTGATCAATATCTACATTTTGACTGGAATTTTTCAGTAGTGATTCTTGGAAAGAGTTAAATGCTTCGAGAGTATAGAGTGAGTTATCAGATTCAATTAGTTTATTAATTATTATCCAGTTTCGATATTTGGAAAGCAGAACATCACTCTTCCAATACTCATTTTCGGAAAGACCACTTATGTTGATTAAGTTCTTCAATGCTTCCTTTGCTTCTTCTGAAACAGTTTGAAGGGCCTCTCTTTGCTCGTTTGCATAAGATTGTACCTCTTCATCAGACACCACAATGCCTTTTTCAATTGCATATTGCACAGTCAATTGTTTTTTAATCATATCGTTGAGAATATCATTGTTACTTCGATTCAATGATGCCCCCGCTTTTTTTTCAAACATTTTCACATTTTCACTGTTCTCACGAAATTCTTTATAAGTTATTTCTTTTGAACCAACTTTTGCAATTACATTTCCGTCAGGCAAATCCCCAGGCTTACTTAGATTAGCTTTCATGCCCGAGAATAATGAATCAATTGAAATTGGGGATGAAGCAAAAACTGATGTTGCTACAGTTGCCGTAACTGCAATGATTATTGCAACTATCGATAGATATTTTAATTTTTTTATCATTTTGATTCCTCCTTATGCAGTCCAGGTCCAAAAATCTGGGACAACATTACTCTTCGAAAGCGACATGTTGTTGATGACAATCCGGTCATCATCATACTTGGATCAAAAATATACACCCCTGCGGTAGGTAACGAAATGGTTGTTGGTCTTTTCTTAGCATAACATTAAATTATAAAAAATTGAACTTATTTCCAATTTTATCAAAACGAAAAGGTGTTGGTGCAGGAGGTTACTCCTGTGCCAACACCTTTCGTTTTTGATCAACTGCTGCTTGCTTGAGTAGATTATGCGCAAGCGAAGCCTAGCAACCTCTAGGCTTTCCTTTGGAAAGCCACGAACAGGAAGTCCCGTAATCCACTGTCTGATACCGCATCCCCAGATTTTACTTAATCCGTCACTAACGATATTTTAGCCAACTTCAATGCATCTTGATTTACATAATTAATCAGTGTCTTCTCGGAGGAGTAATCATCAACTGCTACAACTAATTTATTCTCTTTTACATCAATCCAATAAGCTGTTACACCTTCTATTAATTTACTTCTTACAGCGTCGTTTATACTAGCTTCAAATTTTTTAAGATCAGTATTTGAATACTTAACATATTCGTATATAAGATATTTATCACTTACTCCTAGATCCTGTATCGCTTGCTTCTGATTATCATTTAGCACCTGAATGACTATTTTTCGATTTGTATTATCTTGGTAAATCCCACCAATATCAATGTTTTTATCTTTTATTGATTTAGAAAGTTTTGATATTTGTTCCGAAAGTTCTAAATCCAGTAAAAACCTTTCTCTCTCTTTTGGTGATAATTTATTTATAAAGTCAGGTACTTTAACATAATCTTTAACCTCAATTGGAATATAGTTAATTTGTGTTTCTGAATCATCTATATTTTGAATTGAAGCATTTGCTTTTTCAATCGAACTATTAATTAATATCCCTACCAGTAAAGTAAAGACAATTGCAGCTGCGAATATTTTTTTTACTTTTGTCAACTGAACACACCTCTTCTTATTAGTAAGAGAACAAATGAAAAATTTCAGACAGAAAATAAATCAAGACCTCGCTTTACACCTATACGTTACCAATAGTGGATATGCTAATCAATAGCGTTTTTTGTATCTTTTCGTAAAATTATCACGAATCGTAAATCTGATTTTGTTGTGCAACAATGCTGAAATAACATCACCGTTTGGAAAATCCCGATTTACTTCGAAGGGTAAATTCGTAGACGTTTGAAGATATGGTTGCATTGATGATTTTACGAGGTAAGGAAACTTTTCCTGAACTACATAAAACACCCTACCGACCGTATAGGTGGTGTTGTTTCATTTAATAAAATTCACCAAAATATATCAACGGAACAATTCGCGTTGAGTTTGCCATCTTTATTTGTCATATATCGCCAAATAAATTCAAATGTTATAAAATGGTGACATCTGGAAATTGCAGCAAGCCAGTTAAACAACAGCTAAAGGGTGGTATATTAATGAAGCAATTATCTTTTATCTTAATCTTTGCACTACTTTTGACTGCTTGTACAGATGTCAAAGTATCAACAAGTGAAGGTACGGTCACTAAGGCTCAATTTGAGCAAATCAAAGACGGAATGAGTTATAAAGAAGTGGTCAAGATCATAGGTGGAGAGGGAGAATTGTTAACTGAATCAGGTTCACCAGGAGACGACCTCCACACGGTTATGTATCAATATAACGGCAAGGGATCCACAGGGGCTAATGCAAATTTTATGTTTCAGGCCAATAAACTCGTCACTAAAGCACAATCTGGACTTAAATAAATGCAACCCCCCGTTTAGCCTCATCACTGGACGGGGGGTTTCTTTTAAAACAAGAAAAGCCCGTTAGCCGAAGCCTACAGGCCACAAAAAGTTACAGATTTAACGAGAAGAACCCTGCAAAAGATTTCTTAATACATAGATTTTCTTTGATGGACACGAATGTCTGGTAATATGATTGCATAGAACATGATAATGTCATTCCGCTATCATTGAATATAGGTAATCAATCAACTCAATCTGATTTGTGTAACCGTTATCGTCAAAATATACTTGTAATACAAAAGTGTTCACTCCAACATCATAATCAGTTTCTACCCATCCCGGTGGCACTTCGCTAATAAACTCATTGCCTTTTGAATCATATAAATAATGTAGATACTCTCCATCTTCGCCTGCATACTTATCACCGTATAGCTTTTCAACGTCGCTCTTTAGAATTCCAATCTTGGCTCCGCGTGCAGTTCTGTAAACCCCTTTTGCATCTTCATCGAAAGAGAGGAGAACAACTTTGTCATCCCGAAACCCTAAACTCACCCCGAAATCATAGTCGTAACCAAATACGGATTTTGTCCCGGAGCCCAAAACTTTCTCAGCTTGTGACCGGGTATCCCCGTAACACACCTTTGATTTGTTATCGATCTTAACAATACACATATCTGACAACGAAAAGGTATTTGGCTTGAAACTCCCCCCGCTACACCCAACTGCAGCTGATATAAGTAGTACAAGTACAGTAAGTCTTAAAACAGATTTCACCAAGTCCACTCCTTGAGAATATATTCCAACTGTTAATGTTTTCGCGTTTTTTGTCGATTCTCCTGCTTTATCTGCAGTTTAATAAGAAAAAACCCAGAAGCCGAAGCCCCTGGGCGAATGATTAATTTACTTTCTTATACCCTTTAACTCTCAGCGAAACCGCTAGTGACCTCCCCAACCCGCTCCGCACAAGGAAAAACAGCATCCTAATTAAACTTAATTTTGAAATCAAACAATCCTGCTTTATGCATAGCCATGAACATGATAACAACAATAGGCCCTAAGAATACTCCGATTAGCCCAACGAGCTCGTAGCCCACGTATAAGCTGATCAAAGCGGATAAAGCGCCAATACCTACCGCATCTCCAAGTATCTTCGGCTCAACAATTCGGCGGATGATTGTAATGACAAGGAATAGCAGAATTAATCCTACTCCCGTATAGGTGTCACCAATAATAATCTGATAGATTGCCCATGGAATAAGCGCGGAGCCTACACCTAGCACTGGCAAAATATCTACGACGACAATCAATAAAGCAATAGCTAATGGATAAGCCGTCCCGAGAATAAGCAAGCCGATGAAAGATAACACATAGGTTATAACACTAAGTAAAAGCTGAGCACGTAGAAACCCAAAGACAGAATTCCTTAAGCTAATCAATACCTCTTCTACCTGACGCTTAGATTTTTCCTCAAAAAAAGACAGAAAAGAGGTTTTCATCATCGGTAGGCTTAGGGTGAACAAGTAGACAGCAACCAAGAATACGATAAAGAAAATGAAGAAGTCAGGTATGCCAGAAGCAAATCCAAACAGTATGCCAGAAATCTTCGCTGACAGCTGACTCAATGCAGCAGTAATATTTGACAGCCATTGCTCCAAATGATCGGGCACTGGTGCATCGCCATTGTTAGAATATTTCTGTGCCTGCTCGATTAACTGTCTTATGTAAACATTCGCATTTTTAAGTATGTCAGGTAATTTCTCGAAAAAGCTTCCTAGCTCACTGACAAGCTTCATTCCTATCAGCCCGAGCATCCCTAACAATATTATTGTGAACAAAGAGCTTGTGATCGTCGAAGCAGCCAATCGATTTATTCTGGTCTTATTCATTAAAAGTACCGTTAATGGCTCTAAAAAAATCGCAACCACAAGTGCTAACAGGAATGGGGAGCCTACGGTAAACAATAAATACAAAAAGGCGAGCGAACCTACCATTAGAAGCAAAGCCCGAACGGGCATAGCTTATCCCCTTCCCGCTTCCCATTCCCCTGCGACTATGACTTTTCCTTCGATTCTGAGCTAACAGCAGGAGGATCAGCAATGACGATTTTGTTCTTATATATACTCACTCGCTGAACCCGTAAGCGTTCAGTCTCTGTGATTTCGAAGACGTAACCATCATGTATGATCTTCTGCCCTTTGGAAATATTTCCTTCAAGGAGATTAAATAACCAGCCACCGATGGAGTCAACTTCTTCGTCTTCAATCTCAAGACCAAGCAGGACATTTACGTCTTCTATTAGAATACGTCCATCTACCGAAGTTAATTCCCCTTTTACTATTACATCCGGAAGCTCATCGTCGAATTCATCGTGAAGCTCTCCTACAAGCTCCTCAAGAATAGTTTCAGCTGTGAGCATACCTGCAGTACCGCCGTACTCATCGATAACTATGGCAACCTGTGACTTCTTCCGTTGCATCAGCTTTAAGATTTTACTAACTTCCATCGATTCAGGAACACTTAGAATCGGTCGAAGAAAATCCTTGAGGTCATGCTCTTCGTCCGGGTCAGCAGTCAACAAATCCGTAATATGCACGAAACCAAGTATTTGATCTTTGTCTTCTAAACCAACAGGGTAACGTGTATGCTTTGATTCATAAACCTGCTTCATATTATCTGCATATGACAAATTCGCGAATAGGCAATCCATATCCGTTCTTGGAAGCATAACCTCGCGAGCAACCCTGTCTGCAAATTCAAATACATTGTCAAACAAAGTCATCTCATCTTTGTCGATAATGCCACTTTTGGCGCTTTGACTCATGAGAATTCGTATTTCTTCTTCTGTATGTGCCGCTTCATGCTCACTGGCTGGCTCAACTCCTACAAGCTTAAGCAAACGGTTCGCTGTACCGTTAAGGAACCAGATGAACGGAAGGAATATTCGATAAAAAATAAGCAGTGGCCAAGAAAGCCAGAGAGATACACCAACTGAACGCTGAATCGCGAGAGATTTCGGTGCTAATTCTCCTAGTACGATATGCAGGAACGTAATAACACAGAATGCTACTGTAAATGCAACCGTATGAATGACTCTTTCGTCGGTTACTCCGAAGTTATGCAATATCGGATTAACGATTAAATCCGCAATGGCAGGCTCTCCAACCCACCCAAGCCCCAATGATGCCAATGTAATACCTAACTGAGTCGCTGATAAGTAAGCATCCAATCTTTTGTTAACCTTCAATGCGTATTTGGCGCGGGTATTACCTTCATTGCTTAATTGAAGTAATCTGGTTTGCCGTACTTTCACCAGTGCGAATTCCGAGGCTACAAAAAAACCATTAAGAAGCACTAAGAACAGGACAAGAACAACATTCCAAAAAATTAAATCCCATTGTAATTCCAAAATAAATCGAGCTCCTCCTTGTCTACCCCCAGCACCCTAATAACCCGATGCTTTAGAGGATTGCGCGCCTACTTGTAAAATCTGTACCACGATAGAACATGTCTGAAACTAGTAAATTCGGACCACAGCAGCTTGCAGCCGGACAATGACAGTTAACAGCCTGCTGCATAGGATGATTGCGCCATTTGTCAAAAATATGATCTAACTTATCGTCCTTAATGTTTCCAAAGGGAGGCACTGAAGCAAAGTCCGTAACATAAACGTCCCCACTAAACATATTTACATTAATCCGGTTTCGTCCATCAGGATCATTACGAACGGTAACATTAGTTTCTTCCCTCAGTCTCCTAACTAACCGCCTTTCTTTTTCATTATCGCTGCAAGAAAAAAACGGCAACGTACCGAACAGCATCCAAATATGTTCATTGCGATTGTCGAGCAGCGTCTCCACGGTTTCAAACATTTGATCCCGCGTCACAGCCGGAAGTCCAGCAGCGAAGGAGCTTGGGTACATAGGATGCACTTCATGTCGCTGACAGCCCATCTCGACAATCAACCTATGAATGTCTGTTATCTTGTTATACGTACGATAGTTGATCATGGATTCAGCAGAAACAAATAATCCACCCTGCGAGAGCTTTAATGCATTATTAATCATTCTCTCGTACATTCTGGAAGTCGTATTAATTCCAACATTCCTTCCGCTCCGAGCAAACCCCACCTGATGAAAATCCTGTGCTTCTGTATAGTTAAAGGATATGTGCATAACATCCAAAAAAGGAGCGATAAGCTCATATCTTTCGTAATCCATTGTTACATTTGAATTTAACTGCGTGCGTATGCCACGTGCACGAGCGTATTTCAATAAAGGAATTAATATATTATTGACCGTCTCCATGCTGAAGGTTGGTTCCCCACCGGTCATACTAATCGTTTCCAAATGCTCTACTTCATCCAGCCTTCTGAAAATAAGATCCATAGGGATATGGGGTGCTTCCTTCATCGTTAGGCTATCGCCTACTGCACAATGCTCACATCTCATATTGCATAGATGGGTTACCGTGAGTTCGACGCTTGTCAGCTCGTGTTGGCCGAACTGCTGCAAAGAACGGATGGGATCCCATGGGTCGTACGATGGATTTAATACTTTCCAACCTGAGGGCGGTGCGAAGGGCCCCGCTGCTGCCTGTTGGGAAATTGCCTGCATAATCAATACTCCTGTCTTTTATTACGTTCCTTTTATTGTACTGTCCGGAAGCAATAAAAACAAACTTTCGTTACTTAAAGATATATAGCAGAAACCTGCAGGGGCTGAAACCACGAGGGACTAAAATGGCTGTCCCGAAGGGCAGCCTTAAAATGGAGGAAGTTACGCGGGCATAGGATTGATTTCCTCAGTACCGATTTCAATCTTGGAGATGAGAATATTAAGCTGCTTGGACAAGTCCATATCGAATGGAGCCTTAAGCTCCACGCCATCCTCATCCGTTAATATCCTAATTACAGGGCGATGCGCACAAGTTGAATTAATGTCACTGACGACGGCGTATTGTCCCGTATTAAGTTTCACCGTTAAACCAATAGGGTAGATTGCCACTTTATCGCGGAACAGCTGCAGCATTGAGGTATCGTACAAAATATCACTCCCTGCATACAAGGCTTCTACCGCTTGGTGAGGAAGCATCGCATCCTTGTAGGTCCTTTGACTTGTCATGGCATCATAGGAATCAACGATTCCAATCCATTTGGCAAACTCATGTATTTCATTCCCTTTAATTCCTCTTGGGTACCCTGAACCATTAATTCTCTCATGATGCTGATAAGCACAATGGGCTGCCAATAATGGAATGTTAGGCTCGTCTTTAAGAAGATAATAGCCTCGTTCGGTATGCCTCTTCATCTCGTCAAATTCGTAAGCCGACAATGCGCCTGGCTTTAATAATACCTGCATTGAAATTTGAGTCTTTCCGATGTCATGGAGCATGGCACCAAGACCTAAAGTGACCAACTGATCATGATTATAGCCGCTAGCCATTCCAAGCAAGGTTGAATATACGCAAACGTTCAACGAATGCATGTATAAATAATGATCAACCGTATGCAAATTCATGAGCATAATCATTGCATCTTCACTTTGGCCTAATTCATCCATGATAAGCTGCATGACTTGACGCATATTTCGACCTATATATGGATAAGTCGTACTTTTGCTTTTGTGAGGCTGATCAGTAAAATCACGAAATGCTTGACGTATAGTATTAATTGTTCGACGCTGGGTTTCTTCACTTAGCAGCTCCGGAACGACCAATCCTTCCGTTCTAGCATCCTGAATGTAGAGAAAACTGATTCCGCATTCCCCCAATCGACGGATGAGAGAAGCAGTTAGCTCAACTCCCTCAGCCAACAACACGATTCCGTCATCGGAATATATCTTTCTGGCCAGTCTCATGCCCGGCCGACTAAGAGAAATCGGCATCATGCGCATTCCGTAATAAGCCTCCTTTCTATGCTTTTAAAAGTAAGGAAAAAAATCCTTATGTAATACATCGGTTATTCCCCTTATTCATTTTAGATACTTTTGTGACAAAATGTCTTTTTTCCACATAAACCGACATTTTTCAACATTAACCTATTTTCATCTCATTATAAACAAATAAAATAATGCTGCGATCACAAATCTATACCATGCGAAATACTTCAGCTTGAGTTTCTGCAAAGCTTTCAAGAAGACTACGACAACAAGCCATGCGACAAAGAAGGAAACGATAAATCCTGTTAATAAAAAGCCTAAATCAATTTCTCCAGAGCGGAATTGGTCAATATTGCTAAGCACCTCATACCCCGTAGCAACTGTCATAATCGGAATGGCAATAAAGAAGGAAAAATCAGCTGAAGCCCGATAGCTAACCCCACCTAGCATACCCGCCGCGATAGTCGAGCCTGATCTCGAGAAACCTGGCCATACCGCAGAAACACATTGAAGCACACCAATTAGCAAAGCCTGCTTATACGAAATATCATCCATCGTTTCCGCTGTCCTTTTGATTTTACCCGAATCATACAAAATTTCGGTAATCCACATATATATCCCGCCTACGACAAGTGCCCATAGGACAGGTGCAGTGTGAAAGCCAATTTCTTTAATATAATCTTTGAAAATGTAGGCAATGCCTAATGGAGGTACTATTCCTAGTGCAACATGAATGAGGTTAAGACGTTTCTTAGGGAATGAGTCTACAGATAGCCCACGTACGGATTCCTTTTTACCTAGACCGAACACTTGCAGTATTCTTTTACGATAGACGAGCGCAATAGCAAGAATAGCTGCAAACTGAATAACAATTTCGAATGTCTTGAGCTGCTCTGGTGTTTCCTCATAACCTAATAGCTTATTGGTCAAAATCATATGCCCGGTTGAGGATACGGGCAGAAATTCTGTTAAACCTTCGACAATCCCGAGAATAATCGAATCAAACCAATGTAGCATACATCCATTCCCTCCTAATTCTAACGTGCATTATGAGATGCGATAGATTATTTTCGTTATTTAATTCATTGAATGCTGAAGCCAACGCGGCTTCCGGCAGTTCGTAATCCACTCCTTTTGGTTAAGTGCCCGGGAAAGAATATCTCGGATGAAATCAGGGAGGAAGTAACGTGTGTCTACTCCTTCCTTAAGTCCAATGTAGCCAACTCCGAATGTGAACATATCCAGGGTTCCCACTGAATACATTTTCTTCTCGTCTAATGCTACACCGTTGACCTTAATAGCTGTAATCCGATGTAAGGGTGCTCTGGAAGGATCAACCGTAACCTCTAGACCATCCAGGCAAAGCATCCCCAATACCCGCCCTCGGAAGCCAAAGCCGCGAATTTCTAGTTGCTGAAATTCGGGTAGCAAGCTCTCTTCCAGTGCCTTAACGATTTGATAGCCCTGTAGCATCGTTACACAGGCATTAATTGGAGAGGGGCATATAGCGTGAATGGTTTCTTCGGTAACTTTACCAGCTGGCAGCCCTTCTAGTAGCTGACCTGCATTTACTAACCCAATCTCTGCTGAGGTTACTTGGCGAACGGCATAAGCAAGTAGTGTTGGCAGCACAGATTCTTGATCAGACCGGTATTCTAACGACTCGGACAAATACGCGATTTGCTTGTTCATCTTCAGACTAGCTTCCCCGCGATATCGTTCGATTAGGCTGTCTAATCCACTTTCCCGAGGGAAGTCTTCTGTAGACTTACTACCTCCAGAAATGTTTATGAGCTTGTTGTTAGCATCAAACTCAAGATTGAGATGACCAATATGACCACCAAATTTACCGGCTGCGCATATTTGGGTACTCCCTACGAGTAGTGGGACCTCAAGAAGATGATGCGTATGACCACCAAGTATAAAATCAATTCCTTCAATGGAAGTAGCCATTCGTTCGTCTTGGCGCAGACCAAGATGAGACAGAACAATTAGCACGTCCACTTCCGGCCGCAAGCGTTCAGCTTCTTTTCTCACTGTGTCGAACGGATCTGCCGCATTCCACCCTAACAGGTCATAGTATTCATTAAATGGGGCGGTAACGCCGATCAGACCTATTCGAATTCCAGACTTTACGATTTTGTATGTTGGGATCATCCAAGGGGGGCATTGACCTGATTTACTCAGAGTCATATTCGCGCACACGATCGGAATAGGCATTCCTTCGAATATTTGCTCTAATTGTCCTGGCGTATAGCTCAAGCCCTCGTTATTGCCGAGCAGCAATGCATCATAACCGATATACTCTAGTGCTGCACGATTGGCAGAAGCCTGCGTCCCTTCCGTCTCGACTCTCACTCGATCAAGAAAATCACCGCAATCAACGACTAGTAGCTGCTCAGAGTTTGTAGTCTCTCTGACTTGTTTAATAAAGCCGGCAATCCGGGATAACTCTTCAAAATGGCTATGTAAATCATTTGTATGCAAGAGAGTAAGCGTCACATTGTTTACGGACAACTATTTTCACTCCTAATCGCCGATTTGCGTCATCAGCCGCTCCTTAAGTATGTGACTAACATTTCAGGAAGAAACGTAATCAGCCGTAAAAATAAAACGATCGCTAGTGGAAATTTATCCGATTATAGTAAGCAATTAAGACACTGCCAACGCATCTTGAACGGATAAGATTGCCTGCTTTGGCACACCTATAGCATAACATTTTCACAGGCGATATGGTATGCAGGAAGAACGGATTATTTGATGTTCCACAGGAGGGAGATGAACACAAGGAAAATAACTATTTGGGCTATTTAATGGGTGGAGAAGAGTGGATGGAGCTTATTGTAAGAAGCACTACAGCTGAGGGTTTCATGGGGGGTCTGCAATTATTAGGACATGGGTTTGTCAAAACGCCTGTTTGCGAAGCCTCCTGCCGGAGGCCCGCTTATAACATGCGAAACAGTTAGCGTGACTATGATGGGACGAGCGTCCCTCACTTCACTACCGATTCCCTTCTTCTACGTGTACTTGCTTTAGAAGCTCCTGGTGCTTTGTCTGCTGCACGTCACCTGCGACTGCTGATAATGCATTCGCGCATCCGGCTGCAGCCGCGTAACGCAAGCATTCCACTGCGGACCAGTCCCGAACATACCCGTAAGCAAACCCAGCAACAAAAGCATCACCGCAACCTACCGTATTTACAGCATTAATCTTCGGAATCCGAACACGATACAGCTTCCCGCCTACACCAGCGACAGCACCCTCGCCTCCCAACGTCACAACAACGTTAGGAATTCCCTTAGCCATGAGTAACTGCACTCCATCATACAAATGCTGTTGTCCATTACCCGCCAGCAACGGGACAATCTCGTCCTCGTTAGGCTTAATAAACGAAGGCTTGGCTTCTATTCCCTGCAGCAGCGGATCTCCGCTTGCATCCAGAAATACTTCTGCCCCAGCCGACCGGGAAATTTCAATCAGGTCTGCATATAATCCCGATGATAAGCCTTTGGGAATGCTGCCTGAGAAAATAACAAGCTTGGACTCCTCTGAAAGCTGACGCAGCTTCCGTTTAAGATTGTCCAGATGCTCCTCATTGATATCGGGTCCGGGCTCAAGCACCTCAGTTGAAGAGCCATCTTGGCCGTCTAGGAAATTCAGGCAAAGCCTTGATTCGCCTAATGCTCCGACAAACTCGGAGGCGATGCCAGTCTCCTTCACCTGATCCATGATGAATTTGCCGTTATACCCGCTAGCGAAGCCTGTCGCCGCGACCTCAGGATGTCCTAACTGGTGGAGCACCCTCGCGACATTAACACCTTTACCGCCGGCCATGGACAGCACTTTATCCGCACGCATAACAGTGCCTTTCTTCAGATCAGGAACGTAATACGTTTTATCGATTGCTGCATTTAAGGTGACGGTCGTGATTTTAGTTTTCATCCTCGATAGGCCACCTTCCGTCTAAGCTTTGCCGATTGAGCCGCATAGACGCATTTTTTCAATTGCCGCTGCTTTCAAGGCTTGTTTGGCAGGTACCATATATTTACGCGGGTCATTTTCATCTGGGTTATTCGCAAAAACCGCTTTAATAGCATCTGAAAATACAATACGTAATTCAGTTGCAACGTTCATTTTAGACATCCCAAGAGAGACAGCCTTCTTTACCTGAGCCTCGGGAATTCCAGATCCCCCATGAAGCACTAAAGGAACGGATACTTTAGATGCAATACGACCAATCCGGTCGAAATCAATGTTTGGATCACCCTTGTAGATTCCGTGCGCTGTACCTATTGCTGGTGCTAGCGTATGAACACCCGTTAATTCAACGAATCTAGCACAATCGTCAGGATCTGCCAGTAAAGCATCATGCTCATCAACTACAATATCGTCTTCTACTCCACCAACTCGACCAAGCTCCGCCTCGACATTAATACCAACCGCTCTTGCAGCTTCAACTACTTTAAGAGTTGCCGCAACATTCAAGTCAAACGGATCGTGGGATGCGTCGATCATGACGGATGTGTATCCGGCTCTAATACATTGCATGATAATATTGAAATCGGAGCAATGGTCCAGATGCAGAGCAATTGGAACCGAGCTTCTATTAGCTGCAACCGTTGCTGCTGCCGCAATATAGTCTGCTCCCAAGTGCTTAACCGTTCCAACAGTAGATTGAATAATTAGTGGTGCTTGCACTTCTTCTGCTGCCTCTACTACTGCTTGTAGCATTTCAAGCGTATGAACATTAAAAGCTCCAACACAATAGCCACCGGCGCGTGCTTCTTCAAGAAGTGGAGTAGATGATACTAATGCCATGATATATTCCTCCAATATAATGTCGTTAATAGAGCACTAGCTTAATAATCGATGTCTCGCAAACAAAGCGCTTCCGATAATACCTGCATCGTCGTTATTTTCTGCAGCGACAACCTTTAAGCCCTCACGAAAATCAGGCAACAGCAGCTCATATAATTCCTTCCTAAGCGGGGCAAGAATTCTCTCTCCAGCAAGCGCCCCGCCTCCCCCGACAATAATAATCTCGGGACTGAGAACGGTAGCAGCAGCAGCTAATGCACGACCATTTAATGCTCCAGCTCGCGTTAGAATTTCCGTGGCCAATGAATCGCCTTGATCCATCGCCTTCGATAAGTCCGCAGCCGTTAACAGGTGTAGGGATTCGCTCGGATACCAATCGGCCAGCACACTTTTGCGCCCTTCCTGAATGGCCTTCCTTGCCTGTCTTACCATGCCGGATGCCGACGCTACAGTCTCAAGACAGCCATACAGGCCACATGAGCACGCTTCTTCTACACCCTCCATCCGGACATGTCCGATTTCCCCAGCCATCGCCTTATAGCCATAATGAAATTGGCCTTCGATCATAATAGCAGCCGCTATTCCCGTGCCGATTGTAATGCCAAGTATATGATCAAAGCCGCGTCCCGCGCCCGCTACCGCTTCTCCGTAAATATAAAGCCTAACGTCATTGTCAATGTAGACGGGTATGCCAAGCCGACTCTCAAGCTCTGCAGCAACTGGAACATCGTGCCACTTCAAATTACCAGCGAATCGGGAAATGCCAGCTTGTGGGTCAACAAGTCCAGGTACTCCAACACCGACACTCGACACTTCGTGCTCGCCAGCAAGCTCTTTACGAATGCTTTGTACCATTGCTGCAATTCGTCCAAGCACATCAGAATGCCCCAGATGGGCTTCTGTGGGCTGCTTCAGCTTGCGCAGCACGCTACCAGTCTCATCGACCGCACCACATACGATGTTAGTGCCTCCGAGGTCTACACCTATCGTTACGCTCATCGAACAGCCTACCTCCCTCCCGTACTCGCACACACTTAGTCCATATTCGCCATATAGACCTTTACACTAGCTAGCTCCAAAGCATCTTTCAGTGAGCTTTCTGGCTGTTCATCTGTAATACAAGCATGAAGCTCCTTTAAGGAAGCTACGTGAAAAAGTGAGGATTTACCTATTTTAGTGCGATCAAAGACCGCTATCGTTTTACTTGATCTTTGCATAAGCAAGCTAGCAATATTAGCCTCAAGCTCAGAGTAGGTACTGACCCCATCCTTCGTAACCCCGTCAACTCCCATGAACATCTTATGGATGTTCAATGCTTTGACGGTTTGCTCTGCCAATGGGCCGCATAATTCAAAGCTTCTGTTTCTTAGAACGCCTCCGGTTAATACAACCTGTAGCTCATAGCTATCCGCTAGCTCCATGGCAATGTTAACCGCATTCGTTACGACCGTGATATTACGTCTCTTTTTCAATTCCTTCGCAATGAGAAAGGTTGTAGTTCCACCAGTCAATCCGATGACATCGCCCTCTTCTACCAAAGAGGCTGCTCTGTAAGCAATGGCTTCCTTCTCTCGAAACAATTCGCTCTGCTTCTCATGAAAGGGAACCTCGCGACTAATTACATTGCTTTCGTATTTAGCCCCACCGCCCATCGTACGGATGACCCGACCGGTCTTCTCAAGCTCCTCAAGATCCCGTCTTGCGGTCGCTTCCGAGCAGTCAAACTTTTCTGTCATCTCCGGCAATGAAATACTTCCATAGCGTTCTAGATAGGCGAGTACCAGCTCTTGCCGGTCCGTTTTGTTGCGTGCCATCTTAGTAAGCTCCCTCTAAAATCAAATAGTGACCACCTGTGTTAAATTTCTAGGATGATCGGGGTCTACTCCCCGTTTCATAGCCGTATAGAAGCCGAGGTACTGTAACAATGGAAGGTACATTACCGCACGTGCTTCATCAGAAAGCGATTGTCCACCGACTTCGAACACTGCATCTGCAAAGCTTGTGTCCTCACCGCGAGCAGCAGTAACCAATAAAACAAATGCCCCGTAAGCCTTCATCTCTTCGGCTACCTTAAGCTCGTAAGACCGGGCCTGTTCAGAGACGAGCAAGCAGACAAGCGTGCCGGGCTCGACTACAGACTTTGGACCATGACGGAACTCCAGCGTGCCATAGCTCTCTGTCCATACATAGGACATTTCCTTGAGCTTTAAGCATACTTCCTGCGCAAGTCCGAAATAGGAGCCCATCCCTAAATAAATATATTTATTGAATTCATTATCTTCTACCAAGCTTTCAGCAAAGCTATTACCGCGAGTAACTACATCTGCATGAAGCGAGAGAATGCTTTCCATCTGAGATTCGAAAGCTACTCCTGCCTTCTTCGCAATGGCTGCTTGCATCATGTAGGTCATGCTGGCGAATGATTTAGTCATAACGGTACTCTTCTCTTTGCCTAGCGGAGATACTAAGCATGCTGTCATGGTGCCTAAGCGACTCTCCTCATAACAAGTAATGCCACAAGTTGACCAGTTTGCCAGCTCCTTAACCGAATCCAACGCAAGAATCACTTCTGAGGATTCCCCAGATCGGGAAACACCAACTAGCAAAATGCTTCTATCCCGCGCAACCGATTGATCCCGAAACAGAAAAATATCGGAGGACGGCAACGCGCTTGCACTCCGACCTATCCACAATCTGTAAGTAGTAGCCATAGCCTGTGCCTGATAATAGGAAGAACCTGATCCTATGAATACAACCTCATCATAAGCTGAATTACCTATATATTGCTCCACCCAATCCTGTTGCCCTTTTAAGTGCTCCCATGCTGCGGATAAGGCTTCGGCCTGTCCTCCGATTTCGGGAAGTGTTAGCATTCCTCTGGTCAAAGTAACCACTCCTTGTCAAATGAAAAGTACATAATGAAATTATATTTCATTTGTTGTGAAATTTACAATCATTTTTTTGATTTTATTTGAAAAAAATAAAGTATTTTATTGCAAGAAAACGCTTTAGTTGGTAGCATGTAGATATTAATTATTTTATCGAAATCTCTCAATTATTCGAGTATCCTGTCGAGGTGTAACATGCGAGTCCATATTACAGATGTACGATCAGGAGATCGATTATCGGAAGATATATTTAACTCCTTCGGATTGCACGTCCTATCTAAAGGGACAACTCTTAATGAGAAAGAACTTTCTAGGATGTATCAGCACCAAATAGATTTTTTAGAGATTGAGCTGCGCCCTAATAAGGTTTCTGAAGTAGCGGCAGCAGAACCTACTAATAGTTACTATAATCCATTGCTACGCCCACTCTACCATGATGCAGTTGCAGGGGCAGAGCAATTATTCGAGCGCGCACTTATTGAGGGTCGTGTTTATGAGGAAGACGTCAGAGAAAGCTTTCAGCCGCTAGTTGAGAATTTCCGTACGGAAAGAGATGTCGTTTCCCTGCTTCTTATGCTGAACAGCCAAGATGACTATACTTATCAGCACTCCGTTCAGGTCGGCATGCTTAGCTATTACATTGCTCGTTGGCTCAACTGGGACGAGGAGGAGACGGTAAGAGCAGGCAAGGCAGGCTTCTTGCATGATGTAGGCAAATGTAAGATCGCTGAAGCCATCTTAAATAAGCCGTCCAAACTTTCAGACGAGGAATACGAGGAAATTAAAAATCATCCCCAGCACGGGTACGATATATTAGAAAGATCTTTTAAAGATTCTGCCATCGCGCTAGCTGCCCTGCAGCACCATGAGCGGTTGGATGGTACCGGTTATCCCAATGGAATAAGCGGGAATGAAATTCATCCTTTGGCTAGGGTAGTTGCGGTAGCTGATGTCTATAGTGCCATGATCTCATCTCGCGTTTATCAGGAGAAAAGAGATTTACTCATTGTTCTAAAGGAGCTCTACTCGCTTAGCTTTAATGAACTAGACCCTGATTTCACCCATACTTTTATTAGACATATGATCCCCAATTTTATTGGGAAGAAGGTAGAGCTATCAAACGGACAGTCCGGAACCATTATAATGACCCATCCGACTGACTATTTCCGCCCGCTAGTTCGAGTAGATGATGAATTCATTGATTTGTCTGTAAGCCGTGCGATAGAAATTAAAGAAATTATCATGTAGCACCCAACTTTGTTCGCTCGCATAAAGGCTCTATCCCTAGGAACTTCCTAAGGATAGAGCCCTTTTTCATTGATTTTTTAATTGTTTTTTATAAAGGGAATCGTTTGGCATACATAAAAGTTTCTTTCCAGTAAGCCTTGTTAATCGGGGTAACTTGAACGCCGTCTTCAGGCAATGGGCTTGCATGAATCATATTTTCATCCCCCATGTAAATCCCGACATGACCGACTGTATCATTGCTCTTGAACCGTCCAGGGACGTAGAAAAACATTAAATCCCCTGCCCGAAGATTGTCCCTCGCAATATAAGTTCCCCCATCTGCTTGCTGCTGAGCGACCCTAGGAAGATCTACGTTAAAATGGTTGAAAACATATTGCGTGAAGGATGAGCAGTCGAAGTTGCCTGTCTCGCTGTACTTCCCCGTACCAAATTCATATTTAACACCGAGATATTTCTTAGCAAACGTAATGACATTATCACCCTTGCTATCTTTTGCAGCAGCGGTCTCAGCAGGAGTGGACGATTGGGACAGCAGATTAGGCTCTCCATTAGAGAAATTCAAGCTCTTGCCGGAAGCACCCGTCTCATTAGGGGTAGGCTTTGGAAAAAAGGCGATGTCGTCGGTCTCCACCCTAAAGACCGTGACGTCTCCATACAGCTTCTGTAAAGCGGAGACCGGAATGTATAGCAGCTCTCCTTCTTTAATAGCTGATGCTGGCATTCTCATCTTCTTACCCGCTATAGATACTGTAGTCTGCCCTGCTTTGAAAATCCATGCAGCATCATGATCTCCTACCCCATAGGAACCATCTCTCAGCCAAGCCCCGCGATATCCTGTAGCCTTCGTCAGATCTTCCAGAGAAATGTACCCAGTGTGCTGAAGCTGTCGAATAGGTACGATGTGGCGTCCTTCCGTTAGATCTGACGGAGATGCACCATTTGACTGCACCTTCACAGGACCAGTAGAACGCTTTAAGTCAATCGTAGTATCTCCTGGATTGTGGACACAACCTGTAAGTAGCAAAATACCGCCAGCTACGAGAAGGAGAAACTTTCTTTTAAGTACATTCATATTTGCGCCGCCTTCCTTCGGGATGTACATCTCCCTATAGAATGACTTTCAATCACGCTGTTTATGCTTAACGAAGCATAAACGGCTTTCGCACATCCAGACTTTCTGCCGCAGTAAGGTACCGGGCGTTCACTATCTCGCGCAAATTCACTCCTCCAGCCGCAATAAGGAACCTCACGTTCACTATCGGACACAATTCCACACTTGCAGCCGCAATAAGGAACCGCACGTTCACTATCGGCCGCAAATTCACACTTTCAGCAGAAATAAGGAACCTCGCGTTCACTATCGGCCGCAAATTCACACTTCCAGCCGCAATAACGCACCGGACGTTCACTATCGGGCGCAAATTCACACTTTCTGCCGCAATACGCACCGGACGTTCACTATCGGGCGCAAATTCACTCCTCCAGCCTCAATAAGGAACCGCACATTCACTATCGGACACAATTCCACACTTGTAGCCGCAATAAGGAACCGCACGTTCACTATCGGCCGCAAATTCACACTTTCAGCAGAAATAAGGAACCTCGCGTTCACTATCGGTCGCAAATTCACACTTTCTGCCGCAATAAGGAACCTCGCGTTCACTATCAGCCGCAAATTCACACTTCCAGTCGCAATAACGCACCGCACGTTCACTATCTGGCGCAAACCCACACTTCCAGCCGCAATAACGCACCGCGCGTTCGCTATCGGTCGCAATCCCATACTTCCAGCCGCAATAACGCACCGCACGTTCACTATCTGGCGCAAACCCACACTTCCAGCCGCAATAACGCACCGCACGTTCACTATCTGGCGCAAACCCACACTGGCAGCCGCAATAAGGCACCGAGCGTTCACTATCGGGCGTAACCCACACTTCCAGCCGCAATAACGCACCGGCGGGGTTGCACGCTGAGACAAACAAAATCACTTCAACGTCCTCTCTACGCTTCTTGCAAAAATTGCCCACAAAAAAAGGCCGATCCCCTTAACGGGAATCGACCTTTAACTGGTTGCTATTAACCAATCGAACCTTCCATCTCAAATTTGATAAATTTCAGTTTTCATGCAGTCTCACAATACCTTGAAATGCTTATTATTTGAGCTTATTTCTAATCTTGAACTCATACGGTATCGCAAAGTATCTGACAGAATCGGCACGAAATCGGCACAAAACAAAACCCCGGATTCACTCTCCGGGGTCATCCTCTACATATTCAATTAATTCAGCTACACTCTTAATTTCCAGAACCTTCATAATAATTTCTAGGTTCTCAACAGTCCATCGTTTTGATTGGTTCTCCATCATATCGTTAATACTGTTCCACCGTATTTCAGTTGCTTCGCTCAGTTGTCTAGCGTTCCAACGCTTTTCAAACATGATTTCACGTAGCCGTAATCTCAACATTTCATCGCCCCCCGTTCAAATATACATCACTTAACGATAAATTTCAACATTTATTCGTAATTAATTTTACGTTAAACGTTGACACATAACGTTAAACGTTGTATAATAAGAATATAAGGAGGTGAGGGAAATGGCCAAAAAGAAAAAGAAGAAGCGCGAGTATGATTGGAGAGCAGACGTTATGCTAGTGATTGCAGTCATCAGCATAACGCTCTCGATCATCACCTTCATTCGAGGGTAATCACAAAGGCAAGGGAAGTCGCTGAAAGGCGGCTTCTCTCCTACCAAAAATGAAATCCAAAGGCGCGGCTTCTTCTTTTTCACATTATAACATAAAGGGGCTGAAGGTATGAAACGGAAAGTTGCCTACGCACTGACCATGGTTGCGCTTGTCCTCAGCATCGCGGCATTAGTCTTTAATCTCACAAAATAAATTCGGCTGCGTGGAAGGGAAGCGGGACATGTTTAGATTGGAGTCGGCTAAATAATCACGGGAGCTCCGGCTCCCTATGGAGGGTATAAGAGGATGAAGAAAACCCAACTCATGGCTAAAGTGAAACAACTGGCTAAGGACATAGCCGCCATTCAGGAACAAATTCCTATCGATGCATTGGAAAGCCTGCACTCTGATTTCGACTACATTCGTGATGAAGTTTACGAAACAAGCGAAAATATTCCAGAAAACTTCGTAGATCGTCGTGAAAAATGGGAAGAGTACCATACCGAACTAGATGAGATAACAAACGACATTGAGTCCTTAAAGGAATCTCTCGATGAAATTTCAGCCATAGTAGAGCGAGTAGATAATTTCATTGCGGATAATCAATAACATGAGAGCGCTAGAAGCCCGAGAGCCCCAGCTATTTTGCTTGGGCTTTTGCTTTATCTAACTGTTGTTCTATATTTTTCAGTGCCATGCCGACATGTAGATTCAAATCTGACTGAGATATCTCAATCTGTTCACGACGACCGTTTAGCGCATACGAATAGCACCTATCGCCCACTGGCTCAGCTTGTACCCACATTCTATTCTCGCTCATACGTTTACGACTCGCTTCGAGCTCCGCATAGATTAATTGCCCCGCGCCTTTCATAACGGATCGCATGAGCCCCTTAACACCTACCATATCACCCTCTACACCTTTGACCATTGTGAGTAGTGCAATGTGACCGTTTAAGGCGTTTGTCGGGTCAAACATAGTAACCCCCTCCAATCACAAACATTTGACCCCATTATAATACGAACATACATTCTTAACAAGGCAAATAAAAAGCCCTGACAATAAGTCTGTCAGAGCTGTTATTGATATGCCGATGCTTTCGGTCAAAAAGAATATATCATAACTGCAAATAAATGTAAACTATCAATTTAATAAAATACTATTGTGCTCTACCGCGCTCAATTGCCTGAACAATCCTATCAGTACGTTTGTCAGCTTTATAAGCGTTAACTACCAGAATAGCGTGTATTACTCCTGGCACATATAGGCACACAGTTAATATACAGCTGAGAAAGAATTGACCAAATTTACCGCACGATAAAATTGCCAGTGGAGGTATAAAGCAAAGCAGGTACCGCACATTTAACGCCCCTTTACGACAGATATTTACATATACATATTCTGTATCCATTATGATCTTCCTGCTTCATAAGTCCTAAAGAATAAAAAAAAGCCCGCCAGCCGTAGCCAACGGGAAAATATTTAAATTACCTTCTTATACCCTTGCACCCTCAGAGAAACCGCTAGTGACCTCCAAAAGTCCAATGTCCCGGTTGGATCACTCATCTTCTCCATCAGCTTGTCGCCAAACTCCGTTAAAAACCACTTTGGAGCCGGTATATTCGTTTCTATATCCTTCACCTTCAGCGTAAGTGTGGTCACCATACTGGTCAACTCGTTAACTTTCAACCGCTGTGCCTCAAATTCTTTTCTCTCTGATGCAGTCATAGGTTGATCCTCCTCATTTTTATCCGGCTTTGGAAATATCCAATACTGTTTAGCTTCACGCCGAAATACACCCTCGTCCACCTTAATTTTGCCATCACCTTTGATGCCTGTTACCAATCCGTCATTTGGGTATCTATAGCTATGGTTTGGATCATGGACCTCGATCCATTTAGCATTAATGCCGACAAGGAGAACGTAATGTCCTCCACCCGTTAAGTGACCAGGACCCATAGATGCGATTACAAGTGACCCTGCAGCAAGAGCGTTCTTTACCTCTTCAAGGTTATTTGTCTGCTTTTGTTCCAAACCATACCGCATTGCTGCCGCCTTAAAGTAGCCCCAATCTGTGCCGCTGTTTTCAGTACGGTATCCGAGATCAAGCGCAAGCTTGGATGTCTCCGGTGGAAGAATCGACGTATCCCGCCATGTCGCTGCTACCATTGCCATACAAGTAGGCCCACATGCAGACGTGGCAATGGTTTGCTTTGGATCGTTACGGATGGTGTAGGGTATTGCTCCCCATCGTTTGTCCTTTTGACTGTAGTAGACGAGATTACCCATTTGCTTTCCTCCCACTCTTCCCCGGTGGATTGACTGCTTTGTTTTGCATCTGTCCAGCTGCAGCAGCTACTAGAAATCCATTTGCGAAGGATAACGCATAAACCCGCCAATCTCCTGCATCTGCCCCTAATGCCAGTTGTGACAACGTAAGTATGATGAAAGCTACAAGAACGGCAAATAGATCTGTTGGTATTGCTGGAACCAAACGATCAAGCAAAGTCTTGAAATACTGCACCACGAAAAAGGTAAGCAAAGAAGCTCCCCCCATTGCGGAAAGAGCTTCCCAAGTGAATAATTGGTTTTCCATACCTACGAACCGACTCCTTTCCAGAGTAGGGCAATACCGCCACTGATGGCTCCGGATATGATAGTTGCAATGACTGTACGCCATAACCACTTGATGTCTGCTGCAACCTCATCGATGCGTTTGTTTATATCATCAACCCGATGATGGGCCGACTTTGCCTTATCAAGAGCCTCGGACGCTAAATCCTTTGCATTGAGCTGCATATCAAGCTTTGTTTCCACTCGCGTTAATCGTTGCAATATTTCTGTCTGCACATCATCAACAGGCATGTTTGCCACCTCATCTTCATTAAAATAAAAAGCCCCGCTTATGCGGAGCCTGGTGTGTATCTTAAAGTTTCAAGGTATTCGCCCTCGGTAATTCTCTCTGTCGCCAATGCAGCATCGATCTGTGGCAATGTAAATTTTGTGCCGGCGTAAATCTTAACATCGGTGTCATAGCTTGCTACGATTGTCTCAAACCGTCTCGTACCATCCAAGTAAATTGCGTTAGCATAACCTCTTACCATTCTCTCACGCGCTGTCTCTGCCATTCTAATCACTTCTCCTCTTATGCAAATATGGTTTCAAATATAAAAAGAACGTCGTCCTGTGTTTGGGCGACGCGCTCTCTTAACAATTCGTTTTCAGTTTCAAGTGCGATGATTCTCTGTTCTGGATCAGGTGCAGGCGCTGGAGGATCTGGCTTAAACTTCTCTTCAGACCAAATGCCCTCAGTATACTTTCGCCAAAGGAAGTCATCTATTGAAGTACCATCCTCTACCATCTCAGATACATCTACTAAGCTATCATCTAAAATCTCCTCTGATGAGGATTGATAACCTATACATAAGCCCACTTGGTTTAATGTAACATAATGTCTCAATTATCAACCCTCCTCAGTAGGACTCCATTACTTGCCATGCTATATTCATAATACCGTGAGCAGCTGAATAATAACTGCTGTCTCTCGTAAGTCTTACCGTTGTTGCGTTCAAAAGTTCTCCTCTAATAAGCTCTAACCCTATATTATTATAACCTGCGCTAGAGCTTACACTTATTTGTACCCAAGACTTTGCTGGGTTGACGGCAGATATCGTTATATCTCTAGGTATATTCCAATCAAAATCGCCGGGAGGTACGCCGTAAGCAGTCAGACCCCAAGCATAAGTACCTCTTTGAACGTTTTTCATCCCTCCCACTGGTCTCCACACTCCTCCCGTTAAAAATTCAAGCACTCCTGCGTTATCTCTTAATCTTTGGTCGTGCCATATCTCCCAAGCATTGTTACCAGCGCTGAACCCTCCGAACTTTAACCTATTATCAAAGTCTAATCCGAGGTAAGCGGCATAATTACCAGGGCGGTGAAGTTGAATAAAAGCGCCGTCATTTGGACCGCCCGCGCCATATGCTTCTATACCGCCTCTATCTCCTGTTGCATCTCCTATTTTTCCAGTTGTAGCTCTGGATGTTAATTTCCCAGTCATTTGACCGCCATATTTAGGTAGTGCAGCCTCTGCTATAGTATGAGCATCAGCAATCCCTTGCTCCATCTTATTCAAAGCTGCTGCGTTGACTGGAGTTCCTGCTTCCGTAACTGTGCCTGGATCTTGTGTTAGAGTAACTTCGGTTGAAGTCTCCCCAGTCTTTTTAAATCTCCTAGCGAATTGTACAACTCTATCTTTCCAAGTTGTTTTTGTATAAGCCATTACAACAACCCTTCCTCTCCGCAGCTAAACGTTCCACAGTATTTGTAAGACTCTAGCAAGCTCTTTAACGTATCGTAGATAAGTTGTAAACTCAGCTCAAGTTTGTTAGCCTCTGCGTAGCTGAATATTTGCTTTCTTGCTGGGTTCTCAGCTATATCAGGAGCGCCTGGAGGCTTATAAAAGCCGTTATATATATCTAATATATTTTTCCTGGTTCTGTTTATCGCCGTAACCGTTGGGTATTCGGTTCTTACCCAAGACTTAGTAGGATAAGTTAATGCGATATATACTCCGTTGGCAGCCAGCTGCTCTTGAATATACTTGATGTTTTCGTGCTCTCTTGTTAGGTCTATGGCGTTGTAGTATTTATTTACTTCGCCGTCAAACACTACAGTACCCATCCAAGGCATTATCCCGTCACCTCCAGAGTAGCTATTAGTTTCGGAGCAAAGGTTATTTCTTGACGCTCCACTACGCCGCTACGGTTAGAACCAAACATTGTCTCTACTGATACGCAATCCCCTGCTTGTATTGCTGGATTACTCCAATAGCCAAACTTTTGCGATATACGCCGCTGAAGGTAGTTCAATACGTGAGTAGCTACCAAAGAACCATTTCCCGTTATCAGCTTGTTATCTGAGATTGTAGCTGTTTGGGGAACCTCACCTGCGGGTATTACCGCTAATTGAGTTATTACGGTTCTTGCTGCTTCTGTATACGCTCTACCTGTTACTTTAACCGTTACAGACCCATTTCCGGTTATTGTTAGCTTAACTGATACCGCTGAGTATACAGGGGAGCCTACGATTGATCCCGATCCTGTAACCGTTACGGATACGTTTGCTGCTGCTTTGCCGTATTCGATAAATACTGTTTGAGTACCTACTACGCTGAACGTTGAGTTGTTAAGTTCAGTAGTATCAGGTGATAGTACGTAAGAGTATTCCTTGGCTTCAACCGAGGTTACTAGCGGCTTCTGCTCTATCGAAGGGGAGCCGCTTATCAAGGTGTCGTTACGTATAGTATCCAAAACCGTATCGTAATCTACTTTTATGACGTTAATAATCCCGTTACGCCCTACTCTGAGAGTGTTTCTCGTTGCCGTTAAGACATTAGAAATCGCTTCTCGGTGGCTCTTCACTGGTATATACCCCGTTACCTTCTCTGACGCAGCTGAAGCGGAGACTATCAAGGAAAACTGCCCAGCATCGTCGAGTATATGACGCAGTACGTTCTCGACTGGCTCATTAACCCAGAACTTAGACGATCTGTATGTCGTCCGATCTAGCAACCCTATAACGTCGGTGGCTTCCAAAGTAGCTGTTAGCCCTGTTGCGTTTTTCCAATCAGACAGGTAGTAAGTACCCATAGGCAAGTATTCATAAGTACCGTCCGGCATCCACAGACCGCTTTTGGCTATTATCTTCTGGCGTCTTTGCAGGAACGCGTATACCCCTTCAGGGTTGAGCATATTGAATCTTTGATTCTTATTCAAAACCGTGAATTTCAGCGTATTTACGCTCAAGGCCGAGCTTATTGGGTCAATCTCCTCTGTGATAGAAGCAATAGTAAGTTCGTTATTATCAAAAGCTTCTTCCAAGCCAAACCCTATCTCCATCAATCTTGCGTAACGGTAGGGCTTTACGGTCTTGATTAAGCGTATGACGATCTTATTGTAGTTCTCTATTGCTATTGGCACGTTGCTATCTTGAAGGGTATTATCTGTTACTTGTTTGTAACCGATAAGGGAAGCGCCTCTGTACCAAGTTACGTCAAATTCTGAGCAACAATCGCTAGACCCGAAGAATAAACCGATACCCAAGCTGCTGTGGAGAGACGCGAACTGTATAGTTATCGTTGGAATGTATTGAATCCAATCAGGAGAGTTAACCAACGTTCCTCTGTTTGTTGTAGGAGAGGAATCTGCTGCGTATATGCCTGATTTCTCTCTCAACCTCCAATAACCGACCAAACCGGACTCGCTACCTGTTAAGCTATTTGTCATGGAGTATTGAATCTCAGACAACGATAGAGCTTTATTCCAAAGTCTTATCTCTTTCAGAGAACCTCCAAAACCAGACACTCCCGATCTTGAGCCTATTAGCAACGGGCTTGTGTTTGATGTAGGAACATTTGTGATGTTTGTATTCGTATTGTTTAGCACACCGTCTACATAAATCTTTGCAGTTTTTGAGGCTTTGTCGTAAGTACCGACTAAATGATGCCATTTGCCGTCATTCAAAGCTAGTGTAGTCGCTACAGACCCGTTAGTAACCCAATCCCCCGGCTGCGTAGAAACCATAAACGCTA
This sequence comes from Cohnella abietis, assembly GCF_004295585.1. NCBI lineage: Bacteria > Bacillati > Bacillota > Bacilli > Caryophanales > Paenibacillaceae > Cohnella > Cohnella abietis. The sequence continues at coordinate 2,102,725 of NZ_AP019400.1, read as the reverse complement.
TTCTTCCTGCCGCGCCTAACGATCCCTGATTAACTTGTAACGATTGAAACTGAAAATGAGTATTGTTATTACTCTTTTCAATTATTACGCGGTTGTCTTGGTCTATGAATTTTATCCAAGTCTCCAAACTCAATACGCTTGTCAGGTTCTGTCTGCTGTCGTAAGGTACGCTAACGTAATCGGTTTGCTTAAAGCTCAAGCCCCAGTCAACTTCATCAAAGGTTCCTTGTGAATTAGACATCTGCTGAGACCACCAACCCAATATATCTTGAGCCGGATTAACGTTGTCAGGCATCAGATAGAAACTGCCGTCCAAGTTTAGGTAATCCTGCTCAAAAGTACCTGCTCTGTAGTCCGGTTCTCTTACATCTCCTTTAACGGCGTTAATCGAGGTAAACGGCTGAGACGCTGCTGTTAAGGTAGCGTCATCCTTAGCCGTTACGTCATATACCCCAAATAGTATTATCGCGGCTGAAGACCTGTTACCCGATACTACCGCTCTTTTGTATTGATCAGAAGTAGGTAACAAGTCTACACCTCCACGAAGTTACATTTCAGAGTTTTCCACCAACCGCCAGCACCCCTAGAATAGTTGATCATCTTAGCCGATATAGGAGCTACATAGAAGATTGCTGTTTCAATCCTGCCTGTTGGTGCTGGGAAATTTGCGGTGAAGTCTATTCTGGTTAAGCTCTTGAGATAGTTGAACCAGTCGTAAAACTCTTGAGGAGTAGCGAACTCCCATTCTTGATTTATAGACCACTTATCGGGCAGAGTCTCCCTATTCAACCTACCGTTTCCGTTTCTCTCAGCAGACTTTTGTTGCGGGTTGAGTATAGCTTCATATAATGAATGGGGAGGCGCTGCTTTTGTTACCCCGTTCCTAACTATAGTCATCATACTGGTATGCCTCCTACCGTAACTGAGCTTTTACCAACTCTTCCGTTTTCTTTGTTCAGCAGTCCTCTAATTACCCTCGTTAGCCGCTCACCGTCAATGTCCACGGAGAGATCTAGTCGCTCAAGCGCGTCCAGAATCATATACAAGACCTCTACAACCATCTGGTTACTAGCTCCAAGCATATCTTGTAGTTTTGAGAGAGGAGTTACTACCTCCGGATCAACTGCAGCGTTTCTATTGTCTCCTACCATAGCTAGAGTCGGTGCACCTACTAAACCACCTTTTGCAAGCTTAGGAATCTCAGGAATGTTGATGCCGAAACCCTTACCGCCTATGCCTGGAACCCAATCAGGTATGTCGAAGTGTATCTTGTTCATAGAACGTATCAGGAAGTTCAACCCGTCTATTATGAGGTTGATACCGCCTTTGAATATAGCTACAACCCCGTCAAATATGCCGCTGAATATATCCTTGATTCCGCCCCAAGCTTTCTTCCAGTCTCCTGTAAATACCCCTACGATGAAGTCAACGATACCGCCTAATATCTTGAATATAGACTTGGCTACGTCAACTACAACGCTTACGACAGTCATTATTACGTCTCCAATAAAGCTGAAGATATCAGCGAAGGTTGGGCCAAGAGTCTTTACGAGGAAGTTAACAATAGGAACAATAAATTTATTGAAGATGTCTAAAGCCCCGGTAACCAACTTACCAACGAAAATTGTTACTTGCTCGACTAGACCCTTTAGATGTTTCTCCCAAAGCCAAGTCATACCTTTTATCAAGTTGTCCCATATAGGCTTGAGGAATCCTTCCCACAAGCTATCGAATATAGACACAACCCCATCTATTGCTTTTTGTATACCTTCTACGATATCGCCGCCAAAAGTATCCCAAAAGCCTTTTATGATACCCAGAGTATCGACTATGATTTTTGATACCAGATCGAGTCCCGGTTTCACGCCCTCTGACCATAAGGTATCGAATATGTGTTTAACTCCGTCAAATATAGACTTGAAAATTATTAAAGCTCCTGTAGCGAAGTTTGTAACCAAGGGTAGTCCATCAGTTACAAACCAAGACAATATAGGCATAACAGCGTCCTTGATATCCTTGAACACAGTTTCGGCACTTTCCAAAAGTCCTGCCCATAAGTCTCCTGCTGTGACAATCCATAACTTCATGTATGGTACAAGATCGCCTGATAACCAAGCTTTGAACGGTTCTCCTAAGCCGCCAATCTCGTTGAACGTATCCCATAGCGTAGTTTTCCAAGAATGAAGAGGTACAAGAAGGCTATCTATGGCTGTTTGTATTGGAGGACCAAACTCGGTTGCAAAGTATTGTGCTATAGATATAGCCCCGTTCTTTATGTCGCTAAGCATATCAAGGAAGGGCTGGAACCTTGACGTATCAATCTCAGGAGTTAAATCAGGCATAGCGCCCCCTAAATCTACACCCCCTACGTCAGCACCTGCGATACCGTCCATATTATCTGCGGTAGCTTGGGTTATTACATTTAACTCATCAAAGCTGTTCAAGGAATTTTTTACTTTCTTACCCGCTTTTTTAACAGCTTCCCCCATACCTGCCTCAGCCTTTGCTGCCACTCCAGCTGAAGCAGTAACCGCTTTGTTCGTTCCGAATATCGCGTTGGAGAAGGCCGTTGCATACTGAGCTGCTTTGAGAAAAGCGTTAGCGACTGCTTGAATATAAGGGAGAACAGCTTGAAGCATTGGCTTAATACCTCTGCCGATTTCTTCCTTTATTGCCCCCAATGTAAAAGATAGTTGTTTCATTTTACCTTCGGGAGTAGCACCTAGAGCAGCGTTCATGTCGCCCAGGCTGTCCTTAACAATCTCCGCGAGGAGTGCAGCCCGTTGAGCCTCATTGCCGTATTTAAGAATCTTCTCTTGAGCTGCGTCAAATGTGAAGCCGTAACGAGATAGAGCGCCAACCTGACCGTCCATGACCTTACCGACCATTGTGGCCATACCGACAACCTGTCCGGAGGAGGCGTTTAAGCCGTATTGTTGAGCAGATAGATCGTTAATTACAGGTATCAACGTTTTCAGCGTAGAGCTGTACTCAAGGTAGGTAGAAAGTTCCTGAGCTCCTGCAATCTGAGAAGCTGCATCTACTACCCCTAAAGCCTCCTGCGCTGCAGTCAGATCCTTAACAGACTGTATTGCCGCATCTGTAGCGCCCATTCTCTGGCGCATAATAGTTGTCAACTTCGTTTCGCTTACAGCTACCTCATCAGCAGCAGCTACTGCCGACTTACCAAAATCAAACATCTTTTTTATTGCAAAAGCTCCGCCGATAATTACCGCCAACTTCTTAAAAGCACCGCCTACCTTATTGGTGGCGGTGCTCGATATACCGTTGAGCTGTTTATCGAATTTGCTGTAATTTAATCCGAGGTCTAAGTCAACTTGACCAACACTAGCGGACATAAATCAACCTCCTTTCCCGAACATTAAAGCCAGCATTTTGCTTATTTCGTCCATCTGCTGGTCCAGCTTCTCTGGATTCTCTAAATGTTTCTTGGCGCTCTTGCTTCTCCAGTCGTTGTAGATCCGCCTCTGGTCCACAGTGAACGACTTAATGGCTTTCGGGTCCTTCTCCGCTCTAATCGCTACGATCTGACCCAGAGGTGTGTCTGCCATCAACCCCGAAACCAAAGAAACAAATTCCGACCAGGGCATATGCTTTTCTTGCCTAATCCGAATGCCGTACTGCTTGGCCATACTTGATTCGATTAGATGCCAATCCTCATGCAAGTCGTAAAAAGACCTGTTGTTATCGCTATCTTGTTTGAAATCGGGCAGCGGCTTCCTCGTATGTCATATCTTGCATGGCCGCCGCAATAGCTGTCGTCAAGACTTTGAATTGCTTTACCGTAAGTTTGTTTAGATTAAGCTCTATTGTGGCTTCTTTGCCCAGAGCAGCTTCGATAGCTTCAAATGCCCCCCGATTACCTTGCGAAGCCTTCTCTTCAAACATAAAGACCGCTTCCATAGTAGCTTCAATGGGGTATTCTTTCTCGCCAATCTGGATGACCGGTTGTTCTGAACTGAATTTATCCGTAATATTGATGATTTTAGCCATTGATTATCACCTCGTATTTTATTTGTGAATTAAGCTGATGGTGGAGTGAAGGTAGGCTTACCATCAGAAAGGATGTCGAACTCCAGCGCATCAATGTTCGTGGAATCGCCGCCGGCAGGAGTCGTCAAGTTGATAACGCAATCCATAATGAGCTTCGCACCGTTCGGCAGCTCCCACTCAAACTGCGATTCAACGCCCTGGCCTGTAGCCAAAAGCAGACCGCCGACGTAGTCATTGCCTGGATCTCCGTAATGACGTTTACCCGAGAACGATACCGTAAGCTTTTTACCTGTTACAGCTTGACGTGCCCAGCCCTCCATATCCATTGGAGTCCATTCTTCCGTGTTAGATTCTACCGAAAGACCGAACGTTTCCAGGTCTTTAATAGTAGCCATATTGGAAGGAGCCGTAACCCGCCCCTTCGTGTTGATTTTGAATTTGTTGTTATGGACCGGGAAAACTCCCGTAGGCGCAGAACCTGCCATTTGCAAAACCTACCTTTCATAGTAAATTGTCGTTTCAATGACGTACTCATAAACGCCCTCTGAATCAGTGCCAACGCTGAGCGGTTCAGGGTGCCTCATCTGGAACATGACGACCCGCTTTCCATCGATCGTTGCCGACTGGCCAAACAATGCAGCATAGACCTCCTGGGCTTTAACCTCAGCTGTATCCGCATTCTTGGTCCAGTGGACGAGGATGGAAATAGACTTAATCCCGTATGACGTATTATCCAAGCCTCCTACAGCAATCACTGGCGCGGATCCGTTTACGTTGTACAAGCCAATGCATTGCTGCTTGCTACCGTCTATCTTCCCGATGTACCACTGAGGGCTAACGACTTGAGTCTTAAGCCAATCCCTTACCTCTGCCAGCCTCATCGTACAGTCCCTCTCGTAATCATCCGGTATATCTTCCGGAATGCCTTTGCCGCAAAGTCCTTCTTACCTCCGATGATCCAATGCTCCAGCCATTTACCATGGGCATTGGCATTCTTATCCGTTCGGAAGTTAAGTTCCGGATGGAAATACAAGCGCCGCGCATATGGCGTGTCGTATACCAATTTGACCAGCCCTTGGTCTGCTCGGGACTCGTCTATGTGGGCGCTTCGTTCCAGTTCGCCACTTTGCTTGGGAACAACAGCGGCGTTCATGACTTCCGTCTTGAGCGCATCGGCCGTCATTTTAAGCGCTTGGATTTGAGCTGCGGACAATTGCCTGATCGCGCCTTTGTTCATGGATGTGCGTACCTTCATTACACCAACTCCAGTTCCGTCGAAAATACGGTGCCGTCTGGGTTACGCGGGCGAACAGAACGAAAGATCGTCTTCTTAACATTGCCGATCTGAACAACACCTTCGATTAGCTTATCCGGGTTAATGTCACCTTCGATGATGACTTTCCCGGAGAGCGAGACTAGGCGACGCTCAGCATCAAGCGTCTGCTTAATCTTCTCGTCATAGCAAGAGAGCCCATCGAAGATTAACTCCTCGACAGACTCCCCGTCTTCTGACAATTCAGTTTGGTATACCTTAACGGGTGTTACCAGGATCCAATGTGGAAAAGGTAGCTTACCAAGCATTAGCTTAGCCCCCTATTCGTCAGGCCCGTTGGCTTGAGCAGATTGACTACGTTCTCCGTTGTCTGGATGCCGCCTGCACCTTGGATCGCTTTAAATGACAAGGAAACGCTACCGGCGCTATATCCCGCGAGAGGCATATTAAGAAAGTCGCCATACTTGTACCAAAAGTCCGCTTGCTGGCACACCGCTTTGGTCACATTGAGCTGCTGAAACGGCGAGAGGTCATCGAACCCCCTCGCCACAATCCGGTTATATGTCAGGCTGTCCAACTGATCACTGGCCCTACTAAGCGCACTATCCAGCTTATCTGCAGGGATTACACCCTCACCGTACTCCGCATAATCAGTATCCGTTGCGTAGGCCATGCGATCACCCGCCCGTTGCTTCCTTCAGCTTCTTGTTCGCTTCGGCCAGCTTTTCCTTCAGGGCCTTGATTTCCTTATCCGCCCCTTCACCAGCGCCGGCCAATTGCTCCTTCAACAATTCGTTCTCGTCCTGCAGCCTTTTATAGTCCACATAAGGGATAGTCTTAACCGGCGATGTCTCGACGACGTTCAGCGTATCTCCATCAACCTCAGCGATATCGTAGCCCAACTTCAGGTACGTTTCCTTCTCAGCCGGATCGATCTGCAGCTGCTTATTACCTTTGATTGCATATAACATTGTGTATTACTCCTCTCATTTGGCATTAGCCGTTATCAGGCCTCGACGTTTATTTGGATACCGTCTGCCTTACGATTAATCAAGAACAGATCCGTGTAACGACGGTTTTGGTACAAGTATCCGTCCCCGCCTGTGTGACTGCCTGGTTCCCACAAGTAAATCGCGCTGTGTTTAATCGGCGCTAGTACCGCCTTCGGATGAATCAAGATCATGTTGATCTGCTTCGCACCAACTCCAGCAACGGCTCCGCTTGTGAAGTTGTAGACAGTCTTCATGCGGCCGTCCGGCACCATGACCATCTTCACGCTGTCAAGACTGCGGACAGCGCGGTCCACTACCCCGTTGTTATTTCCGACGAGGACGACACGGCGAAGATCGTTAGCCTGTTTCAATAGTTCCTGCATATCTGGCGTAACGTACAAGATCCGACCTTCCTGCGGCACCTCGGCATTGTCCATTTTCTTCATCAGTTTGTCGAAAATTTTAAGGACGTTGTCGAGGTCAGGCACCGTTTTATCAGGAGTCTTGCCAAACGCCACGTAGTCAGAATAGATTTTGGAATACCGGTACTTGTCGAGCTCTGGAATCGCCTGCTCCTCTTCGAAAACATTCGTCGTATTGGCTGCCGACAGGATCTGATTGGTTTCATCTACGTCCATTGCGTCTACATAAAATTCTACATCGCGGTCGAACGCGAGAACTTTAAACTCGAAGTCGTTGCTGATTACCTGGCGGTTCCAACCGCCTGCACGGTTGTGATCCTTATACCCGCCCACATCTAGACGAGGAATCTTGATCGTCTTCGCGCCAACAAAAATGGCGCTTTGTGTCGTGAGATCAGCTGAGGTGAGCTCACGGGAATATTTTTGTTCTAGTACTGTTTGAAAACTATCTACATAGTTAGTAGGCATTTGCAAATCACTCCTCGTTCAATTTGATTTTACTTCTGAGCCGCTACACCGAAGATATTGGCGAGCTGCTCATTTGTTGCTGCTCCACCACCACTACCACCGCTGCCACCCACTTTGAAACCCGACCCGCCACCAGATCCGGCGCTCTCAGTCTTGAAGAGGAACGCTTTGGACTCTTGCAGTCCCTTGAGCTGATCATCCAGACCAACGACCTTATCCCCGTCAATGACCAGCTTCTCCTTATCAAAGAGACCAGCAACGAGGGACTCATCATGCACCTTGCCATTCAAAGCAGACTTAATCGCATTAGTCAGCGTCAACGCCTTAAGCTCGGAAGCGTGTTTCTCCGCAGCAGCCGTATTAGCCGTCTGCAGTTGTGTGATTTCCTTCTTCAGCTCTTCGCTGGCACCAGCGGTCTTACTGAGAGTCTCGAGCTGCTTGTCACGTTCACCCAGGTCGGTCTCCAGCTTCGTCTTGGCTGTAGCCAGATCGTTGTACTTGTCTTTCGGGATGAGATACTTCGGGATCTCCTTATTGATGTCACCAACAAGCCCATCTATCTTTGCATCTTCAATCCCTGCTTTTTTAAGCAACTCTTTCAACCATTCCATATCCCATGACCTCCATACTTTTTTATGCTGGTAAGTGCCAGCTAGAGTGGCCGTGATGCTCCGGCTAACGAGCAAATAGGCTCCCGCAGTCTCAGCGAGAGCCTAACCTAAAAGCTATTTACTTGCGTCGTCTATTAATCAAACTGATAACCACTATAGTGGAGCAGATGATAAGCGTAATAAGGACACTATTTGCCAACAGACTCACCTCCAAAATCAATTCGCAACCGGTGGAACATATCTGTTACCGATACGTTCGCGGGAACGATCGCGCCTTAGATCCGGATACTCGTCCAAGTGGTTCGTAAGCTTCCCTTTCCACTGTTTGACTTTATCAGCTGCTGCAGCCTGATTATCCGGGTCGACGCTGCCAATCTCGCGCCGTTTGTACTGCCTGATCTGTCTCTCCATATACCGCTGCTTCTGCTCGGCATCGTAAAGATCTTCGGCTTTACCTTCATCTACCTGTTCAGGTTCGGAACTGACACCAGGGATGTATGTCCCTGAATTATGACGGCAGTTAGGACCAAACAACCCGCCACCAACAGCTGTTGATAGTAAGGGGTAATCCCCGCCATTACCATTGTCGCTACCGTAAACGTCATCAATGTAAACTCTACCTTGCCACGGCATACATCGATCAGAGCAATTCCCATGTGTGGATACGACAACTGTGTTTATACCCCACTCGCTACGCCGTGCACCCTCACCAGCAAAGGACGCTTGCATAGCAGACGTACGCAGCACCATCTCCGAGTAAGCGGCAATATCAACAGTACGGCCATCGCTATACGTGATGCAATTGAAACCTCGGTCCAGAAAATCCCGAGTGGCCATATCGATTGCTTTAGTTACTGTCACTGCTCCGGAATTGTAATACATTTGAGAACGAAAAATGGTCTTACGATAAACGTCATCAGCTTGACGTAACATAGCAAAACGCCCTCGTTGCAGATCCTGTGTGACGGCAGTTACAAGAGCATTAAGCCGGCGATCGTTGATCTGAAAGAATGTGCTATCAGTACCGTCAACTCGCGTGATCGGCTCAGTAAGCTTGCTGGCGATGCGTTGGATATATGATGCTTTGTACAATTTTGCATCAGCCTTCTGCGCACCTCCGAGAAACGACCCCTTAAGCAGCTCACCTGTCTCTGCATCGACCTGTGTCCCGTGCCTGTTGATTATTAACCGGTTCTCCTTGCGGTATCGTTGCAGCGACTCAATCTTACGTTGCTGCCATTGTTCCCAGTTGAACCCCAATTCTGCTTCCTCGGCTTCATGACGGGCAAGGTTCCGGCGCATATTGTTAATCAGGTCCTGCTCCATATCGATGAATATTTGCTTTACATCGTACGCGCTCATTCTCCACCGCCACCAGAACCGCCGGGCTCATCAGGAGGAGGATCACGATTAATCTCCGGCTCATCAACAACTACAATTCCCTGCTCCGCCTTTAACCGCGCCACTTCCTCTGCCTTCTCGTCGTCGGTCCAGGAATCACCGTATAATTCTTCGACGCCACGCTCGATTGACATGATCTGATACGTCCGTGCCTTACCGACCGTCTCCACTACCGCGTCAAATGACGGACTGGCGTACTCTCCGAACTTGACAGTAGTCTCGTATACGCCTGCAGTTCTGTTACGCATCGTGTCGTATACCTTTAACACGACATCGACCAGCTGCGGGATCACCTCGTTTAACCGCTCGATGATCTTACCCCTGGTATATAGTGTGGCTTTTTCCTTCTCGCGCTGGGCTTCTGCATTGTCTGTCTTCTTAAGGTCGATCCCTAGCGTAGACGGGCTCATTATCCCCTGCAAACACATATCCAGCGCGCTTGCATAGGACGCGACAAATGCCTCATACAAAATAGCAGGTTGAACCATGTCGATTTGACCCTTAGAATCTTCGGACAATGTGGATCCAATCTTGATAAATTGATTATCAAATGGATTAGGACGTATGTGCCTGCCGTTCTCGGGATTCTTAGGGATCAGATCCTCAGGAATGTATTTCTGCACTCGTCCGGCGCGGATAGCGTCCAACCATTGACTGATTACCTCGTCCAGCGCATCGATGCTGTCAGACTTACTTTCGAATATCGATTTACCACGCCCAGGCCATTTCTTGGACTTGAAGAATCGAAGTGGCACGGCCATTATAAAATCGCTTGGGTACGTCACCGGATTTAGTCCAGCGGTTTCAGGAACCATAGCCAACGGGACTTCTTTACCGTCCGAATTCAGCAGCCGATATCTGATATAACCGCGTCCAAACGTCTCCTCCAACCGATAGTCCTTAGAGTTGGCCGTGTAATCCGTGTAGAACAAGACCTCTTGGAGTCTCCCGCGTGTCCGTTTGTACTCTACCTGGTCGCCGCTATAGAACTCAATGATCGGGTATTCAGTCACTTCCGGATCCAGCGTAATCTTAAACGCGCCGTCACCTTCCACGAGGGTATCGATAATGGCATCGCCTAGCAGCTCATCGAAGTCGTTGTCATTTTCGATCTGATCCCATATTTCTGTAATGGCTTCATGCTGCTTTAACTCGATCTTGTCCAGATCTGCGATAACGATATCAGATAGTCTCTCTGCTACCATTGCCGGTAAGCCTGAATGGATCTTCCGAATGGTAAGATCCGGGCTAGGAACAGCAGCCCAGAAGCGCGACTTGCTAACTGCGTCATTAGCTGTCTGTTTGTAAAACTGATCCAACTCGGAAGGATCACCACGATACCAAAGCCGATTACGTAAAACGTTAGTACGATAGCTTAGCGGCTCCGTTATCGTAATGATCCTATTCTCAGGAGCTGGGTTAATCCGCAGCATTTTCATGAGCATACTCTTAAACCACCCCACTTTCGCCCCTCCAGTCTCCGCTTGCTGCTAACTTGTTGTATTCCTCGATCCATTCCAGCGGGATTTCAAGGTTCCTTTCCATGCGTCTCGATACCGCATCCTTGATCTCCTCCAGCCTTTGCTGGGCTCTTATATAGCGCGGAACAAGTCCAAGCGGCGGTTTAGTGTAATCCATTTCTCACCCTCCTAATAAGTACATCGTTTCCGCTACTCCTGTTGTAGCGTCTGGTGCGTCATCATGTGCATTCTTACCTTCACGCTGATATGACGTCATCGCCTTATAGTAATCCGGCCAACGATCACGCCAATTAGTTGGGTAATAGACATGCTGCATCACCCAGGTAGCATTCGAGTTAATTCGGGCTACTTTGTTTTTACTTTGATGGAACCAGCTAACATCCGTCCGATTGCTATTAAGCTCTTGCTCCAATATTCGCTTGATATTACGGGCAAATGCGCGGCCACCGTTATTGGATTCAATGCGCTCTTTATTAACCTGCAACGTAAAAAGAGCCTGCGCGACAGCGGGCTCCGTGATCTCCATCGGTTGCTTGGTATATATGACATCCAGAACGTATGCCTCTCTTTGGTACACGCCCCAGATGATATTGCATAAGTAATCATCGCCCTGATCGGCACTGTCACAGTAAGAGTAGATACCCGTAAATAATGGGCTGCCTTGGGCGTCTGCCGGCAGCTGCTCGTATGTCTTGAAGCTGCTGTATAGCTTACCTTTGATATCAATTGGAATCTGCTGATAGTTCGCACTGGCGATGTCCTCACCCATTGCACGAACCTTCATGTCGTAGCTCTCGCGGGAAAGGACTTCAGCGCAAAGCATTGTGCCATCATCCTGCAATGCCTTCATGCTCAGATGCCGTACTTTCTTTTTCTCAGCTGCGAAATGTTCCAATGCTCGTCCAGCTAAGTCGCCTGATGCCCACCTGGTCATGATAATGATGATCTTGCCGCCCTCTTCTAGCCGGCTGAGCATCGTGTTCGTGAACCATTCCCAGTGCTTCTGCAGGACCTCGGCATTGTTCGCTTCCAACGCTGACTTAATTAAATCATCTATGATCAACAATGTTGCACCGAACCCAGTAGCTGTGCCCGTAGGAGACGTAGCTAGGTAGTTGTTATAGCCACCCTCTAAGCTCCACAGGTTCATTGCTCCATCTCCGCGCTTAATTCGTGTATGGGGGAATATGTCGCTATAAACGATCATGTTCTCATCAGCTTTGGCGGTACCTATTCCGTCGCGCACAGCCTTGGAGAACGTGGTTGACAGCGTCTCGTTGTATGAGCCTGTCATGACCTTCTCATTGCCGTTTTTGCCTAATACCCATTGGGCGAACATGGAAGCTGTACGGCTCTTACCGTGGCGTGGCGGCTCGTTAACGATCAATATGTCATCATCGGACTGGTAGAAGTCCTGCATCTCGTTACCGAGCTCGATGAGATATTGACGATCACTCCGGTAGAAATCCGGAGCCATTGCCTGACAGAAATAAAAGAACTCGCGCCTGGCGAGCTCAATCTTAGCCCCTCGCTTAATTACCTCTAAATCAACCATCGCGGATCAGCTTCCTGAGCTCATCCGTTGTGAGTCCGGAATAAGGGTTATTAACATCCACGCTGCCGCTGTGATTGACTTCCTGTTTGTCTCGCCACTTATCCGGTCTGCGATTCTTGAGCCAAAAGATTTGAGCCGTAGTATCAGGAGAAACCTCTTTTGTTTTTTCCTCTACCAACATCATCTTGTAACGTGTTACACCTAGTTCAATAGCACGTAATTCAATCATAGTGGCTTCTGGATGATCTAACTTGTATCTGTTAACGGCTATCTGCTGATGCAAGTCGTATTCTTCCTCTGACATCTCAACTTGAACATACTTTTTTTCGGTATACTCATATCCGATTGCCCGCTTGAACAACGAATTCTCGACTTCAACGTCAGCAACCTCCTTGCCCCTTTTTAAGGCAGCCGATAAAGCCGAATATTTATCCTTGTAGATTTTGAAAGTAGAGTAGGCAACTCCGAGTTTCTTCGAGATATCCTCTTCAATCGCCCCGTCTCGCGCCCACGCTTCGATCAGCAGGAGCTTAGGCTCAACATGTGAATGATACTTTGATTTCCGTTCTCCTGCCATCATGGACAACTCCTTTCAGGTACTCTTCGACCATAGTCGACAATATACTAGTTTCTCCTCTATCAATCTGGTAAAATATTACTAGATTGGAGGTGGGTCTATATGGGGCGCAGACATGCAAAAAGAAATGCACTTTTAGAGAATCGTGTAACTCAATTAGAAAGCGAACTAAAAGCTGTTCGCACATGGATTAATCATCTTGCCCGTAGATAGATTCTGCCACAGACTGATACCGCGGACTAATTCCGTGGTTTTTTGTTATTATCGGGAGCCACACCGAACTGCCCCGATACGCAGCAGGAGGAGTTACAGCGATGCAGCCGAATAAAAAGAATAGGCCGCCCGTATTTGGACGACCTAGTCAGAAGTATTATTATTGCACAATATCATATTACCACGTATTGATTGCCCTTAAAATGCCCTCTTTTTGCCCTGATTTCGAACTAATCAAATTGAATCCCATCTACCCCAAAAACCAATACTGATAAGGCTTTAGCGGCATTATTAATGTCTTTGTATACAGTCCGCAAATCTATTTTGTGACATTCAGCAAGTTGTTCTGCGGTCATTTTCTCATCTGAAATGTACAGCGCGTCAATGATTTTATATCGCCTGGAGTCCTCGGGTGTTCCAGATGATTCACACATCGATCGATATACACCAACCATCTGCTGAATAAACCTCGTCATGACCATTGTCCTCTTCTTGCTACGTTTGATCGACTCGACCGCATAATCTTCCGTATGCAGCTCATTCAGCGTTTCAGCTTCTTGAATAGCAGACAGCTTCTCCTGCAGCTCATCGCAATGAGCAATAAACGACCGATAGTTCTTGAGCAGTAGTTTCGTATTTCTGAGACGCTGATCTCGATTAGCTTTCTGTTTCCGATGCTTCTCGTTTTCCATGTACTCGAGAGCAGCTTGCACCGCTGTCTTCGTAATCTGCTCGACCAATGCCGTGTTGTCCATTTCTATCCCTCCCCGTATCTAAGTTGAGTCCCCTGCTTTACGATTTTTTCCTTTGTCGTGCACTTCTTCGAGCCATTCGATCAGCATAACCATTTGCTTGATGGCCAGTCGGTTATCCTGGTATTTCTTGCACAGCTTACCAGATGAATCGGCAACCCACTTCCAAAAGTCGGGGCTCTCCATTCCGTATCGAGAGGCTGCTTGATTCGCTTGTCCAATCCATAACATCACATCGCTGAAAAACGCTTTATAATCCATAGGCTATAGCTCTTCGATCTTGATATAGATTCCGGGCAGCTTCGCCCAGAACTTTTCGACGATTAAACTAGCGATCTGAGCGTCATTTTTATAATATCCAAGGTCCTCCATACAGTCTTCCAACAGTTTGTTAGAATTCCCTGCATCCGGACTAGTGTACTTGTATTCACCATCAACATGTTTGCCGGTGATTGGAAAGCACCACTTAACCGTCAGCCTGACAGCTCCTGTATATTTACGCGCTGGCACATGCTGTCCAAGGTGTGCCATCAACTTGGCCCTAGCCGCTTTCAGCTCAGGTGGTTCATAAAAGACAGGCTTTCCGTCCACAACTGTAACCTGCTTTTGTTGGTGCGTGATTGTTGGCGGTGATTTCATAGGCATGAAGAATTCAGTCATCGTGTTGTTGTGTCACCAACTTTCATTTTCAACTTTTGTCAGCGGCAGATTTTCGTTTAAATATCAGGGGGAGGGGGAGGGGCGCTTGCGTCACGCCCCTCCCTATCCCTATATATTTATATATAGGCTCCCCGCCGCCGTACGGCGTCCACCATGACGTAGCAAATCCCCGCCGTTCGGCATAAACCTTAAAAACGTATATTCCGCCGAACGGCATTGACCATAAAGACATGATTGCCGCCGCCGTACGGCATAATTTTCATTGCGGGGAATTAAAGGTCACCGCCGTCACTTTTTACAATGACGTTGCCGTTATTTCGGTCGATTACGTAGCCAAATTTCTTGACCCAGTCCCTTACAGTGCGTTCAGCAACCTCTTTACCGGTACCGGAATACCAATCAATTATATCCTTTACCGTTGGCGGATCGCCTACGTTGCAGTTGTTGACAACGTCCTCAAACTCCTCTGCCTTGCTCCGCCGCTCTTCCTTGGCCTTATCCTTACGTTTGTTTGCACCTTTCTGCCAAGGTGGTGCAGACGACTCCCCTTCCGGATCGATGTCCTTCAGGCTGCCTGATTGATCAAGTTTATGAATCGGATACTGAAACCACATATTGACGGGGGCAAACTTCGGATACTCGCGCAGCGTGCCTTCCACGCGCCAGGCTGATCGGATTCGAACGCTCTGCAGCACTCGTTTAATCTCTTCTTGGGCGGCTGCTTGCTCTGTGTCGTAGATGGCACGTTTAGCATGATCCTCCATCGCCTTAGCACTGAGCACATCGTCCTGAGAGACAGAATCGCGCAGGTATGAAGGATTGTGCTGCTGAAAGTACCGCTTGTACACGGCACACACGGCCTTGTTCTCCTCTTGCTTGAGCAGCGCCTCCGTGATCTCCAACTCTACTAAATCGATTAGCGCGTCCGGATCTCGTGCGAATACGCCGCTGCCTGAAGCTCTATCCATGGACTTCTTGCCGCCTTGGGACCCTTTGGAATGATGATGGCAGTATATGACACTGGCACCCAGCTCCGTGGCCACCTTATCAAACTGGTTGGTAAAGTGGGCCATCTGATCCGCGCTGTTCTCGTCACCCGTCAGTACCTTGTAAATCGGATCGATGATGACCGCAATGTATCCCTTTTTAGCTGATCGACGTATGAGCTTAGGCGCCAACTTGTCCATAGGAACGGTCTTACCACGCAAGTTCCAGATATCGATATTGCGGATATTGTTAGGTGCAACCCCCAACGCCGTGTACACATCCTTAAAGCGATGCAAGGCGCTGGCTCTATCCAGCTCAAGATTTACGTACAGCACTTTACCTTGCGTACATTGCCAAGCCAACCACTCCAAACCTTCAGCTATGGCGATGCTCAGTTCAATGAGCGTAAACGACTTACCAGCCTTTGACGGACCGGCCATGAGCATCTTATGACCCTGCCGAAGTAAACCATGGATTAAAGGCGGTGCCAATTTCGGCATGTTGTCCCAGTAATCCGTCAAGCTCTCCGGATCCGGAAGATCGTCGTTTACACCCTCGATCCATTCATGCCACTCAGCCCAGTTCGCTTTACCGATATTAGAATCAACAATAAATTGCTTTTTCCCATTACGCTCGATCCCTGGCATTCGCGACAACCTGGACGGATTACGGTTTTGATTATCGATGTTCAATCCGTTTTTCTTACAGACGTTGTAAAGATAATCCACACGCTTACGGTACTCATCATAGTTGGCTGCATCCACACGTACGATGGCGTGAAGGCTCTTCCCTCCGCTGTATACCATTACGGCTATTGGCAGCTCCAACTCCCGCATGATCGCATTTTGCTTTTCGATGTCCATGGTGTCCGACTCTACGAGCGCATAACGGTGTTCGGTCACGTTATCGTTTTTTACACCCTTACCGTCGAGTGGATTGAATCGGATCCAAGCGCCGGCTTCTGACTTGTAATCTCCCACTACAGAACCTATATCACCATCACATTGATTGAGCAGTTGAATCAGCTCACCCGCCGTTCGGTCAGATGCACCTTTTGTCGGTAAATACTTTCCTTCATCGTTTTGCCAAGTGTCTGTCACATAACCAACATTTTCAGATGCTTCGAACAGCGTAGAAAGGTATGTGGTCAACTGCTGGACAGGATTCCATGTAGCTGGCTCGTGGATCTCCTTGCCTTCGATCCAATTCTTATCAACAACTACGTAATCACCACCTGTGATCTCGTCTTCCCATCCCAGTTCGTGGTGATCTTCACGGTCATAGGCAGATCGTGGCATCCACCCGTTATCCTTGGCCATCTGCGTTATGGTAGCTCCAGTTATTCCGCTACCCTCAAATCCGGACCACTTCTTGAAGCACTCGCCCGGATGATAGCGCCCGCCGTCACGCCTGCTCCAAATTTCCCAATCGCTTGCGGTATACCCCTCGTGCTTAAGTGCCATGCCGACATTGAGCCATTCCTGGTAATCCAAGCGCGACGGATCGACGTAGCCCAACAACGCAATGAGATCTAATTTATGTTCCATTTACTCATTGATCTCCTTTGGTGGAATAAAAATCAATACATGCGGAAAAATAAAATACAAAATTTAAGGTAGGTGAAGATAATGGCTAATATCTCTAATGAAGAACTAGAAAAAATATTAATATCAGACGAATCACGAAAATATCTGGAAGAGCACCCGAGCATAAATGGCAGAGCAGCAAAAATTTATGCGTCTGAATCATTAAATTGTGCTACAAACAAAGCAACTTACGAGCTGAATAAAGCGGTAAAAAAAGTTAATAATGTAATGACAAAACTTAAATTTACCACTAAAACTCAAGGATAGTATTCAACCATAAGGGGAGGGCTCTGCTCTACCCCTTATGTCCTTCCGTATTCAGTTGGTGTTCAAAATCAAGACTGTATGACCATCTTCTTTTTCACTCGTGCAATCAGAACAAATTTTCATTTCACGTTTCTTGTCTGAACTGTATGCCGATCCGAAAATCCTTCGGTATCTTTGACTGGGCAAGATAGCTCTTCGGCAATTCACGCACCAATGCCATATATGAGCTGTATGGTATTTATCGCTAATAACCGTACTCAACCTTTACCCCTCCCATGCCTATCCCTCCAGACCAGCGAATATCTTCAACGACTCATGGACTATTGAAGCCTGTTTGAAATCCCCAACATTAACAGCAGCTTGATACTTAAGTATCGTTAACTTATAATCTAGTATCGTTCGGGCTATTACTTCCGGTGAATCCGTGACCACGAATCCACCGTCTACCGTGCTCACAAATGTCTTTATGCTCTCATGTTGATTTACTGCAGTTATTTGTTCAGGCGCAATATAGACTGGCTTGTTGTATTCTCCTGTAAGTTTGATCATGTCGTTTATCCCCCTCTCTATTTCACATAATGTGTCTACTACTCCCCACGATATTCAGCCGGATTAATACCTTCCGGAACGCGCCATCCGTTGCCGGCAATACGATCGATCAAATTCTTTCCCGTTTCGAATGACCAGGTACCCACGTGTTCAAATCCTTTACCTTCAAGGAAACGGATCTGCTTCGGCGTAGTAAGCCCTTCTTCGCGCCGTTTATCCAGTCGCTCTAGCAGCTTTGTTGCTTTGCCTGCATTATCAACTTGATCAGGTAGAATACCCAGCTTCTCGAGAGTTTGGAGCTGTTTCTCACTTGGCGGCGACATCTCCCATCCAAACGATGGCACATAACTGGCCAAGTCCTCTGCTTGAATGCTCATCTCAAATTGCAACGGATCAACTAATGCCCGTTTACGACGTTTCATTTCGGCCAGCTGCTTTGCCAATGCTTCCTCACGTTGGGCAATCACATCTTCAGCAGCTTGCTTCTCGACAGATTCCAAGTCGAGCGGCACACCTGCAGCCTCGATCTGCTTGGTCATAGCCTGGGCAACTTCTTCATTCTCCGCAATCAAGTGGGCAGGGTGACAAAGTTCATGCCGTTCCGTATGCCACAAGAAATCTAGTAACAACAATTCAGTTTTTCCCGGAAATAGTCGGGTACCTCGCCCAACCATCTGGCTATACAAGCTGCGTACCTTAGTAGGGCGCAAGACAACAACGCAATCAACACTTGGGCAATCCCATCCCTCAGTAAGCAGCATGGAATTGCATAGAACGTTATACTTACCTTCATCAAAATCTTCCAAAATCTCAGTTCGATTCTGCGACTCTCCATTAACCTCTGCAGCTCTGAATCCAATTGAATTCAGAATATTCGTGAATTTCTGGCTAGTCTTAACCAACGGAAGAAAGACAACGATTTTCCTATCCTTGGCCACTTTCCACATCTCCGCAGCAATCGAATCCAGATATGGATCCAATGCTGTGCCCAAGTCCCCCGATTTGAAATCACCGGCTTGCTGGCCAACAGCTGACAAGTTAATCTGCAACGGGATTGTCATAGCCTTAATCGGGCTAAGATATCCGGCTTTGATCGCCTTCGGAAGCGTGTACTCGTAAGCTAAGCTTTCAAAATACGAGCCCAGGTTACGCATATCTCCTCTATCAGGGGTAGCTGTTACACCTAGTACATTAGCCTGTTCGAAATATTGCAGTACCCGCTGATAACTATCAGATAAGCAATGATGTGCTTCGTCAATGATGATAGTGTCAAAGTGATCTACAGCAAATTGCTGTAGCCGCTTATCTCTCATTAGCGTTTGAATACTGCCTACCACTACGCGATACCAGCTGCCGATCGATGTCTGCTCAGCCTTCTCGGTAGCGCATTGCAGGCCCGTAGATTTCTTTAGTTTGTCTGACGCCTGGTCGAGTAGTTCAGCGCGATGGGCAAGGACGAGCACGCGCTCGCCCCCTCTCACCCGATCTTCGATAACCTTGCTAAACACTATCGTCTTACCACAACCAGTAGGCAACACCAGCAAAGTACGTTTAACGCCTTTTTTCCACTCTTCCTGGATACTTACCCTTGACTCCTGTTGATATGGTCTGAGTTCCATAGGCGCCCCCTAGAACTGCCCGGGAGTAAACCCGCTGTTTTGCGCACCTGGAAACGGTGCTTGGTTATTCGGCTGCTGATATTGTGGTTGTTGATAGGATTGCTGATGTTGAGGTTGTTGGTTATTTTGTTGTTGTGGCGGCTGCTGATAGGTTTGTTGCGGCGGCTGACCATTTGGGAATGCATCTTCGTAGGCATAAAAGCTCTTTACCTGATTGTTCGAACGTTCTTCGCCTTTATGCGTGTAGTTTCGAACCTCAAGCTTTAAACGGCCTTTTGACCCGACAACGGCATTCCAATTCATGCGTAAAGGCTCACCCTTGCGTTTTTGCCCGATTGCTGAGAAAAAATTGGACAGTAACCCTTCCGTCTTCGTATGCAGGAACAGATTGTGCATGACCATCACATCCCCCTGTGGAGAATGAACCGTTAGTTCAATCTTTGCCTGATTGCAGGCCGGCATTTTTTCGCTACCAGAAAAGCGGCTGCGTTCAAATTTCGCCACTGTGAAGTTATAGTCTCCTGCAGGAAGGAGGGTAAAACCTCCCCCACCGTCCTTTTGTATCTCATCGTCCCAACCTAATTCGCGTTCATTACTCATGTATAATTCCTCCTGTTGTAATTAAAATGGCAAATCCTTACGTGCTTCCTGAATCATCTCGAACACCTTTTGCCATGCACCAACCAGTACGCCAGTGATGAAGGTCGGATCATAATTACCGATAGGCGTATCGAAAGGATAATAGCCTTTTTTGCTCACCACAGTCTGAATCTCTATATCTGTAACTTGATGTGCGGTCATCAAATCTAGTAATGGACGTGGGATATTCGCCAGAAACGGATCACCTGTAGCAGTAGCCGGTGGAGGTGATGCCGACTGTGATACCGATTGTGATGAAGTATCTACTGCTGGCGGCGGCGTATACTGCGTTACCGGAGTAGACGCAGGCTGCTGTGTAACAGACGAAACACTTCCATTGAAGATATGAGCAATCTGTGTATAATCCAACGGAAACTCATCCGGAAGCCCATGGCGGTTTTTCGCGTCCCAGGCTGGATGGTGCGTTGCGTAAACGGTACGAATGCCGCCTTGCGCCTTGTTCTTTTTACCATCCTTGTCAACAGCAACCGAAAAGGTCTTGTAATTGACGAACAGGACCATATCAGCCCATTCCTTGACGAGCGGCGCTGTCCTTGAACCGGTCTTTTGCCCGAGCTTGAGCTGGTAGCGATCATAGGCTCCCATCTCGTCAGGCTGCTCGAACTTAATGATCTGCGCATGAGCAGTCAATACGACATGAATACCTGATTCAACGACGTCGCTAAGTAAGTTAAGAAATCGTCCTAACTCCTCCGCCACGTAAACGTAACCCTTGCCGAAACCAAAATCTTCAACACCATTTTTCCCATGCGATGCACACACATTTTCAATGCATAACATTTCCGCCCAGTCTATCGTGTCGATGACAAGAGAGCCAAACCTATTACCTTGCTGCTTAACCCAATTCACCTGTTGCTTGAGCATTTCCCAGCTCGACGGCTTAGGAAGACGATCGACGCTCATTTCCGTGGTCGAACCCTCAGTGTCGATAAAGATTGGACGCGGGAACTGAGCTGCTAACGAAGATTTCCCTATGCCTTCTGGACCGTATATAACAACCTTCTTTGCCTTCTGAACCTTACCGCTGATGACTTGCATCAGAATTCACCTACTTTCCATGATGGACCCGGATCAATTTCCCCGGGTGGCTTTTGCAATTGAATGTCTTCCTGTCCAGCTACATAACCATCCTCGATGATAATGGAGCATTCTTCGCCCGTGCTTACGCGGGTTGCGATAGCTTGCAAACCTTCCTGTTCCAACCACTGGCCAAACTCTTTCAACGTCTCCAAATCCATTTGCTCGAGCTTGTCCAGCAGGATGAATCCGCAGTTGGGTTTAAGCTTGCGCACGATAGCAGTAGACACTTTAAGCTGATCAGAACCACTCATGTTATCCCACTTTTTGCCGTGGTAAATCAGCTCACCCTCTGCAACAGATAAACCTTCAAGTGGCAAATTCGCGTTAGTTAAGAGGTCCGTCTTCTGCGTGCGAATATCATTGATGGCAGCAGTCAACTGGTCATACTGGACCCGGTAATCGCTAGCGTCGGTCTCAGCCTTGTCCTTGTCCAGGTTAGCCCTGACCTTACGGTTAATCTCATCAATCTGACGAATGTTAGATTCCAACTCAGCAGTTGACTCGTCCTGCAATTCGAGGGAATCCTTTTTGGCAATCTCCAAGTCATAAGCGGTCTGCTCAAATCTAGCTTCAGCAGCCTGCAACTTCTCTTTTAAATGTACAATCTCTTCAGACAAACTCCCGTAAAGCGTTTTAATCTGCAAAAGTTGCTGACGCTTACGATGATTCTCACCATTACGAGCAAGTATCCCTTGTTGCTGCTGAATCAGCTCAGAAGCGGAAACAGGCTCCTTCGGTGCATCCGGGAAGTAAGTCTGCTCCTTGGCAAACTTCGCTTTCTGGTCTGCGATCTGCCCAATGGTATGACGCCTGTTGTAAATCTCCTGTTCCTTGACTTCAAGTTCGTGTAGCTGCTGACCAACGCCGATAATCCGAAGAAGGATATTAGCTTTCTCTCCGCTCTTCGCGCTCATGAACTTCGGCAGATCGATGGCCAACTCTTCCACGAAGCTATCAAGGAGCTGCTGACCCCCTTTGACCCCATTCGGATCAATGACCTTCAGATCGCTGTTCTTCCCCTTACGCTCGACCACTAGCCCATTGGAAAGGGTTATGCTCAGAAATGGTGGTACAACCGATCCTTCCCGATCGGGTTGGGAAGGGCGATATTTGTTGCCACCCAAGCCCCATGCGATGGAATCCAACACACTGGTTTTGCCCTGGTTATTACGACCACCGACTATCGTCAATCCGGAAGCAGTCGGCTCAATCTTGACTGCCTTAACGCGCTTCACGTTTTCGATTTCTAATTTATTAATTTTGATCATACTTATGCGCTTCCCCTCTTAGGTTAGATGGCTATCAATTTTTGCAAAATCTCTACATCAACAGTTGTTGTTCGATAAGGAAGAACGAGAAACATGTTATCAAAGAAGGTTAAAGGTCTGAGTTGACCTTTCCCATATGGTTGGGATGACTCAATATCAGATAGAATTTTTAAGTATTCCTCGTTCAAGTAAATAAACTGACCGTTTATCTTGATAACCCGCATTCTCAAGTCTCCAGAAACTTTTATGAATGACGTTACCTCGCCGATGAATTGGTCCTTTGAAGCATTATCAAAGATTTTCTTGACGTCAACTTCATCCATATGAGATACTCCGGTACCGCTTTGATAAACAAGCGCTTTGCCCTGTTCAGGAATTTCCGCATAGATCGCGAACAATTGGACTAACACTTCACGTGGCAATTCCTCGTACCGTATTGCCCAATGCCTATTTGTTAAGTAATGAACGCCTTCCTTTAATGTCCATATGAAGTTATGGCTTTTCTTAATCTGCCTGCACAGTTCCTTGATATTGATATTCATGCCGTCACCTCATTGAGCTGCAGGTCAAGTAAGAACCTCTCACCGTTACCGGAACGAATATAGCTGATCAAAGCAGCCAGCTCGTCCACAATCTGTTCAGTAGGCGCATCAATCTCTGTGTGAATCGATCGACCTGCAAGCTTAGGTACTGGAACATTCTCTTCCAGGATCGATGCCGCCGATGCCAGATCAATAGTCGCTAGAAGGATCTGCCGATCACTCTCGAGCTCTTCGAGCTCAGTACGAAGCCGTTCAATCTCTGCCTGTTGATCTGACTGCGTATCAATCTTGCTCTCTAAATCCATGGCAGCCTGCTTGTAATCATCACGTTCTTGTATCAGAGCCGTATTTCTATCAAGGGCATTATTAGTAGTTTCCGTCAGTGTCTCTATCCGTTCTAATGCCAGTTGGAGCCTACTGTTCAGCTCAGTGATTTCAGCTTCCTGTTTGTTCAGCTCGTTCAAAGCAAGCAATCCCGGCTTGGATACAGGAGCTTCACCATCGATCGCCATCTCATCAAGCAATTGCTGTGCACGATCAGGCTTGATCCCTTTCCACTCCCACTTCCCAACCCAGTAATGGAGTGATCCGGGATTCATATTCCACATGCGCTCAATCTTGCTAACAGACTTGCCTGCAGCGATTTGCAACAAAAATTCCTTTTTATCAGGGACGAAGCGTTCGACTGTCTGTCCTTCTGGTATAGTCGACATTTCCTTTTCCTCCTTCGGAATAATCGATCTGTTTTCGATAATCTTTGCTAATGGCAAATCCGAAGAATACACCCGCATCACGCTTTGGCACTTCGGACATCTAAGAAGTGAATCTGGTCTAACTGGTAATTGAATACTATGAGTACAATTAGAACATTCAGCGATGATACACGATCTTCGCGCCAATTCGATCACCCTCTCAGTCGTAGCAAGCGCTACGGTGTTGCTGGTTAACCTCAAGCTGCAGTGCATCTAGCTCATTGCGAAGACGGACATTCTCACGCTCAGCTTCTTGGGCTCGGTTAATGGCATGTGGCCATCCTGTGCGTGCTTCGGCTATGAATCTAGCATCTCCCGGTAAAAGTAGACCACCACTGCGTGATAGACTAATGAAAACGAGATCACACTTACCACAGGAGCAAGGAGTGAGTCGATACGGCCCCGGAGTAGCCGCCTCACAGACAGCTAGATCAGCGTCAAGGTCACGCGTATCAGGATTAGTGGCTATAGACATTTACATCCACCGTACCTTCCGTAATGCAAATCGGGCATGCTTTGATGTCTGGCGCACCGGGAAACGGACGTAGGAACTTACCATCCATCCGTTTACCGCAAACCTTGCAATCAGGCAAGATCAAGATGATCTTTGCGCGAAGCTGTTGTTCCAGCTTACGAGGCTTACGAGCGACAGAAATCATACTCGGGCACCAACACTCTCCACAATCTCTGAAACACAGCTGGCACAAATTGATTTGCCACGCAATTCCTTAACGTCAGTCACGCTGCCACACATTACGCAGCCTGGATTGTACTTGCGAAGAATGATGCGATCACCTTCGACGAAAAACTCTATCGGATCCCCATTTGCTACACCAAGCGTACGGCGCATTTCTTTCGGGATTACTACACGTCCAAGGTCGTCAATACGACGAACAATTCCAGTTGCTTTCATAAATAAAATCCTCCCGATTTCGAGCCGAGTATGATATACTGTCGGCATAAGTTTTTTGTCTTGCTTCAGGTCTGATTCGGGGTGCAACCCGATCAGGCTGTTTTTTATTTCCGCATTGCATTTTTAGCCCGTGCCTCAGCACGCTCCTGCACCGCGACTTTATGCGCGTAACGATCAATAGCTTTTCGTTGGTGCCATTGCTTGTTCGGCTCCGTGTTACCTGCCAGCTTTCGGCGTCTAGCTTCTCCCATACTCTTCTCACCTCCCTTATAGAATCAACCGATCAAGCCTTGATGCCGATATGGTCCTCAAGATAAACAGGCTGCTTACCCTTCATAAACATCGTGTGACCAATCTGCTTTTCAAGCTCAACATATCGCTTGTACAGTTCTGGATTCTTCTCTGCTCCATGACGAAGGTCGTTTAGCGACCCCATGATGCAAAACACACAGGATAAGCGCTCGTTACGTTCGTAGGTCCAGAAAGGCTTTTGTCCAGCGTCAGCTATTACCTGGAACACTTCAGCTGTAGAAAGATCAAATATCGGCAACCAATCCCATACGTCGCGGTGACCGCAGCTCTCGGATGTGTTGAAGCGAAACGGAATCTTCTTTGCTCTCGCTGTGGACTCTGCAGCACGAAGACCCATGCAGTTAACAGCGATTCGTAGTCCGCGATCCCTGAGATACTGCCTGATGAATTTCATAATCGGGCCACGCTTTAGGTCACTGGTGCACTGTCGGCAACTACTGGATGGCCACATGCCGCGTTGCTCAACCATCCCTAGAAGCGTCTTGCCAGCTCGTACCACATTTACACCGTGAGTCACATTAGCCCAGATGTGATCCTGGACTCCTGACCACTCAACCTCTCCTAGATCTGCGTGTACGACAACTATTTGCTCATAAGGGACGATCTCTCGAACCTTCGCGTACATCGCCTGGCTGTCCCTGCCACCTGAATGAGAGACAAAGAATATCGCGCCTTGCTTAATCAGATCGTTAATTGACGGCATAACCTGTGCTTGCAATAGAAGCAACTCCTTACTGCTTGTCTCTAAACAACTCAGCACGCTTGTCCGACTGCTTAAAGGTCTTTGCCAACGCTATAAACATCACTGCTGTAAATACCATAATGCCAATACCGACTGCCACCACTACCCAACCAAGCCAGCTCATGACCGCACCGGAGCCATCTGATACGCTGCATACGATGTGACCGCATCTTCCAAAGTAAAATGTGGCAACAACCACCGATCCGACTCGCTTACATCGCCATTACATGCATCCATGATCCAAGGTACCTCACAGCAATCTACCGCAACACTACGATCAATCGGCAGCCGGTAAAACCGCTTGCTGTATGTTGCGATGCCGTCTCCCTCATCGATTACGATTGTTTCGGCATCCTCGCGGACTACCTTACCCACGCCCGTTAATATCATCCGTTTTCACCTCGCTTTATTGGGTTTGTTCGTCCAGCCACTGTTCCAAGAACTTACGGGTCGCCTTAGCTGGGAAATACCACTTGCTATTGACCTTCCGTTTTGGAAATCTAGGGTTAAAGAAGAATTGTTCCTGAATGAAGTTCCAACTCATACAGGTGCGTTTCATTAGCTCCTTAGAATCCCAAAATACGTATTCGGCATCTACTTCCTTTACTAACTCCGTGATCCGATCACGGCACAGCTGCTTAACTTCTACTTCATTAATCTGAACAGCAAGCACTTTGAATCCCTCCTTTCAGACATTCCGTTTTCAGTGGACGTTTTTAACATCCTTATCAAACAAATAGCCCAGAGACAGATCCGGAAAGAATGCTGCCTGAATCAGAAACGCTTCGTCGAGTAGCAATGGTGCTTTACCATTTAATTTTTCAGAAACGGTTGCCGGCCGGTTTGTCTTCAGTACAGGAATGATGTCTTTTTGCTTTAACCCTCTACGCGCCAGCTCAGCTGTCAAATTAGGGTACATGTTATATTCACCTCCTGAAGTTACGAACTGTCGTAACTCTTGGACTTAATATATACGATGATAAGTAACTAGTCAACTAATTTTAGACTAAATATTACGACATAACGTATATTCTTTATTTACAAAGGTGAAAATGTATAATATTATGAGTTTAATGTTACGAAAAAACGTAACTAATATTAGGAGGAACCTATCGTGGTAAGTAGAGGCGAGTATCTTTCGAAGATCATCGAGGAAAAAGGGTTCAATGTTATGAGTTTATCCAAAGCATCTGGTGTAGCCTATACGACTATTAGGTCAATGATTGAAAGGGATTTAGCCAATGCTTCTATAGATAACGTTTTGAAAATATGTGCTACTCTTGGCATAACGGCAGAATCTCTGAACGAAAAAGCGTTATCCCACAAAGAAGAGCGCGACATCGCAACAGATTTGGAACGTATGATCGGAGAACTGGACTCAAACGAGGCATTAGCTTTCCATGGGGAACCGATGGATGACGAAACAAAAGAGCTCATGAGGATATCGCTCGAGAATTCTCTGCGACTGGCAAAGGGAATGGCTAAGCAGAAATTCAACCCAAATAAAAACAAATAAGGAGCTCGCCGGATGGGGATTAAACTCTTAGTCAGTCAGCTAACCCGCAAGCACGGAACGAACAATCCTTTCACGATTGCAGCTAAGAAAAACATCCTTGTCTTATTCGAACCCCTTGGCGGTATGATGGGTTACTTTAATACTTATAAACGAATACCAATGATACACATCAACAGTGATCTTGATTATACTGAACAGCTCTATACATGCGCACACGAGCTCGGTCACGCGATCTTGCATCGAAATATAAATACACCGTTCCTACGCCGGCATACGTTGTTAAGCATCGAAAAGATTGAACGTGAAGCCAATCAGCTAGCAGTCGAATTATTAATCCCGGACAAGCTATTAATTGAAGGGGCGTCAATCTACGATGCTGCATCTATGTGTGGCGTTCCAGCAGAGGTGGCATACCTTAAACAGCCACCAAGTAAGCGTTTAAAATAATCAACACACACCCACAAATTCCCGTCATGTGGCGGTTTATTATATATAAAAATAGAACATATGTTCGATTGGAGGAAGCGAAATCGCAACTTACAGGAAACTAAAAAGCGGAAAATGGCAAGCTAGGGTATCCAGAGATGGAGAAGAGTTTAGCATCGGTACGTTCCGCACAAAAAAGGAAGCGGAGATTCAAGCCGGGAAAGTTGAAGAACGAATCTATTATGGTCAAACGCTAAACGACCGCAATATGTTGTTTGGGGAAGTAGTAGACGAATGGTTGGCACATAAAAAACGTGAACTGAAGGACTCAACCTACAGGCAAACCGAGAGTAACGTCCGATTGCATATCAGGCCTGACTTCGAGAACAAACTAATAATGAAAACAAAGAGGATTGACATTAAGAAGTGGATACAAGGGTATGTTGATAAGTTGGATAAGAAGGGGAAACCAGAATATTCATATGGATCATGCCTAAAGTATTTATCTATCATGAAGAGTATCTTCCACTTTGCTGTCTACGAATTAGAGGTACTTGAGAAAAGCCCTGCTGATCGTCTAAAAGTTCCAGTAAAAGACAAGACCGAGAAAAAGGAAGATGTAAAATTCTTCTCACTAGGGGAGTTAAATCAACTTTTAAGCTACATGAAGGGATACAAGCATCAGAGATTTGAAGGATACCAAATTTACTACATGCTTATGTATTTTATGAGTCAGACAGGTTTACGGATAAGCGAGACTTTGGCACTTAGGTGGTCAGACATAAATGGAAATCAACTAAACGTCGAGCGGCAAACGAGCAGAGACAACAACAATAAATTAATCCTAACAACGCTCAAGAATACATCCTCTTACCGTACGATCGGAATGAATGAGGATCTGTTGAGGGAACTCAAACGATTCAAAGTAAAACAAAACGAACTGATTCTTGGTAGTGTATCGTTTCAACAGAACACGGATCATATCATTTTTCAAAACTACCTGGGCAACTATCTAACACCCTCAACAGTTAGAGAGTCAATTAATGATTACTGTATTAATGCTGGTGTTGAGTACAAGGGGACACATGGATTCCGACATACCCACGCCGTGCTTTTACTGGAGTCAGGAGCAAGTCTGGTCTTCGTTTCGAAGCGACTAGGACACAAGACGATAAAGACCACAGCGGATACCTACCTATCAATCACCGAAAAAATTGAAGAAGACGAACTTAAAAAGTTCGCCTCCTACACCCAAACACAATTTTGAATCGGCACAAAATCGGCACAAACGATTTTGACCATTATATAAACAGCCTACAAACGTTGTTACAGCAACGCTTTCGGCGGTTTAACCAATACTACCTTCCATCTCAAATTTAATGAGACGGTTCATTTCGACTGCATACTCCATCGGTAATTCTTTAGTGAATGGCTCGATGAAGCCCATAACAATCATTTGTGTAGCTTCAGCATCAGTTAGTCCACGGCTCATCAGATAGAACAATTGGTCTTCTGATACCTTAGAAACAGTTGCTTCATGCTCAAGCGTAATATTGTCGTTCATAATTTCATTGTAAGGAATCGTGTCACTTGTGGACTGATCATCTAGGATGAGCGTATCACACTTGATGTTAGCCTTAGCACCCTCAGCATTGCGACCAAAGGAAGCCAGACCACGATACGTAACCTTGCCGCCATGCTTGGAGATCGACTTGGAAATAATAGTCGAGCTCGTATCCGGAGCCAAGTGAACCATTTTCGCGCCAGCATCCTGATGCTGTCCTTTACCCGCTACAGCGATGGAAAGAACCATACCTTTAGCTCCGCGTCCTTTAAGGATAACAGCTGGGTACTTCATCGTCAGCTTAGAGCCGATGTTACCATCTACCCATTCCATTGTTGCATTCTCTTCTGCAACAGCACGCTTAGTAACGAGATTGTAGATGTTCGGAGCCCAGTTCTGAATCGTCGTGTAACGAACGCGAGCGTCCTTTTTCACGATGATCTCAACAACTGCGCTGTGTAGAGAGTTCGTGCTATATACAGGCGCTGTACAGCCCTCTACATAGTGAACGGAGCTACCTTCATCAGCGATGATAAGCGTACGCTCGAATTGTCCCATGTTTTCCGAGTTGATGCGGAAATACGCTTGAAGCGGAACCGTACATTGCACGCCTTTAGGAACATAGATGAAGCTTCCTCCAGACCATACTGCGCTGTTCAATGCTGCGAATTTGTTATCCGTAGGCGGGATAACTGTTCCGAAATATTCCTTAAAGATTTCAGGATACTCGCGAATAGCCGAATCCGTATCGGAGAAAATAACGCCTTGCTTCGTTAATTCCTCTTGCATGCTGTGGTATACAACCTCGGATTCGTACTGAGCTGATACACCAGCGAGGAATTTCTGTTCCGCTTCTGGAATACCAAGCTTATCAAATGTCGCTTTGATTTCTTCAGGAACCTCTTCCCATGTTTTACCTTGCTTCTCAGAAGGCTTAACATAGTACTGGATTTCCTCGAAATCTAGATCATCCATATTTCCGCCCCATTTAGGCATTTCCATCTTCCGGAATTGCTCTAAGGACTTCAAGCGGAATTTAAGCATCCATTCTGGCTCGCCCTTCATCTCAGAAATCGTACGAACGATTTCCTCGGTCAGACCTTTACCGGATTGGAATATAGCCTTATGCTCATCGCGAAACCCGTACTTGTACTCTTCCATTTCGGGCATTTGCTTAGCCATGATTTCATCAACCTCCTTGTTTACTCTTCAATGCCTTCGTGCTTGCCTGCACCTTGCTCTACGCCTTTGCGAAGCGCATTCCATGCTAATGTCGCGCATTTAATCCGTGCCGGAAATTTATTCACACCTGATAACGCCTCAACGTCTTCATAATCTTCGAATTCGACAGCTTCGCCCTTCATCATCGCAGAAAATTTGTCCGCCATCTCCAGCGCCTCCTCGGCGGGTTTACCCATAATCGCTTCCGTCATCATTGAAGCTGACGACATACTGATAGAGCAGCCCTCGCCGGTGAACTTAACATTGCGGACGATACCATCCTCTAGCTGAAGCTGAAGGGATATACGGTCGCCACAGGTCGGGTTATTCAGGTTAACGGTAACAGAATCCTGTTCTAGCTCACCGCGATTTCTCGGCGTTTTGTAATGATCCATAATGACGCGGCGGTACAAATCATCTAATTGACTCATAACCGAAAAACTCCTTTGTCTTTACCAGTGATTCAGCCAGCCGGTCGACATCGTGCTCGGTATTGTATAAATAGAAGCTAGCTCTTGCTGTCGCACTAACATTCAACCATCTCATTAATGGCTGGCAGCAATGATGACCTGCCCGAACAGCAATGCCTTCCGTATCGAGCACAGTTGCAACGTCATGCGGATGAACGTCTCCAAGATTAAAGGTGATGAGTCCAGCCCGCTCCTCGCGGGGACCGAAAATCTTCAGCCCATCAATATTAGATAGTCTCTCTATAGCATACCGGGTTAGCTTTTTCTCATGCTGGTCGATATTGTGAAGTCCGATTTGCTCTAGAAAATCTATTGCCGCTCCCAGTCCAACAGCTCCTGCAATCATTGGCGTACCGCCTTCAAACTTCCAAGGCAGCTCCTTCCAAGTCGAATCATAGAGCTCAACGAAATCAATCATCTCGCCGCCGAACTCGACGGGCTCCATGCGTTCAAGCAGCTGTGCTTTCCCGTATAGTGCCCCAATTCCAGTTGGACCGCACATCTTGTGACCTGAGAGGGCGTAGAAATCGACATCAAGGGCTTGAACATCCACTTTGAGATGCGGCGTGCTCTGAGCACCGTCTACGACGATGATTGCGCCGTTACGATGAGCAATCTCAGCAATCTTTGCAATCGGGTTAATTGTCCCAAGAACATTGGAAACATAAGTGATGGCAACAATTTTCGTCCGCTCCGTCACTGTCGCTTCTACATCCGCCAGAGTAATTGTTCCGTCTGGCTGCAGTGGAATGTACTTGAGCGTCGCTCCCGTCGCCTTAGCGGCTTGCTGCCATGGGATCAGGTTACTGTGATGCTCCATTGGAGTGAGGACGATCTCGTCACCCTCACGAAGCGTCTGACGAGCATAACCGGATGCTACGATATTTAATGCTGTTGTCGTACCCCTCGTGAAAATAATTTGACGAGAAGCCGGTGCATTGAGGAACCGGGCAACTTTCTCCCGAGCCCCTTCATAAGCATCCGTTGCCCGTGACCCAAGCGTATGAACACCACGGTGCACATTGGCATTGTCCCACTCGTAGTAACGCTTGATCGCTTCAATGACAGAACGTGGCTTCTGAGTCGTTGCAGCATTATCTAGGTATACGAGTGGGTGACCGTTAATATCCTGATTAAGAATCGGAAACTCCGATTTTAGCGCTAAGGGGTCCATAATCAGCCCAGCTTTCTTTCAAGGATGCGGTGCAATTGCTCGCGCAACCCTTTCAGCGGGATTTCAGAAACAACCGGATCTAGAAACCCGTGTATGATAAGGCGTTCCGCTTCTTTACGAGTAATTCCGCGTGACATCAAATAGTAAACCTGATCGGCATTGACTTGGCCAACACTAGCTGCGTGACCTGCTTTGACATCGTCTTCGTCGATAAGAAGAATCGGATTTGCGTCTCCACGAGCTTTCGGGCTTAGCATAAGAACCTTCTCTGTTTGCTGGCCGTTTGCTTTGGTAGCGCCCTTCTCAATCTTCGTCACGCCGTTAATAATCGCAGTCGCTTCTTCCTTCATGACGGCACGAGTAATCATGTCGCTTTCAGTTGACCGACCGAAGTGAACAGCTTGAGTTGTTAAGCTCATACGCTGCTTGCCAGTTCCGACAGAAATAATTTTGGAGTCAGAAGTGGATCCGTTCCCTTTCAGTACGGATTTGGTATCCGTAATTGAATTACCGTTATGCAGATCTCCGATAATCCACTCTATGCGAGAATCAGCGTCCAGAATGGCACGACGATATGAAATATCAATTGCACTTGCATCCATCTGATGAACAGCAGCATAACGAACAACTGCACCTGACTTAGCGAATACTTCTACTGCGCTGTTATGAAGAAGCGTAGCAGTGGCGTCCCCTAAGGAAGAAGCTACTTGCTCAACGAAGGATACACGACTGTTGCTATCCGCAATAACAAGTACATGCGGCATAAATGTTGCTTCAGCATCGTCAGCAAACAACAAAGCTTGAATCGGAGCATCAATCGTAACATTACGCGGAACATACAAGAACACTCCGCCGTTCCACAGTGCTGCATGAACAGCAGCAAGCTTATGCTCGTCTTTAGTATAAGCAGTCATGAAATGCTGACGAAGGAGCTCTTCGTGATTACGAGCCGCATCTTCAATACTCGTTAAGATGACGCCTTGAGCTTTCAACTCTTCCGATAGCTGCAAATAAATAACAGAAGAGTTATGCTGAACGATTAATGCGCTGCTCTCTTCTTCAGGAAGCAAGGCAATAATAGCTGCAGGTAGGTCAGCAGTTGATGAAACAATTTGACCAGGACGATCGTTACCGTAATGATCAAGCGTCCAACGTGTAAGTGGGAGCTTCTCCGGCTTAGGTAAATCAAGCTCAGTTGCAAGCTGTCCAGCTTCTTCACGCCAAGTGATTAACCACTCCGGTTCGTTCTTACTGCGGGCAATCGCGGCTGCCGCGTCTCTGCCGATAGAGGTGGTAGGTGTACTCATGAATGCTTTGCCCCCTCCTTAAGCTTGGCCGACGGTCTCGTCGACGATGCCCAGTTCTTCTTTAACCCAATCATAACCTTCAGCTTCTAGACGTTGTGCAAGCTCAGGACCGCCGGACTTCACGATGCGGCCTTGCATCATAACATGAACGAAATCAGGTGTAATATAATCAAGCAAACGCTGATAGTGAGTAATAATCAAGAAACCACGATCTTCTGCACGCATGGCGTTTACGCCTTCTGCGACGATGCGTAGAGCATCAATATCAAGACCGGAGTCGATCTCATCCAAAATAACGAGCTTAGGCTCAAGCAGCATCATTTGAAGAATTTCGTTACGCTTTTTCTCTCCGCCGGAGAAGCCTTCATTCAGGTAGCGATGCATGAACTCAGGGTTCATTTCAAGCTCCTTCATCTTTTTCTCCATTTGACGTACGAATTTAATAAGTGAAATCTCATTTCCTTCCTCACGACGTGCGTTGATAGCACTACGTAAGAAGTCGGCGTTTGTTACGCCCGTAATTTCACTTGGATATTGCATTGCCAAGAAGAGTCCAGCGCGTGCACGCTCGTCCACTCCCATATCTAGTACATCTTCGCCGTTAAGCGTAACAGTTCCCTCAGTTACTTCATATTTAGGATGTCCCATAAGTGCGGATGCGAGCGTACTCTTACCCGTACCGTTAGGACCCATGATCGCGTGGACTTCTCCGCCATTAATCTTAAGATCGATACCCTTCAGTATTTCTTTACCTTCTATGGACGATTTCAGTCCTTGTATTTCAAATTGAGTCGACATTTATTTACCTCCAAGTTTCTATGGGATTTATCTATTAAAATAAATCCTTCTTTATAATCATTTTAATTTGATTCTCACTGATTCTCAATAACAATTTTATGAAAGTTACGTCAAAAAAGCAAACCGGGCCTTTTCCCGCATGGGAAAAAAGGTCCGGAATGGTCATTTTACTCTACTTTTCAGCTGATTCCTCACTGTATTAGTTTGTTGCTCAAATTGTTGCTCACTCAAGACAGCTTTCATCGGTAGTGAGGATATATTCTCAAAATTTTCAAGATGAAGCCATGATTTACAGCCACCATAGCTATCTCTCATCGGAATGATCTGAGGTGTCTCCAGCTTATATACTCGCAAAATTAATACGTGCAGCGGCTTTGTTTTTTTCCACTTCAACCGTTCTTCTGCATAATCCTCTGTCCAGATGTGAAGCTTATCAAGCCTCTGTAGAGTCTCGACATCGTTTATCTCTATATCCTCTATCACTTCAGCATAAGAGGTTATGCCTATTTGATCGGACAATTTCTCCGCCTCAGATTGCGTTAGGCTGACCATATCACTCGCTTCTGGTTTAACTAAGCTTGGTCGTTGGTGCTCATAGGATGGAAAGAGAAAAAATTTCGGACTTTCCAGCTTGAACTCCTTAGTTTCTTCGGCTATGCCACCTTTACGCAGCACGATAACCTGACGGCCTTGCTCCAAAGCCTTGACGGCTACCGCCCATTCCCTTAATGCGATTGGGGTGTCCACTTGTCTATTCGCACCTCTTTCCCTTGCAGTCCCTTTAATTATACCATACTTGTTACTGCGGGAGGTCTACTCTAAGCTCTAATTCCGGAATATAGATGTGCGGAAAAGTGGGACGAGTGAGGAATGTCAATTGGGCATCTCTTGGAATTGGCTTGAATTCTACATCCCCGCCTAATCCCCATAATAGCAAGGGTAGACTATTCCCATTCTCATCTTCGATTTGGAATGCACCATTTACTGTGCTGTCGAACCGTGAATGCACGATCGTTCTGTCAGACAAATATTCAATGCCTGTAATATACATTTCCCCCGCTTCACCAAGAGATAACACTAGCGGCTCTTCTTGCGTCGGCTGCTTAAGCATCGGAGTTCGGATATAGTCACTTGGCTCTGCCTTCTGCCAATTTCTATCATCATAATAAAACGAACGAACAATTAAAGTCTTTGCCCCAGCAACGACAGGTCCAAATTCTAACCTGGTGAATGCCTTGTAGTCCCTATTGATTACACTTCCATACGGATAGCCTAAGTCATCCGTAAGCTCAATCCCTATGCTAGCCTTCCTGTCCACCTTCCCTGGCTTAAATGCATAATTTAATTGCGTAGATACTGGGGAAAGCTCTACTTTGCGCAAGCTCAATGTCCCGAGCTCAGAAGATTTGCTCAGATCCGGGTTGATCACGATAATGTCTGATGTTTTCTTTGCCGGGATGTCCAAGGACCACTTCCCTGTTAAGCTGCCAACTTTTGAAACCTCGAGCTTTAAATGAAACGATTCAGGGCGGTATTGGCTATGGCTGAGCTTCCATGTTCTCACTAATCCTTCGTAATGCTCGGAATCTAGCTTCTCGTAATAATGCTCCAATTGACCAGACTCCTCAGACTGGATATAGCCGATTTTACCAATACTACGACCATCCATACTTAAATCACCATCCAGAGTATATCCTTCAATGTCTTTCTCCGAGCTTACGGAATATCGCACAGATAACTCATATCCATCATAGATAACGTCTCGAACTGTTAAAGTGACTCCTTGATCCACTACACTTGCTATTGCCGCATTACTTTTATCATTTTTTAAGAAATTACGAAATGGGGAACCAGTGCTTTCTAAATCTAGTAAAGCTCGTATCGAGGTCGCTTGCGTTAATTCGATGGGTTCCTGAATGGTAGAGCCCGGTGCAGTTGTCCTAGATTCATATAATGCAGACGCAATAATCACACAGCCTAGTACGGCAAACGATGCTGCCCAATACATGGTTGCGCGTTTTCTCCTTGTCGACTGAATAAGCGAATGACGGTCCGGCAAGTAAAATAACGCTTCATCAATGGCTTTAGCTACGCTCGGAGGAACGCTGCTTGGCGTTGCCATTCGTTGGTCTTTTAGAAGAGTATCAAGCTCATTGAAGCTCATAACCGATTCCACCTTTCTCAGATAGGCTTAACCACGAGGCCAATTGTTTTCTTGCCCGGTGCAGTCTCGATTTCAATGTACCTTCAGACACGCCTAACATCTCAGCAATTTGCGAGAGCGGCAAATCTGCATAATAGTGCAGCTTCACCAAGGTTCTTAGCGACTCGTCTAATCGATTAACGGCATCCTGCAAATCCAAGTCTACTGCTGCTTCATATGCATGGCGTTCCGGCAGCTTGTCTGATGGGGAGGTTCTTTTCTGCTTGCGATAAAGCTGCTGGCACTCATGGATGAGAATTCGAAACATCCACGTGCGAAAATAAGCAGGCTCCCTTAATCGCTTAATGCTTCGATAAGCTTTTAATATCGCTTCTTGAATTGCATCTGCGCAATCTTCATCCTTATGTAATAATGTCTTAGCCATTCCGTACATCTCGTTTTGCATTTCGCGGATGAGTCTAGCAAAAGCATCACGATCACCAGCGCATGCCAGCTGTAGATCTGTTTTCCATGCTAAGTCAGTCAAAAGGCTTCCTCCAATCTTCTTGCGACATCATGTGGTTACTTTATTTCATATTTCTATAGAGTTAGATGCAGCAGCCGTTCATTTGGTTCATTTTGTATATAAACTCGAATTTCTTATGTCGTTAGGCATCTGTCTTTAAACCTCGAGAAAAGTGATTTATACTTACATCTAGGTCAATCAACTTACTAATACAACCGATCCTATCGGAAAACCTAAGCGTTGCAGTGCTTGCAAAGGCTCATGATATTCTTTTCTACGTAGCATGTCCGTTGTCAACTATCGATTTGTCGACGCCTGCTGGCGCCGACATCCCGATCGAGGAACGCCATCCTGATGAAGTGACCACGGGTTTCGACAAGCGTACCGCTCCTGAAGGAGTCGCAGTATATTCAGTAAATTATTGCGAGCGCAGTGGCGGTCATGAGGCGGCCTTAGCTAGAATACAGATGGCTTCCTGACCGCTCATCCCAACCTTAATACCGATTGCTTCTGCGGCATCTGTAACAGACTCCAATGGAGCATCTAGCAATTGCTGTAATGTCCGTACACCAACCGCACGACCTGCAATGATGTGACGATCTTTAAGCTTTTCATTAAGCAGCTGCACATCAAGTGCCCCGCACATGATGTAACCGTCTCCCGCTGTAATTGCCAGTAACGTTGTTTTTGGCAATATTACCTCAACACCAACTGCTGACCAAGCTTCAATCTGGAGTGGTATTACTCTTACCATGCCTATCACCTCCCTTCCTTCCTTGCAGCATAGGTTCATGCCATATACAATATGCGCCGTAAGACTCATTTTTCAGGGTTATTCGCCCACCAGGTGTATATTGGGCACTAAAAAAATGTTATATTGGGATATAAGACTTATAAGACTTAGTTTTAACGAACTACGCAATACAATGGAGGCCTCTGCATGAACCGTACAAACAAAACATCCGATGGCTCCCACTTATTTCAAGTTGAAATAAATATTTCTGCCTCAAGCAAGGGTGCAGCACTAAAGCAATTAATTTCAGTGTTAGACAACGCTGAAATCACGGATTATCGCATTGGCTCAGACATAGAGACGGGTAAGGCAGCCTCAGCTGCTCCAGTAGCAAGCCCTTCAGCTAAGAAAGCAGCTAGTAAAGCGCCTGTTCAAGCCGATTCACTCGAGCTCCGCATTCGCCATTTCATTGAGAGCAATCAGCTCATTCGTTTAAGTATAAATAAAGGCCGCGGTGTAAAGATGAGTATCCCCTGTCGAGTTATTAATTTCGATCCAGTCAACCAGCTACTCACCGTTTATCATGTAGATGAGAAGCAAGTATATAGCCTTGGATTAAATGAAATTGATGATTTCGTGAACGGATAGTTGAAGTTGAACGGTTTTGAATTAAACGAACAAAGGGATTGTCGAGAAACCCCGTCTTTTCGAGACTTTGGGTTTCTTTTTTTTACGAAATCATTGTTTATCTGCCTATAGAAGGGGGACGCGCCTAAGAGCCACCTGATCCCAGGTGGCTCTCTTAGTTAACACGTATATACTTACCGTTTTATTACGATTTTTGCAATGCGTTCAATTATCTATCGTCGCTAATCATGCCATAGTATCGTGCCATCCAATACGCAGCGTTGAACGCATTCCCGTAGTCCCATGAATTTTCGTCGCCGCCCTCGTCGATCGCAAACAAGCTATCACCAGGTCTCGTAAGGGACCGCTCGTCTGGCGAAACCGCAACTTTCCTCGTTGGATCGTCACTCATCGCGGTCTGTACATGTCTTCCTTCCTGCCTTCTCGATCTTGCAACGAACAGATCGCCTTCCTTGACAGCCTTCTTGATGTATTGCTTTGTATCAGGATTGTATACGATCCCGTTAGCCGCAGGAACGCCGGTACTGGTAATGAGGCCTCCATCCGAAACCTTACTATTGTAACCGTCATCCGCATCGACGATCGCTCTCGTCACGAACCAAGATATATCTTTGCGTCCAGTAAGATTGACGTAGTAATTGGTTCTGTCGATCGGTGTCCGTTTCAGCACCCATGCTGCCTTTTCAAGGTCGATGACCTTTTTGTCGGGATAGGCAAGCTGGTAAATATAATCCCACAGCGGTTCGTCTTCATATTGCATGTTGGACTTGTACCAGTTATCTAGTCCCGCTCGAATCATGACGGCAATGTCTTCATCACCCTGTTCATCCGGAATCGTAATCAGGTTGTAGAAGGTGAACATAGCCTGCCGTTCGTCCGAATAATTGTACCAAGTGAACGGATGCGGGTCACCGTCTCTTCTACTAGCATAATAATAACTCGCCCAGCGCTGATCCAACCGGTTCATATATCCTTTGGCATACCCGTCCTGTGAAGGCATCTTAACGCCTGCAAGCTCCTTGGCTCCGGCAAGCGGACCCATTCCTACGATGCCGTCAACTACGTCTT
The DNA here is from genome assembly GCF_004295585.1 of Cohnella abietis. Lineage (NCBI taxonomy): Bacteria > Bacillati > Bacillota > Bacilli > Caryophanales > Paenibacillaceae > Cohnella > Cohnella abietis. The sequence continues at coordinate 2,063,435 of NZ_AP019400.1, read as the reverse complement.
TGTAGGCATCCTCATCTGCGAATACAGACGGATATATATAGTCCCTTGCCACTTTGCGATACTCGTCTAGGAACTTGGAGTCACCTGTCAAGTAAGCGGCCGTCTTAAAGATGGTCATCAGCTCCGCTGCCCGCAACGCCGTATCTTCACCAGCGTCTTCAGTCCGTCCGAATGTATCGCCATTATACTTACCGTGCGTGGTTGGCTGCCCGGTTATATCGACAATCGTGTAGCCATTATTGATAACATGACGCGCGAACTCTCCCGACGCGTTGGCGATCAGTGCTCCCAGCTCTTCATCCGCGTTAGGACCGGTGCACAGTGTATCATAGGCAATTTTGTACATATACATATGGCCAAGAATTTCGTCTGCGCTTGTATCGCCTTTATAATAAAGGTCCTTCTCGGTAGCGCCGAGGTCGGTGTACAGTTTGGCGAGTCTGTCCGGAATCTTGTTCGCCGAATTGACGACGGAGCCCGCGAATTCTCCCCAACCTTTCTTCTTTACATCACTATTACTTTTGTTTTCCGGATCGTTGTTTATTTCATTTAACTCAGTCGTGTTGTAGGAATAGCTATTGCCATCTACCTCTTTCCCTTTCTTATAGTAGATGCCATCCCAACCGTAATGCTTATCGAAGCCTTCTTTATCTATTCCCAACGTCCGGCTAATGAAGCCCTGAATCGTCCGCTTCTCGGTGGCAGCCGGGCCTGAGTATACATAATCCTCCGGTTTATTTTTGTTTCCTCCTGCTTTCAGATAGGAATAGCTCATCATAGTGACATCCATCGTGCTGTATGGCATCATCTTGACTTTGGCATCAATCTGACCTGCGCGTCCCGTGACGTACATGAGCAACAAATCGACTTCAACGGATCTTGTCGCCCTCGCACGTGCCTCCTTGGCCTCCGCGTTTCCTGGATACTTGGCTTCCTCTACGGCAGTACGGAACAATTCACCAGCGATGGCATCCGCCGTCCACAGTCCATCGTTATCTTTTTCCGTTCCTTTACGGTTCCCCGGCGTACCGGAGCCAGTGTTTAGGAAAGGCAAGGCGATTTGACCGTCAGGCCCGCGGCGTATATTATTTGCTTCCAGATTGTCGCTCATGATCTGGGCTTTCTCAACATACTTCATTAAAACCATCTGGATATGGGATACGCCAGTACTTGTGACAACCCATACTCCGTTATCGCCATCAAGTGCAATATACTGAACATCGTCGTCTGGCAAATACCTATGCGTTGCGAACAACTGCACAACATCGCGATAGTACGTTTCATCCGGGTTAACACGTACGACGCCTTTATTCGTAGCCAGCCATGTCGTATTGTCCGTTCCTACTATTGTAAATTTGACATCCCCGGTGTCGACGGGAAGAATTTCGCCAGGTAGTTTCCCGGCTAATACCGGAATCGAAAGATCCGTGGGCGCAGAAGTGACACCATTAATATAATTTACTACTTCAAGCGGAAGCGCAGCATCCGTCTTCGTATACTTAGTTACGATCTTCTGGAATACTTCACCTGCAAAGGCAGGCGTTGTATTGTTCAGTTTAACCGTTTGGGCCGCTCTCGGTCTCTTGGAAATATCGATCGGCGGGAGCTCCTCGATTGCATTCGGATCTGGGTCAACGATTACCCTTGTTCTGACCGTTTTGCCGTCCACCGTAGCAAATACAACCGTATTGCCGATCGTCTTGGCGGTTACTTTGCCATTGGCGTCAACAGTTGCCACGTCCGGTGAAAGAGAACCCCAATTCGTGGCTACCTTGCCCGGCGCCATAAATGGGGCCAGATTCGCACTGTTTTGAATATTTTTGTTCATTGTAAGCTTGGCGTTATAGTTTGCAACAATGACATTAACCGTATCGCTATCGTCTCCCACAGTTACACTAACCGTTTCGACACCGGGGGCCACTGCTTTGATTGCGCGCTTGTTTCCATTGTCGTCATCTTCCTTAATGACTCCATTTTTCGGTATGCTCCAATCTGCCTCATCAGTAACATTAATCGGCAGCTTTACATCGAGCCAAGCGATTTCACCTTCGAACAGAACGATGTCATGTCCGCCTACAATCTTGACCGCATCGTTAAACCGCTCCTTAAAGTTCGTGGCTACTTCCTCGGGGCTGAGCGCTCGTGAGTAAATCCTAACATGATCAATTCCGCCTTCGAACAAATTAACCACATCGCCGAAGCCTTCCACATCGCCGCCAATAGTCAGGTCATTCGTTTCATTGATCGGGAGCGGACCATCAGTTGTATTGTTTCCTTCCAAAACTCCATTCACATACAGCTTGATTGTACCCTTCTTATATCCATGATCCGCATCTCCATCATAGACGGCAGTGAGATACACGATTTTCCCTTTTACATCGCCCATCACTTTTGATTCAGCCGGATCGTCCGAATGACGAGTATCGAACACGAACTTCTTGTCTTTGGCAGAGTAGTACAAGGAATAACCGCCGTTTTCATAGTTGCCGAGAATATGATACTCTTCCTTCGTCAAGTCACTATCCGGTGAAATATATACGGCTGTCTCGATTGTCATTGCATCCTGTTTGAACAAACTGCTGTTATACTTGATCCGAGCAATCGAGCTTGGTGTCCCTCTTGATCCTTTACCATCCAATATAAGCGCAGGTTTCTCGAATTTATTATCGTAGATTACGTTGGCATTGTGTTCCAAAACGGCATCATTATGGTTTAAGGTGATGTCCGTTACAGCTCGTCCATTCACTGTCGTAAAATCGATATCCAGTACATCTGCGGCTTGCGAGTCATACCCTGCCGGTGCGGCCGACGTTTTGAAAGTTGCCGTTATAGGTGCCGATACTTTTCCATAAGCGTCATGCGCCTTGATCGTAACGGTATAATCCGTATTTGGCTTCAATCCGTTTGCAATAAAGGTATGGCTTGCAGCTTCGATATAAGGCGATATAACCGACGGTGCGCCAATAAGCTTGCCGTTCACAATGATTTCATAAAAGTCCATTTTGGAATCGGCGATCGCCTTCGGCCACGTGAAGGTGGCGGATACCATGGATACGGAAGATACGGTCACTTTCATATCCTTATTAAACTCAGGGTTTTTCATATTTACCGAAAAGGCTTTGACCGATTCAACAGGCTTTTTTAAGTCAATCGTATAAGGGGTGCCGATAAGCGCTCCGTTATGATTTAGTGCTCTTCTTTCAATCACTAGCTTGTCGTCATAAACGTTGAACAGCAACCCTTGCGAAATGTTCTTATCCAAATAGATGTCATCGTCGTTGCTGTAACCGTGCGCTTGAACGAATGCGACAGCCCCGTCGTTGATGCGGATATATCCATTGTCCGCGTTGATCGTATTAGGATGTTCTAGCGTGTAATGCGTGTGTCCTGTAATCAGAATTGCATTAGGATGTTTTTGCATGACTTTTGAAAATTTGTCGTACTCGGTCTGATTTTTCCAACCTGCGCCTTCGCTGCCGTACGTCGTGTTCTGATACGGATAATGCGCAAGAATGAATACCGGTTTCGATGGGTCTGCATCTTTTCCTTGTTCATCCTGGCTTATTTTCTTCTCAAGCCACTTGTACTTGTCGTCGGACATCGATTTTCTATCGTGATCCATCGTGATAAAATGATAACCCTTTTCCCATGTGTCGAAATAGATTCCCGCGTTTTCTTTAATTGAATCAACGGGCTCCACATGGTAGCCATCCTTGTTCATGCCTGTTTGCTCATAGAATCGTTCAGCCGCTTTATAGTCGCTACCAAGCTCTTTGCTTGCATAGTATTCATGGTTACCAGGAACAATGATGGACTTGGCGGTGTCAAGCTTGTGCTCATTTAAGATGCGCATCGCCGAATCATATTGCTTTAATGTTCCCTTGTCGACGAAATCGCCATTAAGGACGATGGCATCGTATTTCCCAAGCTTCTTGTATGCCTCAAGCGCCTGAGCGAATTTAGCCTCGGAATCGACGGAAACATCATCAATGCCAATATGAATATCGCTCATAACAGGGAATGTAAGTAGCGGTGTCTTCTCTGTGTTGCCGCCTCCGCCTCCATTGCCTCCACCATTGCCACCTCCGGTTGTCGGTGGCTTCGATTGCCCTGGCTCAGTTCCTTTACTCACTTCACGACCTGCGATCATAGCGGTAGCACCACTATTAAATGTAATATGCGCCGGTGTTTGCGCCAATGTAGAGCCTGAAACATTAATAATTGCTTGTTCTATTGTACCGCTCCCGCCTACATTTACAGCAGCATTAAGTATCAGACTTGCGACGCTTGAACCCCCACTAATTGTAATCGAGGAGCCCTCAGAACGTTCCGTCATAAGCAATTCCGATACCGTCGTGCCGGCATTTAGAACAACGTTCGCTCTGCTATTGATCCTAAGGTGGTTTACGTTCCCACTAAATGTTAGCTTCTGGCTTGCATCGGCATTGTCGACGTTGACAGTGCCGCTGCCTTCGACAAAGATGGTTCCAGTTACCTTCACATGACGCAACGTAACGGCTCCATCGCCGATTCCCTGCGTCAAGTATAGATTTCCGTTCACTGTCAGATCGGACAGGATGATATCTTTAGCGTTTATTACAACATTGCCCTTTTTACTGCCGCTATAAGTTCCCGCAGAGAACAGCAATTCGCCCATGACACTGTCGATAATTTTTACAGCTTCAGCCCTTGTGATTGGAGCAGAAGGCGCAAACTTGTTGCCACTTCGACCTGCGATATAACCGTTTTTCCGTAAGGCTCCAATCGCATCCTTTGCCCAGTCTGCAATTGCCGCTGCATCGGCAAAACCATGCGTCGAGCTTGCGTCACCTTCAAGCTTAAAAGCTTTGGCGACCACTACAGCAACTTCCTGCCTAGTGATTGAGGCTTCCGGGCGCATATTGCCCTTGCTGTCTCCTTGCAGCAAACCGGCATCAACCGCCTTCTGGATCGCATCGGCATACCATTTGTCGGCCTTTACATCCGGGAATGTCCGGCTCGATTTGTTGGTCAAGCGGAATACCTTGTTCAACAAGGTGACAAATTCTGCTCTTGTAATATTATCATCGGGTCGAAGTGAACCATCTACAGACCCTTGAAGCAGTTGCATCTTCACCCAGGAATTAAGCTCCTCGGCCGCCCAGTGTGACTCCTTAACTGACGTACTGGCAAATAAAGTTTGTACGGACGACAACATCATACTCAACATGAGAAGAAATGCTAGACTTCTTTTCCATGTACGGTTCATGCTCGTTCCTACGTTCATATCGATCTTTTCCTCCCATTAGTAAACTATTTTGTCCTAGTTTCAATTATAGGTGGGGGCTCAAAGACCGGACATTGCAGGATGTGACGACCTGTTTATCTTTTGGATGCCATTTTCTCATGAGGAAATCATATTGTTAACGGCTTGTAAATGGCTTGTTAATTCTTGATTGTCATTTAACATAATCTGACTTCATCTTTATCACTCATGACGATCCCGAATGATCTATACTAAACGAACAACAAGTAAACCGGCTTCACTGTTTTTCGGGTGGCTGTAAAAGCCTGTATCGTGCTATCAGATGAGTATAAAGCTACTGGTTACCGAATAGAGTGGAGGTAGCGAATAATTCCCCGCAATGAGAGCGTTATAGGCAGAGTTAGACTGTGGCAGCGGATAATTCCTTAATTCCGTTCATAAAACACGAGGCTGTCTCAGAAAGAAATACCTTCTGGGACAGCCTCTTTTTCTTACATTTATGATTTAATATCAAAAGTAAAATCATCGTCAGTCATTGGTTCTACATGGATAGTCCGCACATACCCGTTTCCTTTTTTAGAGAAAAAGTCATGCTGCTTCGTACGAGTGCTAATCCCGTTAAATACGATAGGATTAACGTCCTCCTCCGGGAATACAGGATCAAAGCCCATATTCATGAATGCTTTGTTCGCATTGTAACGAATGAAGGTTTTGACTTCTTCAGCCAAGCCGATAGATGAGTACAGCTCATCCGTATACTGCTCTTCATTCTGATGCAGAAACATTAGAAGCCCGTGTAGAACCTCGTAAGCATCCTTCTGCTCGTCCTCATCAAGCTTAGCGTAAACCTCTTGTGCAAGAACGCCAACATATAAACCGTGAATGCTCTCGTCCCGCAAAATAAGATCGATAACCTCGCCGCTGCTTGTCATCTTGCCCTGTCCAGCTAAGTAAAGAGGATAGAAAAACCCGCTATAGAACAAATAGCTTTCTAGTAGAACCGATGCTGCCATCGCCAAAAACAGGCTCTTAGACGAGTCTATATTATTGTAATATTGCACAATCGTGTCTGCTTTTTTCTGCAGTCGTGGATTGTTCTCCACCCAACGGAACACACTGTCGATTTCCTCTGTTGTTGCAAGAGTAGTGAAAATACTGCTATAGGATTTCGCATGGATCTGCTCCATCATCCCCATGAACCCAAGCACAGCTTTGCGCTGAAGCCCCTCTACATGCTCTAGGATCCTCGGCATTCCAACTCCGCCCTGTACAGTATCTAGAAGTGTCAAACCTCCCAGAACCTTCATATACAGCTCACGCTCTTGCTCACTCAGCATCATCCAGGACATCTTATCGTCAGACAAAGGAATTTCCTCATCTGTCCAGAACTGCATTATATTCTGATTCCAGAACGTAATCGTAAAATCATCGTCTGGACGGTTCCAGTTAACAGCTTTCAAAGCACACATTTATTGCATACCTCCAATTTACTTATACCGAGCAAGTAATGCATTCTTCTACGGACAATCTGTTCGTACGCGTATAATAAAGCGATTTAAGGCCCTTCTTGGCCGCATATACATACAATCGCGATAGCTGTCTTGTCGTTACATCACTATTGACGTGAAGCACAGTCGAAATCCCCTGATCGATATGGGGCTGAATTTCAGCGATAAGATCAATAACCTTGAATTGATCCATTTGGTAAGCCGATTTATAGAAGAAGAAATTATCGCGGCTTAGGAATGGCATCGGATAATAAGTAGTCGAATTCGCATAAGTACGCGTCTCAATCGGCTCTACGATAGGCATTACGCTCGATGTCGCATTCTGAATATAGGAAATGCTTTGGGTCGGTGCAATTGCCAGTCTGTAGGCATGATATAAGCCATTCTGAGCAACATCCGCCTTCAGCTTCAGCCAATCCTCAGGAGATGGCACTGCAATCCCTTCAAACAGCTGCTTAACCTTCTCTGTAACTGGACGATAGTCAGTATTGAGATAACGGTCGAAGTAAGTTCCCTTGGCATACTCAGAGCGTTCAAAGCCTTGGAAGGTAACGCCAGTAACGCGAGAGATGTCTGAGCTTTTCTCCAACGAATGGAAATTCATCATCATGAAGAAGGTACGAACGAAATCACGTGCCTCTGGGCTTTCATAAGCAATCTTGTTCTTAGCCAGATAACCATGCAGGTTCATCGCGCCAAGGCCTACCGAATGCAGCTCTGCGTTCGCTTTAGCTACGCCAGGAGCGTTAGCAACTGTAGTCATATCGCTAACTGCTGTTAATGCAACAATGCCTTCATGTACCGATTCTTTAATCTTGCGTAGTCCCATAACATTCGCGATGTTCAAGGAAGCAAGATTACAGCTAATATCTCTACGGATCGTGTCTGGCTCGTTATAATCGCCAATATCCGACGTTTCTTGTAGTTGGAAAATTTCTGTGCAAAGATTCGACATTTTGACGCTTCCGATGTCCTTCAAAGCATGAGCTCTGTTGGCATTGGACTTGTTCATGATGTAAGGATAGCCGGACTCCAATTGGGTCGTAGCAATCTTGCCAAGCATGTCACGCGCACTCATAATGACTTTCTTCTTCACACGATCGTCAGCAAGCAGCTGATCATACATTTCATCTATGTTCAAATCGTCCAAGTGCTCTCCGTAAGCCTTGTACACAGTGTAAGGTGCGAACACATATAACGGCTCGTTCTTCTCAGCTAGCTCATAGAACTTATCAGGAACGATGAGTCCGATCGACAAAGTTTTTAGGCGTGTTTTCTCATCGGCATTAATTTTCTTGCTGTCCAGAAACTCCATAACATCCCAACCGAAGATGTTGTAGTAGCCTGCGCCAGAGCCTTTACGTTGTCCCATCTGATCGGCATACGAGAAGGCATCCTCCATGAGCTTCAGGACGGGCATAATACCCTTCGCTGCGCCCTCCACTCCTTTGATCGACTCTCCACGTCCGCGAAGCTTAGACAGGTTCACAGCCACGCCTCCGCCGATCTTAGACAGCTGCATGCACGTTCCAACTCCATAGTTGATGGAATTCAAGGAATCATCAACCTCTAACAGGAAGCAAGACACCATCTCACCACGTCTGCTCTTACCTGCATTAAGGAAGGTTGGAGTTGCGGGCTGTAACCGCTGTTCCATCATTGATGAAGCTAGCGAACGAGCAATTGCACGGTCTCCCCTTGCTAGATGAAGTGACACAATAGCCACTCTATCTGCAAAATGCTCCAGGTATTGCGATTTATCGTCAGTCTTTACAGCATAATCCGTATAAAACTTGGAAGCTGCCATATATGACTTAAATTCGAAGTTATAACTATAGGTGATGTCATATATCTCATCGACTTCTTGCTCGCTATATAGTTTAAATACATCCTCGTAAAAATTGTTATCCACCATGTAATGGACCTTCTCGTTGGATGTTGCGAATGGGATGCTCTTGCTGTAGACGTCTTCCATAAATTCTTTAACCGCTTCAATATCCTTATCTAGTTGGAAGAAGCCTTCTGGATCTTTTTGCATTAATAAGTTATTAAGTTCAATGTGACGCAACTGCGCGCACCTCCTGTACAAATCTTTCTACGTCCCGTGTAGTACCGGACAACTCGAATTTACTAATCACGGGTACACCGTACATTTCTGCTATACGATCAGCGCTAAGAGCGAATCCATCTCCCCAGTTACGATTCCCGCTCGCGGATACTCCCCGCATTTTCTCATGATTCCGTTTCAAGAAGGACACTACCTTGTCCGGGACTTGTCCGAAACCAGTTGTATATGTAACTAGAATGAATGACTGATCAACATTGAGGGTTTCCTCGATTTGGATCGACGGAAGCTTTAATTTGTCTATGAACCTCCGTACATTTCCTGTCTTGGAATCATATGCAATTAGCATACATGCATTTCTCCTCTCAATGCTTTAACACAATATGTATAGTTTTAAGATTCAATTTATATCAATATATTGTGTGTGTCAATGATAAAGAGCATTAAAAATAAAAACTTTATCTATTGACTTTTTGGCAACTAAAAAGAAGACTGCTGTAGCAGTCTTCTCTGATAGATTTACCTTTTAGATTAAATTCAATGATACGTAGGAAGAGCCGGACGGTTTAATTTCTCTTGGAGCAATTCCAGCACATTCGCGCTTGAAAGCGGCGGGCTTCCATAATAACCCTGCATCTCGTCGCAACGATGAGAACGCAAGAAATGTAACTGATCCTGTGTTTCTACTCCCTCGGCGATAACCTGTAATTGTAGATTATGTGCCATTGCAATAATGGCCGCCACAATAGCTGCATCATTAGTATCCTGCTGAATATGTCTAACAAAGGAACGATCTATCTTGAGACGTGCGATCGGTAAGCTCTTCAGGTAATGAAAGGAGCTATATCCCGTTCCAAAATCATCAATGCTAATGTTTACTCCAAGCTCCGTCAATTCCTTTAAACATTTAGATGCGCGTTCGACGTCCATCGTCATGCTCTCAGTAATTTCAATTTCCAAATAACGGGCCTTCAAGCCTGTCTTCTCTAAAATACTGGCTACTTTACCTGTTAAATTGAGCTCGGTAAATTGCCGGAAGGACAAATTAACAGACACCGGTATACAAGGCATACCCGCATCCTGCCAAGCCTTATTCTGCCTGCACGCTTCCTCGATGACCCAGTTGCCGAGCGGAACAATAATGCCACTCTCTTCTGCAGCGGGGATGAACTCTCCAGGTGGAACGAGACCGCGCTCTGGATGCATCCAACGAATTAACGCCTCCAACCCTACGATCTGACCAGAAGCCAAATCATATTGAGGCTGATAATAGAGTATGAATTCATTGTTCGCAAGGGCACGTCTCATCTCATGTTGAATCGTCAGCTTGTGCAGTGCAATATTATCCATATCATCTGAATGCAGCATATAGTTGTTCTTACCATTTTCTTTAACCCGATGTAATGCCGTATCCGCTCTCTTCAATAAGGTTCCTGCATCCGCCGAGGCACCCTCGCTCACAGCAACCCCAAAGCTTACCGTGATATGAACCGGAATGCCGCTCAATTCAAACGGCTCCTCCAGAACAGACATCATCGCATCCAGACGTCTATTCACATCTTCACTATCCTCGAGATGATCTAGGCATGCGGCGAATTCATCGCCTTCCATACGAGCGAGGTCACCAGGCTCTGGCAAGCATCTTGTCAGCCGCTCCGCAATTTGCAGTAGCAGCATATCTCCAAAATCTCTCCCAAATGAAGCATTAACTAGTTTAAACCGATCTACGTCCATATAGCATACCGCAAGCCGTGTTCCATTTTTGCCTGCAGCCTTTAATTTTTCCTCTAACCTGTTCGTAAAAAATCGACGGTTCGGCAACCCCGTCATATCATCGTAATACGCCATATATCGAATCCGCTCCAAGGAGCGTTTACGGTCGCTTATATCCTGAATAAACACCAAAATCCCAATGGTCTTCTTCCTTCTGACCAGCGGTGAGGTATGTATATTTAAATCGATAGAATGTCCTTGCTTATGAATGATCTTAATTTCCTGCGAGCATTTCCCCCCTCTTAGTGTCTGTTGGAAAATTTGCCCTGTTATCTCAAGTGAGTCTGCGTCCACCATAGTAGCGAACTGTTGACCGGTCATATCCTCTTTGGTGTAACCAACCATCTCAGAAGGATCGCGGTTAATATCAAGAAATCTGCCATGTCGGTCTATAACCGCAAATACAATCGGACTATCATTATATAAAGAATCCAACAATTCAAGCTGATAGGAAGGAGCGGAGGACGCAATCATCGTGCGCCTTCGTGCGGACAACCAACCCAATGATACGACGCTTGCGGTCAAAACTACGCTGGCAACAATACCTGCCAACCAAAGGCCATTATTGGACCATCCGTTCACAGGCGACTTCCTTCCCCCATTATGGGACATTGTTCAATAGTCGTATTTCTTATATTATAGAACAATCTCCCGGGATGTATAGTATTTTCCAAATTCCAATTGAAATCATACCCTTTAAGAGGGAAAACTATATTGCTTGTGTGTATTCTTTAAGGAATCTATTTCTTTGCGTTAGGACGTGCAGAAATCGCCATACAAATCCAGCCTGCAATAAACGCAACTCCTCCAATAGGAGTTATTGCACCAAGTATTTTTAAACCACTGAACGCCAAAGCATAGAGACTGCCAGAAAAAATGATAATACCTATTAACAGCAATCTTGCTGCCCATATAGCAAGCTTTTGCGAGGGCACACGATCCATTAACAAGGCAATCAGCAAAATACCAACAGCGTGAAACATATGATACTGGACAGCAGTATCGAACACATCCATAGCATCCGCTGATAATCGATCCTCCAGCATATGTGCGCCAAAGGCACCTAAAACAACTGAAAGCATAGCGGTAAGAGCCCCGATTCTTATATACTTATTCATATAGGGTTAATCTCCTTGTCTTAATTTGTTGTAACACTTTAACTATAATAACGTTAATGAGGTGGAAAGTCATGAGTGAGCACATCGATAATCATGAACAATTTCAGAACAAGAACGCCTTCACGCCTATTCATGATCAAGGGAGTATTCCATTAAAGCATAGCAAGCTTGGAATCGTATCCTTTATTTTATTTCTCGTAAGTGTCGTCGCTTTTATCGGCGTCTCTATCGGTGTCGTTATTCTGATGTCTAAAGACATTAATTTTTCAACAATGTTTGATTCAAATGGAGAATTAGCAATAACCGAAGAAGAGCTTCAAGATAAATTCAAACCGCTACTCGGCTATTTATTCCTGTATCCACTCATTCTCATCATTAACGTTATTGGAATTATTCTCGGTATTACCGGACTTGTACGTACAGGGTATAAAAAAACATTTCCCATTCTAGGTACGGTTTTTAATGGTTTAGCCCTTATGGCAATACTCGTCCTCATGGTTATAGCCTTTGCCCAAAATAATCTTGTCTGAAAATGAGAGAGCGAATACGGCAATTAGAAATTAGAACACCTACGGCAATAGAATCCTGATCAGCTTGTAAGAGGCAAGGCAACAGTGCTCCTCACCTGATTAGGATTTTTTTATTGAATAAACAAGCAACTTGTATACACATCCTCGAAAGAAGGCTTTGTGATGAGCGTATATTCGAAATTTATTCGTGATCTCTTCCTTAACTACATACTTGGCTCAACAATAGCTGTTCTAGGAGTAGGTAGCTTGTTTATTTTCTCCTCTCTGCAGATTCCATCTGTGGAAATTTGGAGATTAGCTGGCATTCTGTTCTCATCTCTGTTAATTATGGTTACTTGTGAGCTGCTTATACTCTATCGTCACTTGACTCCAATTCGTGCGCTATTCCAGAAAGAGCATCACACCCTTGAAGAGCTGCAAGCCAGCTACCTCCAAGTCCATCGCTTCCCCTTGTTAGCTGTCAAAAGAATTTTCGGACCGCATCTGCTCGGTTTATCTGTTCCTGCAATGAGTTTGGCATATATTTTCATCCGTCTAGAATGGATCAGTATTCCCTACTACTATATGGGACTAGCAGCTGTTGGCGCTTTGCTGGTCGCTTCCCTACATGCGATGATTGAATTTTTCCTTAATGTACAAGCGATTAGACCGATGCTCAGCTACATCCACAGAATGGCCGAGGATAAGTTTGACGTGGCTATTTCCTTGGATGGCCGTGTATTAGTGTCTATTCAGAAAAAATTTCAGCTCAGTGCTTTTCTAATTGGTACATTCCCTATGTTCCTATTCGCGCTCGCTGGTCAAATTCGCTTAAATAACCTGTCCGGGGAAAATAGTATGGAATATTGGAAGTGGGCAGCCATCATTCTTGTTACAGGAATCGCTTTCTCTTCTTTAGGCGCTTGGCTGCTATCACGAGACATTCAGACGCCTATTCGCACCCTATATGAATTAATGGGCGGAGTGCAGGAAGGGAATTTTACGAAGCGTGCACCTGATTTATATTCTGATGAATTTTCCAAGCTGGTATCGGGCTTTAATCATATGCTGGAAGGGCTCAAAACACGGGAAAAGCTGAATGGGCAGCTTTTACAAAGCTATTTTACGACGCTGGCTGCTGCACTTGATGCGAGAGACACTTATACAGCTGGTCATTCTGAAAGAGTTGCCAGGTATTCCGTTCAGATCGGGATGCTTGCTGGAATGAATCGAGTGGATTTGGATATTTTGCAGAAGACAGCGCTGTTGCATGATATCGGAAAAATCGGGGTTAGAGATGCGGTATTGTTAAAGGAAGGGAAGCTCACGGACGAAGAGTTTGATGTCATTAAGCTGCATCCCGTCCTCGGGGAGAAAATATTACTACAAATCGAGCCAGCAGAAGCAATGGCTGATTTGTTGCCTGGCGTGCGCTCCCACCATGAGCAATATAACGGCAGGGGCTATCCCGACGGCTTGTCCGGAGAAAATATCCCCTACATGGGCCGAGTCATTGCCATTGCGGACGCATTCGACGCCATGACATCGGACCGCCCCTACCGAAAAGGCATGTCAATGGAGAAGGCGATCAGCATCCTCGAGTCAGGAAAAGGGGAACAATGGGACCCCCTTCTGACAGGTTTATTCGTCGAATGGGTGAAGACGAATTTGATTATGGAGCTGGACCGTGGGCAAGACGAGCTCGACCTCGGCAAAAAGGAGCTGGCCTAGCGGCAGAGCGGTGGGGTGCGGGTTAGTCAGGGATTTAATCCGGCTAGCGCACCCTCCGTTCTCTATTGTTACTGTATTCGCGGATTTACTCCTGTTTGCGCACTCTCCGTTCACTATTGCTACTGTAGCCGCGGGTTTACTCCTCTTTGCGCACTCTCCGTTCACTATTGCTACTGTATTCGCGGATTTACTCCTCTTAGTGCACTCTCCGTTCACTATTGCTACTTTATTCACGCATTTACTCCTCTTTGCGCACTCTCCGTTCACTATTGCTACTGTAGCCGCGGGTTTCTTCCTCTTTGCGCACTCTCCGTTCACTATTGCTCCTGTATTCGCAGATTTACTCCTCTTAGTGCACCCTCCGTTCTCTATTGCTACCGTAGCCGCGGTTTTATTACTCTTAGCGCACCCTCCGTTCACTATTGCTCCTGTATTCGCAGATTTACTCCCCTTTGCGCACTCTCCGTTCACTATTCCTACTGTAGCCGCGGATTCCCTCCTCTTTGCGCACTCTCCGTTCACTATTGCTACTTTATTCGCGGATTTACTCCTCTTAGTGCACTCTCCGTTCTCTATTGCTACTTTAGCCGCGGATTTACTCCCCTTTGCGCACTCTCCGTTCACTATTGCTACTGTATTCGCGGATTTACTCCTCTTAGTGCACTCTCCGTTCTCTATTGCTACTTTAGCCGCGGGTTTCCTCCTCTTTGCGTACCCACGTTCCACTACTGTCACTGTTGCGGGTTCAGTATCATTCCGTTATTGCGTTGCGATTACTATTAATAAATAATTTCATAAAATATATAACAGAAAATGTAAAAATAAATGGAGAAGAGCAAACTAAAAAGAATCATTGAAAAATATCAAAATACATTGTTAAGCTCCTAACAAAATGTAATAGTTGCTCACGAATTCATGAATACACACAAAATTAAAGCAGCTACACATAACAGTAGCTGCTCTAATCACTCTATGCTTATGCTTCCGGGAAGAGCGCTGTTGTCGAGAGATATCGCTCGCCTGTATCTGGAAGAAGTACAACAATCTTTTTATCTTTATTTTCTGGTCTTCTAGCCAGTTGTAATGCAGCAAATACGGCAGCACCCGAGGAAATCCCTACTAGTAGACCTTCGTTCCTCGCAAGCTGTCTTGTAGTTTCGAATGCATCTTCATTTTTTACTTGAATGATCTCATCCACTACAGCTCTATTGAAATTATCGGGTACAAACCCCGCTCCGATTCCTTGAATCTTGTGCAGCCCCTTGGTCCCTCCAGAAAGAACGGGCGAATCAAAGGGTTCAACTGCGATGATCTTTACTGTAGGTTTTTTGGCCTTGAGAACTTCACCTACTCCTGAAATTGTTCCTCCTGTACCAACACCACCGACAAAAATATCAACTTCGCCATCTGTATCTCTCCAAATTTCTTCAGCAGTTGTTTTCTTATGTATGTCTGGGTTAGCTGGATTTTTAAATTGCTGTGGTACATATGAATTAGGAATTGAAGCAGCAATCTCTTCGGCTTTCTTAATGGCACCGGACATGCCTTCTGGCGCTGGGGTTAGAACTAATTCTGCACCTAATGCAATTAAAATCTTTCTACGCTCGACGCTGAAACTTTCAGGAAGGGTAATAATTAATCTATATCCTAAGGCTGCCGCAGCAAATGCAAGACCTACGCCTGTATTTCCACTGGTTGGTTCTATTATTATGGAGTCTTTATTTATATATCCTTTTTCCTCTGCGTCTCTAATCATAGCCAACCCAATTCGGTCTTTAACACTCCCAGCCGGATTAAAATACTCCAATTTAGCGATAATCTTCGACTCCAGCTGATGCTTCAGCGAAAAGTTAGTTAGCTCTAATAATGGGGTATTCCCCATGAGATCTGTAAGGTTCTTTGCAATTCTAGACAAAGTTATCCCTCCATCAATGTTAATTCCAACTACATTAGTTGGTTTTATGTTTTTAATATATCATTAATGGTAAATAAATACAAAAAATTAGACCCACTACATTGAAACACCAATCAATCGTGCACTCAATGGTGCACGCTATCTGACGAATTATTATGCCTTTTTTGAATGGCGTGCATTCCCATGATCACTGCTACAAGCTCATAAACATCTAAATCTTCGCTTTGATTGTCCAGAACAAATGCTCCTGAAGAAAACCAGCCTTTTACTTTTTGGAAACTAGCAACAAGCACACCAGATTCATCGGATATGCTATATTCCCTTGAAAATGCCGGTGATAGGATATCATAACTGCCTCGTCCTTCTGTTTCATACGTGTATTTCTGGGTGAAAAACGCAAACCTGCTTCGCAACACGCCCAGCTGCCCCCCATCGGCACCTGCAACCTTCCATTTTTCAGAGAAGTTTGAAAACCTTCCGCCACACTTTAACTGACCATCCTGACCATAAACATCTATCGCAGAGCCAAAAGTGCTCTTCAAATCTAAATGACCAACCTTTTCTTCCTCTGTATTCAAAATGTCCGTAACACCCGCATTAAAAAAATTGTCCCGAAAATATAGATTCAATTTACCCACCTCCTCTGGAAAAATGCGATGCAGAGAGTAACCTATCAATTATTAAAGAGGAACGAAAGCTGCACCAAACGTGCTCCAGCACAAAATATCCATTTCTCTTCCATTATCTTGGAAACCAGCTGGTACTGCAATAGCTGGATATCCTGCACTTATTTATCAAGCTGCCACATTAAAATAAAAAAGCCATTGCACAGGTCGACTACTCCTGTACAATGGCTCCCACGCTCTACTTCACGATTATTTCCGTGCGGCTGTGGCCTTCTTTGGTTTTGCTCACTTCTAGTATCGCAGGGAACGCCTGCTTCAGCTCCTGAACATGGGAGATGACCCCGATCATGCGACCGGATCGCTGAAGGTCGATCAGCGTCGTGATCGCTTTGTTCAAGGAATCCTCGTCCAATGAGCCAAAACCCTCGTCAATGAACATCATCTCGATGGATACACCGCCCTGATAAGCTTGGATAACATCCGTCATCCCAAGAGCCAAACAAAGCGAAGCGTTAAATTTCTCTCCCCCGGACATGGACTTCACATCCCGGTTCTGTCCGGTATACGAGTCATAGACGTCTAGACCAAGACCGCTCTGCTTCCCCCGAATTTCCAAGCGTTCGCTACGCTGCAGCGTAAATTGACCGTTGGACAAATCTAGCAGCCTAGCGTTCGCTGCATGAAGAATTTGCTCTAGAAACTCGATCAATATGTAGCGCTCGAACGATATTTTTAGCGGATTATCGCCCTTCAGCATCTGATAGATGTCCGTTACCTGCTGCTGCTTCAGCTCCAGCTCTTGGAACTGCTCTAAAGCCTTCGTAATCGCAGTCAGAAGTCGCTGCGCCTCTTGCCTATATCTCTGAGCAGTGAGAAGCTCAGAGGTAATTTGCTCTAGCTGCCCCTTCAACCCGACAATCGCTTCTTGAAACAGCGCCAATACAGGGCGAGCTTGGCCAGCTAATTCCCTCTCAAGCTCAGCAATCTGATGGAGCAGGGAAGCAAGTAAGGATTTGAATTCCTCAATGAGTCTACTTAGCTTATTCCTATCCGACTCAGGCAGCTTTGAAGCAATATAAGATTCTGAAGTCTCAAACCCAGATCGGGCAAGCTCCTCATCAAACCGCACATTACTTTGCTTGCTTTGCTCGATCGATTCTTCTAGCTGAATAGCCATCTGTCCAGCATTCGCCTTCTCCTCGACAAGCCGTGTTTGCGCCTGCTGTAGCAGCTTCTGAGCATGGCTCCACGCTTCATTGAGCTTCTTAGACAAAGCTGCCTGCTCTTCAATCCGTGCCATAAGCTGCTGAGGTAATCTTAACGACTCTGGAATTCGGTCTAACTCATTGTTAAGCACAGATTCCTTCGCACTTCTATCGACAGAAAGCTCATGCTGACGAGCAAGAAGCTGCTCCCGCTCAGCTTGGAGCTTATCAAGCTGAACATCCAGCTTCTCTCCTTCCTGTCTTAGCAGCTGCAATCTTTCCGCCTGCTGCTTCAGATGATCCGTTTCCGCACGAAGCTGCTTGCCCGCTGCCTCTGCCCCTAACAATTGTTCTGCAAAAGGCTCCCCAGTTATCCCATATTCGTCAATATAAGAAACCCGTTCATTCCTGCCAGTACCCGCTGCAGCTGCCTGAGCCTTCGCTTCACTTAGCTCCTGCTCAGCTTTACGCAGCTTTTCCTTAGCCGCTTGAAGCTCTTCCCTTGAAGGAATAGTTGAAATGGATATCGCCTTCTGAGGGTGCTCCTCGCTACCGCACACAGGACAGGGCTTACCGTCATGCAGATGAGTAGACAGAAGGCCTGCTTGGCCTTCAAGCCACTGAGACTCTAGCATGTCATGAGCCGTTCTGAATCGCTGCGCTACCTGCTCCTGTTCAGCCTCATGCTTGGCGAACTCGGCAATGCGCTTGTCTAGGTCTGACAATTCCTTCAATAGCTTGTATTTGTTTTTCATCCGCTCATATTGCTCTAGCTTATCCGGTAGATTCGCGGCTTCCGTCTCCGCAAGCTTGAGCTGCTCGGCCTTGCTTCGCTTTTCTTCACGCAATGCTACAAGCTGCTGCTCCACTGTGTCCTTCTTAGAGGAAATCAGCTTCTCATCTGCTTGAAGCCTTGCCACCTCAAACCTGCGTTCCTCTAGCGTAAGGACCACTGGCTTAAGCTCCACTAATCGCCCAAGCTCAAGCTCCGCTTCCTTACGTTCCGGTTCAAGCGCTGCTTCAACCCGATGCTTCTCTTCCGCCGAAGTATATCCACGCTCCGCATCCGACACTTCCTGAAGCTTTCGTTCGTGTTGCGCTCGTTTCAGCTCCAGCTGACGCTTAGCAATGATCGCCTGTTCCTCGTAGGGCTCTAATCTAGCAGCCTGCTCTGCCAGGTGAACAAGTCTTTCACTCTCGCTCACCTCAGATTTCCTAGCGTCCAATTGCTCCAGCTGAGTTCGCTTCTCTGCGAGCTGCGCAAAGCGATTTTCCAGAGCGAGCGCCACATGAAGAGCAGCTTCCTGCTCATTCAATCGCTTGGTAATTGTTATTTTCCCAAGCTCAGCTTCAGATGCCTTAGCCTCGTAATAACTGCTTTCCTGAACCAAGCCTTCTGTCACCTGTACCATGCTGCTAAATTCCTGCTGCAAAGTAGCCGTCAGTGAGCTTTCTTCCCGTTGTGGCAATGTTTCCTGAGCCTGCTTCACATAAACTTCCTGCATCGCCTTAGCCTGCTTAAGCGCATCTTGAAGCTCGCGATGCTGCTGCTGGAACCGATCCTCTAGCTTCTGATACAATCCCGTCCGGAAAATACGTCGCAAAATCTCCTCTTTATTTTCCGTATCCGAGGTCAGTAATTTGCGAAATTCACCCTGTGGCAGCATAACAATCTGGCTAAATTGCTCCCTTGTCAGCCCAATGACAGATTCCATTTTCGTATTGACATCTGATACAGTAAACCTATCGATACAAGGAACTTCCGTTCCCGACGTCGTCTCATAGAGCTCCGCTTTGCCACCTGTTTCACTCTTGTTCGAGCCCCGACGATGCGCCATCTGGCGAAAAATACGGTATGTACGCTTACCTACCGAAAAATGATAATCAACCGCCGTATAAACATCCTCTGCCGCAAAATGACTACGTAGCATCCTTGTTTCTGCTCGATCCTCACCGCTAGCCGTTCCATATAAAGCAAAGCAGATAGCATCGAAAATCGTTGTTTTGCCTGCCCCCGTGTTACCGGAAATAACGAACAAGCGTCGATCCTCAAGTAAGCTGAAATCAATCGTCTCCGTATCGCGATAAGGACCGAAAGCGGTCATGCTTAATCGTATCGGCTTCATCCCGCTCCCCCTTCCTCACGAAGCACGTTGGCATAGGTTTCTGCGAATAGCTTGTGCTTGTCGTCTGACAACGGAACACCCTTAACCTCCTGATAAAAAGCAGCGAATAGCGCCACTGGATCCGCCTCTCGCCTTGCCTTAATCTCGCTATCAGCCTCGTCGGTTCCACCCCCAGTAACTACGGTTACTTTACGTTCAACATGAAGCGCATTAGGGTACACCGCACGAACCTTCTCCATTGGAAAAAGAACCGGGTTATCATTCAGCAGCGTAACAAACACATAATCCTCGCATATCGCATGCCGCTCAATTTCCTCGATGGGAGCAATGACACGACGCATGTCCCGACGTGGCTTAAGCTCTCTTTTATCCACAGTAACGGCACCTGCAGCATCTATTTCTACAATTAAGAAGCCCTTGCGATGGATTTCCTCAGATATCGAATATTTCAGTGGGGAGCCCGAATACCGAATTGTCTCATCCGATACGTGATGGGCTTGATGCAAATGACCGAGCGCCGTATATTGAAAACACTTGAAGTACTCAGAATGCACATACTCCGCCCCACCAATGGATAAAGGTCGTTCGGATTGGCTTGTATTTTCCTCAGGTCTCGCACCAGGCGTTACGAAAGCATGTCCAACGAACACGTGTCTAGCGGCTGGATTCATCGAAGCCTTAATCCGCGTCACAATTGCATTCATAGCCTCGTCATGAGTACGGATTTCTTCGTCTTCGAACGTGTAACGAACCTGTGCTGGATCCGCATAGGGCACAAGGTGGAAATGAACCTCTCCATGCTCGTCCTGCAATACAACTGGCTTGATCGTTGGCTTCAGCTGACCTACTAAATGTAGCCCTCTGGCCTCCATGATAGCCGTCCCGAAGTTAAGTCGATCCGGACTATCATGATTGCCAGAAATAGCAAGCAGCGGCGTGTTCAGTTCAATTACAATTTTCTGGAACAGCTCGTCCAACAAATCGACCGCATCTGTAGGAGGAATTGCGCGATCATAGAGATCCCCAGCAATGACAACGGCATCCGGGCGCTCTTGCTCAACCACTTCCAGCAATTGCTGTAGCACGTAACGCTGATCCTCCGTCATATAAACGCCCTGCACAAGCTTTCCTAAGTGCCAATCAGCCGTATGTATAAATTTCATGAGGTCATCATCCTCCTAAGTTATCTTGATTAGCAGGCTCTACCGGGGATGACTTGATGCCTATTGTCAGCTTCTTAGTACTCTTCACCGCAGCCTTCTCTGAGCTCTTCTCTTTGCGCTTTTCATAAATTTCATGAAGCCACTGCTTAACGGGGGCTTTCCAGAGCTGGTTTTTGGCGGGAATATTTTTGATTAGGCTTAGCGGATTGAGTCCCATTTCCTTAGCTATACGAATATCCTCATCATTCAGGCGGCACAATTGCTTCGCTTCTTTCCACTGTTCAGCTTTCTTTTCTTTATTTGCCATACTATTCAACACCTTTTCCAATTTATTGTCATTAGTCTTTATAAGTTTTGATGGATGAGCAGGTCTTTGAATTTTATCACATAATAGGAACGATTAAGTCCACTTTACCCACAATTATTATAGGAAAAATGGTCACACAGAGCCAGTTGCTTCCTATTTATACACATCGTTTGGCTGTACCTGAATATATTGATTAATAAACATCCTTTAAAAAATAAAGCGACAGGGGGTTGCCCATGAATCATCCCTCGTTTATTCTCTCCCGGGAAGATTGGTCTTTGCACCGCAAAGGCTATCAGGATCAAGCTCGTCATCAACAGAAAGTCCGTGACGCTATTAAGCAAAATTTGCCCGATTTAATTTCCGAAGAAAATATTGTTATGTCAGATGGGCGCCAAATTATTAAAATCCCCATCCGCAGCCTGGATGAGTATCATTTTGTATATAACACGAACAAGAAGAAGCATGTCGGGCAAGGTGATGGGGAAAGCCAGGTCGGTGATGTAATCGGAGTTGATCCCACTCCAGCAGGTGGTAAGGGTGAAGGCGCTGGCTCGGATCCCGGGGATGACGTGGTTGAAGCTGAGATCTCTATCGCTGAGCTTGAGACGATGTTATTTGAAGAGCTTGAGCTTCCTTACTTAAAGAAGAAGGAAAAAGAGCAAATCGAAGTGACTGATGTTCGGTTTACCGACGTTAGGCGCAAGGGCATCATGTCCAACATCGATAAGAAACGAACAATACTCGAAAACCTGCGGCGCAATGCAAGAGACGGGAAATCCGAGATTGGTGGCATTAGCCCCGATGATCTGCGTTTTAAAACTTGGGAGGAAATTGTTAAACCGCAAAATAACGCCGTCATTCTAGCCATGATGGATACATCCGGCTCGATGGGCAGCTTCGAAAAATATTGTGCTAGGAGCTTCTTCTTCTGGATGAATCGGTTTTTGAGACGGCAGTATGAGAAGGTTGATATTGTATTTATCGCTCATCATACGGAAGCGAAGGAAGTGACTGAGGAGGAATTCTTCACTCGCGGCGAAAGCGGTGGCACCATCTGCTCCTCAGCTTATGTCAAAGCGTTGGAGATCATTGACTCACGATATCCTCCTTCACTGTACAACATCTATCCATTTCATTTCTCAGACGGGGACAACCTGACGAGTGACAATGAGCGTTGTGTGCGACTCATTAAAGAGCTGCTTGAGCGCTCTAACATTTTCGGCTACGGGGAAGTAAATCAGTACAACAGGAGCAGTACACTTATGTCGGCGTATAAGCATATAGAGCATCAGCAGTTTCTGTACTATGTCATTAAAGAGAAAGCTGAGATCTATCAGGCGTTGAAAACTTTCTTTCGAAAAAGAGAAGGTACGGCGTGACACAAAAAACCCGCTGGATGTACATTACGTGCATTCAGCGGGTTTTTAGGTTTTTATAACAGTTTATTTATAGAAGCTCTTCCATCACCTGATCCAACAAACAAATCCAAGCTCCACTCGAATGCTTCAGCTGGCTTCAAGATATGAGCCGTTCCGTTGCCTAAAGCCCGCGATAAAGAATCGTAATAGCCAATACTAGGCTCCAGCGCAATGGCAGATCTGTCATTAACTAATCCCTCATCAATCCAAATCCCTAAGTAAGGAACAGCATCTGGACAGACGGACATAAGGAGGAAATCACCCGTCTCCTCTCCTTGCAAGCCGCACCAGCCCTCGGAAACATTACCTTCTGCATAGAACTTTCTTCCATCACCAACCGGTTCAGGTAATACAAGATCATGCTCTGTCCAATCGTACTTAACCCCGGCCGACAGCTTTTTGCCTCCATATATACATAACATGTCCTTAATGGAATCCGGCAAAAGTATTCTTGTCTTCTCTGAGACTTGGAATTGAGGATGTGGCACCCATAGGAAGGGCAGACTTGCAGTCCCTTTATTCTCTACGTGATAACTCATACGTATTTGATTAGCAGAGAGGAAGGTTATTCTTCTGCTCAATTTATAAGGAAGACATACGCCATCCACCGTGCAAGTGATCGATTCGTTATCCGCTTCACAATGCCAAGCGAGTGACCAAACCTCCCCATGATCAGGTAATGCAATAGGCTGCTCTTGATCTATAACACAGTAATCTATTGTCGGGAAGCATTCATCCCAGCCGCTCATGTCACAATCGACGAATCTTGAGGCCGGGTCAGGCTTTTCCAAGGAACGCTTCCCTGGATCAAGCAGCCATTCTTTACCGGATTGCTTATAGACTATTGAGACAATCTTTGCGCCGAGCTCGGGCACTAACTCCAGCTTAATATCATCGCTTTCCATAATATAAGACTCGTAGCCTTTATGCTTGCTCTCACGAATGCTAATATTCACACTGTCCATCCTCTTAGGTCACCTCTAATTTTCCAATAGTAAGCTTTTAAGCTCATACGGACAATCTTGTTGCTTTATCCCAGCGATATACAATGTAGGCAAGTAGCATTCCAATTAACGAGAGTAGAGCTCCAACCCATGGTAATGCAGGTAAGCCTAAATGCGTGATAACCAGTCCTCCAAGAAATGCCCCGCCTGCGTTCCCGAAATTCAGAGCAGAGTGGTTGGAAGTAGACGCTAGAGCAGGTGCATCCTTAGCTAGTGACATGATTCGAACCTGCAAGCCTGGAAGGACAGTGAAAGCAGCTACTCCCCAGATGAAAATAGTGATGACCGCAGCCACCGGAATTTCATCTATCATAGCAAACAAAGCGAGAATAAGGGAAAGTGCTCCAAATCCTCCTACTAAAGTAGGCATGAGCTTCCAATCTGCAAGCTTACCTCCGAGAATATTACCGATCGTGACTCCAAATCCGAAGAGGATTAGAATCCAAGTCACACTATGCTCTGCAAAACCCGTCACGTCTTGAAGCAGCGGAGCAATATACGTAAATACGGTAAACAAGCTAGAACATCCAATAGCCCCAGTAAGCAATATCAACAATAACTTAGGCTGCATTAGCGCACGAATTTGCCGAATTGCGCTTGACGATTTGTCCTGACGAACGTCGGGGATAAGAGCCATGATTCCTATTAATGATATGACACCCATAATGACAACTGCACCAAAGGAGGATCGCCAGCCTAGATTCTGACCAATGAAGGTACCTAGAGGAACACCAACAATATTGGCTACCGTCAAACCCGCCATCATCATCGAGACTGCTGCCGCCTGTCTATTAGGACGAACCAAATTAGCCGCAATGACCGATCCCACACCGAAAAATGTCCCATGGGCTAAGGCACTAATTAGTCTAGCCACCATTAGAATAGTATAGCTGGGTGCAACGGCTGCAATGACATTACCAATAATAAAGAGAACCATTAACAAGCAAAGCAGTTTCTTCTGGGGAAGCCGATTAGTAGCAATCGCTAATATTGGAGCACCAATTGCCACACCAAGAGCATAGCTAGTAATTAACTGCCCCGCCTTTGGGATACTAACGCTTAGGTCATTTGCTACATTCGGTAAAATGCCCATTATAACGAATTCGGTCATTCCGATCGCAAATGCGCCTGCTGTTAAAGAGAATAGTGCCAACGGGAAGCTACCTTTTCCCGACTGTGCGACATTCTCATGTGTAAGCTGTTGATTCATTTCAATTTCTACCTTCCTTCTGACTGACAAATATGCCTATATGCCATTAGATAATAGACACTCGCTAAAAGCAAGTGTCTATTAGATAAGCGCTTAATGATATAGCATATTATGCAGTTATGTAAAGAGGTAGTTTAGTCGTTCCTGGAGTCACGAACGTTTCCCCGCCAACAAGAAAACAGGCCGTCTTGTCTGGCCTGTTTCAGTACGATGATATATTAAAAAAATACTTAGTCTATAGATAGGGTTACTTTTACAGATAAATCATTGAGATCAAAGTCACCAATCCCATTGCTGCAATGGAGGATATGTGTCTTATCGTTAATTTGCTCAACGTGCATTCCTGCATTCCCAATCCAAGCATCTATTCTATCTTGTCCTGTATAGTACCATACATTCCAAATATTAATTTGACCAGTTGCCTTCTTTGGAAAACATTTTACCGCCACGGTTTTAGGAGCAGTATCCCCCCAAAGAACAGGAGCAGTTAAAAGTTCTCCGTTAATTTCGACCTGACCTTTACGCTTATCAACCGACAATTCAATACCTTGTCTGCATGTCGCTTCACTATCCATGAACTCAATTGTGAGCACTTGCTCCTTGGAAACTTCAATCCGATGCGACATAACAATCTTCTTCCCGTTAATATCTAGCGATTCGCCCTTCTTTTCAATAAATAGTTCTGAAAGTGTTTGTGACAATTAAACTCCTCCTTACTAACCTGACCTTCTATAAGGGTCAACATTTGCCCCTTGCCTCTCTTATCATACGCATAGCTTTAATTAAACAAACTTGATGTAATAATGCGATTCATAGATTCATATGCAACAGAAGTTTTCTTTCAGGTGTCAAAAGAAGACTCCAGCTTCGGGTTCTTGGAGTCTTCTTTGCAAAACGCATTATATTTTATTTTTCATCAACCGCAGGGAAAATGTTCACTAGGTCGATTTTTAGACAAGGTACAGTTAGCGATACTCTCATGTTCGGTCAATGTTGTTGCCAATATATATGTTCCGTCCGACAATACAAACTGCTTCAATCAATCGATATATGGAATCGGCAAGCCAATATTCCTAGACCACTTTTTCTCATATAACGCTTATGGATAATTCCTCTGAAAAGATCAAATGTATTACTCGACTAGCTCATAACTTACAAAAGCTAGCTGCGTACTATCAGGCGACCAGGAGTTAACGTTAATTGTTCCCTGACCTCCGAACAGCTTCACTAGCGTACGTGATTCGCCACCGCTGCTGGACATCAGTCGGATTTCCACATTTTTGTTGGCGGGATGATCGCCCGGATCGACGTCGCCTTTACGATAGGTAATAAAGGCTACCGTTTGTCCATCAACTGACACATGCGGGAACCAGTTGTTGCTTTCCTCAAAGGTCATTTGAGTCTGCTCGCTGCCATCGATTTTCATGCGCCATATTTGCATAAGGCCTGATCTTGTCGAGTTAAACCAAATGTATTTGCCATCTGGTGAATATTCGGGACCGTCATCAAGTCCGGGAACATCTGTTAATTGCGATTCAACCCCACCAGCTGCTGGGATTGTGTAGATATCATATTGTCCGTTCCGATCGGCGCAATACGCTAGCGTGCCCCCGTCTGGCGACCAGCCATGCAAATAGCTCGGTGCGATAGGCGTGAGTAGCTCAGGACGACCACCCTCAAGAGGAAGAACATATATGCGAGACTGACCGTCCTCCTGAGTATGATGGCTGACCGCAATCCGTTTATTATCAGGCGATAAAACATGGTCATTATTGCAATGCGTCGCGTACCCAGAGTCGATTACCGTGCTCTTAAGCGTATCCAGATCGAAAGAATAAATACGTCCTAAGCTATTATAGATAAGCCTCTTGCCGTCACTAGTCCAGTTCGGAGCCTCGATGAGATAATCAAATTGGGCCAGCACTTTACGCTCACCAGTCTGCACGTCCACCGTCTCAAGAGTACTAATCACATTTCGTCCTTCAACCTTCTGGGGGATCTTTTCTGTCTTCACGGCTATTCCTCCCTATATCTAAGTTATGATCTAAGCATGATTTCAAAAAGGATCAACATGAACTCTATTATAACGATGGAAGAAGGAAAAGATATCCTTCCCCCCTACAATAGGCGCGGAAACTAAGACAAAGCCTCATTAATACGCCCATCTGTCGAAAAAAACGGACTCCTTGCTCATATAAACTCGCTAAAATACGACACACCATTAATGATACATAATGTATCATTAATGGTGTGTCGTATTTACTATGATCTCCATTTTACCTATTGAGGTGAGTCAATGACGTCCACGTTTGGTACGCCTACAAAAGTCGCCATTACAGATCCTGCTGCTTCCATGAGACTCACCAATCGTCTGAGCGGACATTTCAAGCAGCTGCCGCCTAATAAACGAATTGTTGTTGTTTGCTTAGGAACAGACAGATCTACCGGCGATTCTTTAGGGCCTCTTACCGGCACCCTTCTTAGCAAATACCGTTCATCCTCATTCGAGCTGTATGGCACGTTGGAAAAGCCCGTTCATGCGCTGAACTTGGATGCAACACTCGAACAGCTTTACAGGGACAACCATGATCCGTTTGTCATTGGGATAGACGCTTGTCTCGGCAATTCCTCCAGTATCGGAATGATCCATATCGGTGAAGGTCCTTTGCTTCCTGGTGCTGGGGTGAATAAGGCTTTAACTCCTGTTGGGGACATTCATATTTCTGCAATTGTAAATGTAGGAGGCATTCTAGGATACCATGTCCTCCAGAACACCCGCCTGCACCTCGTTATGAAC
This sequence comes from Cohnella abietis, assembly GCF_004295585.1. Taxonomy (NCBI): domain Bacteria; kingdom Bacillati; phylum Bacillota; class Bacilli; order Caryophanales; family Paenibacillaceae; genus Cohnella; species Cohnella abietis. Next base: position 2,035,712 of record NZ_AP019400.1, on the reverse strand, counting down.
ATGGCCAATCTGATTGCCAGAAGTCTATTCGTCGGGATATTACTATCAACCAAAAGTGACCATGAACAACTAGAAATGCAATAAATGTTCTTAACACATCCCGCTCAAATATGGGAGCTACTAAATGAGCGGGATTCCATTTTATTGCATTTGAATCGGAGCTGGTTTAGTCTTTCGGCCAAAGCCCTGCTGACCGAGAAACAGCACCGTAAGTATTGTAGATTTAGACATGATCCAAGCGAGGGCAAGTGGAACAAGAACGCCAACCACGGTATACACCAGCGTACCGTATTCTAAACCAATTCCGTATTTGAACAATATATTAACGGGAACGTGCAAATACATAATCGTAATGGTGATTGATCCTAGGAAAGCTAGGGCATTAGTTGCCCTCCATTGAGATGACCAATAGCACAATTGCAGCACAACAAGCACACAAGCAAGCGGAATAAGTAGATCTAATACTGGCTGCGTATATCCCTTCATTTTCATATCAATCCGAAAATCCCATATTCCAGTCACATTCAACATGATAACAGTAGCCCATACCAGCAAAGCCGGAATGAATGCAACCTTTCTTTCAAGCCATTCATGCAGATGAGATTTGTAAGTGTACCCTACAAAAAAGTAAACTATCGCCATAAGCGCCACATCAGCATTCCATGGAATATCCCACTTCGCCATCTGGGTCATGCTAACGATATGGGCCACCCCATAGCACACGATAACCACCAGTAATTGCTTCCGAAACGAGTATCTAGATAAAAAGCCCATTAGTAAATGAACGAGCAATAAGCACGTAATAAACCAAAAGACCCCGTACCATCCACCCAAAACCGTTCCCCCATAGGCTAATAGCAGAAAATCATGAGGGATAGACATCGGGTCCTTTAAGTAAAAAGCGACCAAAAATGCGATACAAACCCCATAGACAGCATACGGTACCATAAAAAACTTAATTCTCTTCACAGCCCACTTTAGATAGTCTTCCGGCGCTACTGCCTTGAACAGAAGCCCGCTAACTAGGAAAAACAAAGGCATGCGAAACCAGCCCAAATAGCGATCGATCACATCGTTGCCGGAATGCCCCATGACAACAAGAATGATGCTCAACCCTCTAGCGACATCGATCCACTTCTTACGACCCTTCACGAATTCCCTCCATCCCAGCTCTCATTTTCTGTTCCCTCTTTAACATAATCAAATAGGTGTTCCTCGAAAATAGGCGAATACGTTCAAATGCGTTGGGTCTTATGAATGAGATTCGAAATAGGCTGGTTTTGCATAGACAACAGCAATTAACCCAATTATTTCAAATAAAGAAAAAGGGGCAACACCTATTTTCTAGGCGTTACCCCTATCGTTAATACGATGAGTTATTCAAATACTTCTTCTTCCTTCACCTTACGGCGTTTGCTTGTAATCTGATAAATGACTGGCAGCACGATTAATGTAAGAAGCGTGGATGTGAAGAGTCCACCAATTACCGTTATAGCCAAGCCGCTTGAGATCAAGCTTGAGGAAGAGGATGAAGAAAATGCGAGAGGCACTAGCGCGAGTATCGTTGCGCAAGCTGTCATCAGAATCGGCCTTAGACGTATTTTGGCAGCTTCGATGATGGCCTCTGTTACTTCCATTCCTGTCTTGCGATTTTTCTCTACCCGATCAAGTAGCACAACAGCATTGGTTACTACGATGCCGACGAGCATCAATACACCAATCATTACGCTCATAGACAGGGCTTGTCCGGTAATAAGCAATCCTCCTAGTGCACCTACAGGAACGAATAGCAGTGAGGACATAATAACTAGCGGTGTACGTATTCCTCCGAAAGTCATGCTCATCACGAGGAAGACTAAACAAATTGCAGAGCCAATGGCTATTCCAATACTAGCGAATCCTTCATTAATCATCTGAAGTCCGCCACCGAACTTCACTTCGACTCCGCTCGGAAGTGATAAGCCATCAATGGCTTTCTGGACTTCTCCGGTTACTTTAGCAGTATCAGAGCCCTTCACCAGTGCACTTACTTTGGCGTAATTTTTACCATCCTCATGGTTAATGCTATTAGGTGCGGTAGATTCCGTCACGTCAGCAATGTCCCCAAGCTTCTTGATTCCCATAGCAGTTGGGATGGCGATGTTCTCTAGCTGCTCTTTGGAACCAATGGTTTGCTTGTAAGACAGGTTAATGGCCAGCTCTTTCCCATCAAGGGTATATGTGCCTACATTAACGGGTCTTAACTGCTCATTCACAACCTGCATAACGAGGAAGGATGAGATATTAGCATCGATACCTGTTTGGTTAAGAGAAAGAACCCACTTAGGCGTTACGTCAGTAAGATTGTTAGTAACTTCCTTTAGATCGCCGTTCTGTCTCATTAACTGTTCTATTTGTTTAGCGGCTGTAGCGAGTTCATTAGGCTGATTAGAATAGAGATTAACATCAACGCCATTACCTGACGGAGGGCCCGCTGCCTCTGCCCCTTCTTTGATCTCAATCTGTGTTTCAGGCACAGCAGTATTCACTATTGTCGGAAGCTCTTTCTCTATTTGGTTCAAGAGCTCATCAATCTTAGTCTTATCTGTAAAAGTGACATTAAACTTCGCTTTATTAAGGGCAGACGATTTCTCGAAAGGATTGTCGCCTCTTCCCCCAATTGAAACCTGGTAGTCAACAACACCTGGCAGATCTTTCACATAGCCCTCAACGATTTGACTAAGCTCGGAGGTTTGATCCAGCCCACTCTTTGAAGGCAGCTCAAGATTGATTACTGCTGATGGTGTACTTGAAGAGGGTAAGAAGGTAACGCCAATAATCGGAATTGTCGCCAGCGAACCAAACAATAATATAAAAGCGATACTAATGGATAGCGTTTTTCTTTTTAATGCCCCTCTTAGCAGCTTCTCAAAGCGACGCTGAAGAGAAGTTTCTTCCTCGTGGTGCTTTGCTTTTTTGAAAAATTTAGCTCCTAATACAGGTATCAGCATGACGGAAACAAGTAGCGAGGTAATAATAGAAATCACGACCGCGTACGAGAATGGGCGGAAGAATTCCCCTATAATTCCTGACACGAAAGCAAGTGGCAAGAAAACAACGACTGTCGCAATTGTAGATGAGGCAATGGCTCCAATGACCTCTTTCGTTGCTTTGTAGGCAAGCTCTTTGCCCTTCATCTCCTTGCCCTTTTCTTGTCTCCATCTATATATGTTCTCTATGACCACAATACTATCATCGACGATTCTACCGATAGATACTGCAATTCCACCTAAAGTCATAATGTTGAGCGTATAGCCCATTTGATTTAATAATGCGATAGTTACAAATATTGAAATCGGTAATGAAAGAATGGAGATTACTGTTGCTCTTATGTTACGAAGGAATAGGAAAATAATAATGACACAGAATAAAGTACCGAATAATCCTTCCTTCACTAAGGAAGATACCGAGTGCTCAATCTCCGCACCATGATCCGCAATAACGCGAATGTCTATTTCTCCAGCTTCCACGTATTTGGAAAGCGTATCTTTAACCAAGTTGGCTACGTCTGCTGTATTGGCGTCTTGATCCTTCATGACAGATATCGTGAAGCTTTGTTTTCCATTGAAACGTGTTATTTCTTTCTGCGAGGCCATTGTTGAAATTTCAGCTATATCGGACAGCTTTACTTGATTGGATACAGCAGGATCCGCAGGAATACCAGAGCTTAGCTTCAACTCTTCAATTTTCTGCAAGGAATTAATGCTTCCGACTAAACGAATTGGAATTGCTGTTTCATCCTGTGTTACGGCACCTAACGGTAACGCGTAATCAAGTGATTGAATAGCAGTTTGAATGGCATTTAAGGAAATACCATGCTGGCTCGCTTTTTCTTTATCCACGTGAATCTGTATTTCTTCTAAATCCGTGCCGCCTAGCATGACGGAGTTAACTCCCTCTAGCTTGCGAAGCTTAGGAGCGACATCATTTTCTAGCTTAGACTGCATCGCCTTCGCATTGTCCTTGTTGGAGGAAATGGCTGCAACGTAGATCGGCTGCGAATTAATGGAAAGCCTCTGCACCGATACTTCCGCTCGACTTGGTAGCTTTAGCTTTGCAATCGCTGCTTGCACATTCGTATTAATTTCATCCATGTTCGATCCGAAAGGATACTGAAGAAAGATGCTAGCCCCATTCTCGAATGAAGTACTCGTGAGCGAATCGTATCCCTTCATTCCCATCAAGCTGCTCTCTACAGGTGTTGTTACCTCGCCTTCCACCTCTTCAGTGGATGCACCAGGATAAACAGCTTGTATAAATACAGCCGGAAATTCAAGGTCAGGGAATGTCTGCTGCTTAATCTGGGTCGCAGAGAACAAACCGTACCCCATTACAACCGCGCATAAAATAATGACGGCTGCCCCATTCTTCAAACTAATTTTACTTAACCAACTCATATCTATTTCTCTCCTCTCTCTATCTCCGTTTATTATAGATAGTGAATATGTACTCTATATGAACTGAACATTACAATCGAGCTGATCGTTTTCAAATATCATATTTTGTCTTTTTTTATCGAATTCGCTTGATGAATTCACAGTAAGTGCTACTATGTATTAATATGGGATATAAAACCAATTACATAAGCGGTCCTGTGCATCCCAAAAAATTCATAGAAGGAAGAGAGGAACATTGTTTGCAACAGAACGGCACCGCCTCACCATCGACAGGGTACTCCCAGGAATTAAACAGAACCCTGACTACGAAAGACCTGGTTATCTTCGGATTAATTACTATGCTGCCAATCGCGCCGACCCAGGTTTATGCAAGCGCTTCGATTGAGAGCTTCGGTATGGCCCCGCTAGTTTACTTGATCGGTATGATCGCCATGTTCTTCACTGCTTTAAGCTATAGTAAAATGAGCCAGGCGTTCCCCATCGCAGGGTCTGCCTACTCTTTTGTTCAGCGGGGGATGAATCCACACATCGGCTTTCTGACAGGCTGGTTAATCGTAATGGACTACGTTATCGTGCCTGGTCTGCTCGTTTCCTTCTCTACCTTATGGTTGTCTGTTGTCGTTCCAGACTTTCCTTCATGGCTTCTCATTGTGCTGTTCGTTGCCGTGATGACCTTTGTCAATGTGAGAGGCATTGAGATTGGCAAACGGGTAAATCAATTTTTCTTATTCGGCCAATTAACCTTGATTCTGATTTTCTTGATTTGTGCCATTAAATTTGTGTTTATCGATGGTCATGGTGCCGGAGGCTTCTCTTTGACTCCGTTCTGGCAGTCGGACATAATCGATTTCAAGTTCATTGCGAACGCCGCTTCCATTGCCATGCTCGGTTTTATCGGCTTTGATGCGATTAGCACCTTGTCCGAGGAGACGAAGGACCCGACCCGAACCGTAGGCAAATCCGTAGTAGCAAGTCTTGTTTTGATCGGACTGCTCTTTATGGGACAAGGCTATATGGCTTCACTTGCTCATCCGGATTATACGAATCTGGATGCTGATATGGGGTACTTTGACATTATTCGTGAGGTAGGCGGTGACGTTCTTTACTATACCTTTATTATAGCCGGTGTTATCTTTGTTGGAGTTGCCAATGCGCTGACGGTACAATCGGCGATTTCCCGCGTTCTGTTCTCCATGGGCCGTGACAAGGTCATTCCATTTTCAAGCTTCTTAGGCAAAATACATCCCAAGTATAAAACCCCTGCTAACGCTTCACTTTTCGTAGGGGTATTATCGGTCTTTGTCGGTCTTTTCATCTCGCTTGATACATTGACCCGACTCGTCAACTTTGGCGCAATGTCCACTTATATGCTGCTTAATCTTTCGGTCGTTACCTATTTCTTCTTTAGAAAGAAGAACCGCAGCAGTGTGAAGCATATTTTCGGCTATCTTGTATTCCCGCTTATCGGTTTTTCCGTAATCGGGTTCATCTGGACAGGCTTTGATGCATTGACATATGGTATCGGGTTCAGCTGGCTGTTTATCGGCTTTATCATTATTTTATTTAAATCAAAGGGCTTCAAGGAAGTACCTCCCGCACTTAAAGGTATCTAATTAAAGGAGGACATCTCAGATGAGATTAAACAATAAAGTGGCTATCGTGACAGGCTCGGCGCGTGGAATTGGTTTTGAAATTGCAAGACGGTTTGCTGAAGAGGGAGCCAAGGTCGTGCTTGCCGATATTCTTGAAGCTGGGACTGAGTCCGCCGAAATACTCAACAATACTGGATATGATGTGGCTTTTTTCCGCACAGATGTCGCAAGCAACGAATCGGTAGAGGCGCTGGTTGCCTTTACCGTAACACAATATGGACGTATCGACCTGCTAGTGAACAATGCGGCAATTAACATCCCGGGCTCCATTCTGGAAGTGTCTGAAGAAATATGGGATAAGACCTTTGCCGTTAATGTCAAATCGCAATTCCTGCTGTCCCGGGCCACCATTCCACTGATGCAGCAAAATGGTGGGGGAAACATCATTAATATGGGCTCCGGCAATAGCTATGTCGCCGAACCTCGTCTGTCTGCCTATGTCGCCTCCAAAGGTGCGATACTGATGCTAACCAAGCAGATGGCTCTTGATTTCGCCAAAGATAACATACGCGTGAACTGTATTTGCCCAGGATGGGTGGACACGACCTTCAACGACGCGCACTGCGATTTGTATGGCGGCAGAGATGAGGTCCTTAAGATGATCGATGATATCCATCCGATCGGCAGAACGATCAAACCGATCGAAATCGCCAACTCCGCTGTATTTCTGGCTTCAGACGAATCCAGTGCGATTACAGGCACGGGACTTATCGTCGATGGCGGCCTAACGGCCAAGTAAAAAGCAAAGAGGCTGACCCATAGGGTCAGCCTCTTTTGTAGCTATTGATTCTTAAAGCTCTGAGGGATACGCACGATAAAGGTAGTACCTTCTCCCGGGTTTCCAGTTACCTGAATATCTCCATTGTGAAGGTCTATAATTTGCTTGGTAATGGATAATCCGAGTCCGTTCCCTTTCTGAGAACCATCTCTCGCTCTGTCCACCATGTGAAACGGTTTGAAAATATCCACTCGCTCCTCTACTGGAATGCCAATTCCACTATCAGAAATGGTAACAACCGCATCATGAGAACTTATTGCTGTACCAATGCGAATTGTGCCTTGCTGAGGCGTGAACTTGATACTATTGCTAAGCAAATTAATCCACACTTGACCGAGCTGGTCTCCATCCGCTTGAACGATTACTTCAAGAAGCTCCAATTCGATTACTAATTGTTTAGCTGACCATTGAGGCTCTAGGGCAATGACAATCTTCCGCAGCTGCTCGTCCAATCGGAAAGTGCTAAGCTTTAAAGGAAGATCTTCTAGTTGAAGCTGCGACAAATGCAGCAAATTCTGACCTAATCGTGACAGCCGCTCGCTTTCCTCCTCAATGATGCTCAAGTAATGAATGCGGCTCTCCTCGCTCATGTTTTTGTGCTTCAACGCCTTCGTAAAGCCCGAAATAGACGTTAGGGGAGTTTGTATTTCATGCGAAACATTCGTAACGAATTCTTGTCTCATTCTATCCAGCTTGGAGAGCTCTATGGCCATTTCATTAAAGCTTGTGGTTAGTTGGCCGATTTCATCCTTCCGCTTGGTTCTCAATCCCACATTGAAATTTCCTTTAGCCATCCGCCTTGTTGCTTTTGTTAACCTTCGAATAGGCTTCACGATGTACCCTGCTGCAAAGAAAATTAACACGCTGCCGATCAACAGAATAATAAAAAGAATGGTTCTAACGGTGTTCTGGAACATTTTCTCAAGACCGCTTGCCTCCACCATGAGGAACAAAGCGTAATTTCCATTCTGATCTTGAAAAGGGAGCCCAACGATCGTTTGACCATCTTTACGATTTTTCAAGTCTCTAATTACACTACCCGCAATTACCCGTTTCACAATGAGAGGATCAATGATTAATGGTTCGTGCTGCTCCTTAAGAATCTGTTCTCCAGCTTGGTTGTAGATCTGGATTCGACTATTAGAAAGCCCAGATATACCATTCATGAAAGGCTCCAATTGCGTTGTGGATATAGACTGGTAGGTTTGAATAAGTTTTTTGCCATTAGTAACTAGGTTATCGCTGATCATTTGTTGAATTTGGCTGCGGTAAAGCAAGGAAGCAATAACGAAAGCAAGAATGAGACTGGCAATGACGGTACCCACGAAAATCAAAATGACGCGTGTATATAATGATTTAATTGGAACCCACCTCCAACCGGTAGCCGAGCCCTCGGATTGTTACGATCTTAAATTCAGCTTCCAAAGCTTCGAAACGTTCTCGAAGCCGCTTAATATGAACATCAACCGTGCGTTCATCCCCTTCGTAGTCCATTCCCCATATATCCTCGATAAGAGTAACCCTAGTAAAAAGCTGACCAGGATAGCTGCCTAGCTTATAGAGCAATTCAAACTCCTTCATAGGTAGTGTAATTAACTGGTTGTTATTATGGATGACTTGATAGCTCTTTCGATCTAAGGAAATACTTCCGAGCTTTATCGTTTGAGAAGTCGAAACTCCGTATCGTTTCAATAGTGCCTTCACTCGAAGCACGAGCTCCATAGGGTCAAAGGGCTTTACCAAATAATCATCCGTGCCCAGCTGGAATCCCTTAATGCGGTCGGCAGCTTCCCCCTTCGCTGTAATCATTAAGATAGGAGCATCGCCAATATTCCTGAGCTTGAGACATAGCTCCCAGCCATCCAACTTAGGCATCATAATATCTAAGACAAAGAGATCAACCGTATCATTTTCCGCATATTCAAGTGCTTCTGCTCCGTTGGACTTCTCCACAACCTCAAAGCCTTCATCTTCCAAATAAAGACGGATCAGCTCACGGATATATCTATCGTCATCTACTACTAATACCTTCGGCATCGTAAAGCATCCTTTCTTATGTAACAAAATGGCATACTTAAGCGGAATCCTCATTGGTGCTGCTCGTGAACAATACCTTCTGAGCAAACTCGATCCAGCCTTGAGCTGCATGAGATACATAGCCACTCTTATTCCAGATAATCGCCAAATCCCAGTGGATGCTCGGTTTAACAAGTGGAATAACACTTACCTTACCCGGATCAAGCTTCGCGCATATCGTTTCTGGAAGCAAAGAGATTCCTTGATTAGCGCAGATCAATTCATAGATGAAATCCCATTGTGTGCTCTCATAAGCAACCTGAGGCTCAAAGCCCTCACGAATACAGGCTTCCTTCACACGATCATGCAAATTAAATTCCTGGCGGAAGAGGATAAATAGCTCATTTTTCAAGTCTGCGAGATGCACTTCCTCTCTATGGGCTAGCGCATGCGTAAGCGGCAAGACGAGCTTAAGATGTCTCTCCACAATAGGAACAACTTCAAATAGTCGCTCATCAACGGGCAGCACAACAACCCCCAGATTGATTTTACCCTCGAGGAGCAGCTGTTCAATTCTTTTGCCGCCTTCCTCTACAATCTTAATCGCAATGTCCGGATGCAGCTGATGGAAATCCGCAATGACCTTTGGGAAAAAGCTTGCTCCAATTACGGGAGGCAGCCCCAGCGTAAATTGTCCCTTACGCTTCTCCGTCAAATCCTCTACTGCAACAAGAAGCTGCTGTGAGGCATTAATAATCGTTTGGGCATGAGCTTGAACAACTTTACCTGCCTCCGTTAACTCTACTCGACGTGTAGAACGATCAAATAAGACAACACCAAGCTCTACCTCTAAGTTCTTGATCATTTTACTAAGCGTTGGCTGTGAGAGATGAATAGCTTGGCTAGCCTTCGAAAAGCTTGCATGCTGCGCGACCTCTAGAAAGTAGCCTAATTGACGCATATCCATCGTATTTTCGCCCCCATTATATATAGATGTATGGAATAAATGATATTCAATATATGTATTTTACTCATAAGTATAGCGCAAGTAAAATGAGATTATAGATTCAAATAAGGAGGCTTCGCATGATTACTAATATAACCGTTCTGGGAGCCGGTACTATGGGGATGGGAATCGCTCGCCTATTTGCCAAGCACGGCTTTCAAGTGTCTTTGTTCGATCCGAATATCCAGGCGCTTCCGGAGTCGTCGCTTCATGCAGCCGAAGAGCTATCCATCGTTATCTCTAGCGAATTAGAGAAAGCGGTTACGAGCGCAGATCTAGTTGTAGAGGCCGTTCCCGAGCAATTGGATATTAAGTTAGAGGTTTATCGAAAATTGGAAGCCTATCTCCCACCTTCAGCTATCGTCGCCTCCAACACTTCAACTTTTTCTCTAAAGGAGCTAGTCGCTGACTTAACCATTGCTGATCGAATGATTATTACTCATTTTTTCAATCCTGCAGATGTTGTGCCTCTTGTTGAAATTGTCGGGTTACCTTCAACCGCTCCGCACATTGTAAATGAGGTCTTCTCTTTATTGCAGCAATGCGGTAAATCACCTGTTGTATTAAACAAAGATATTCCCGGTTTTATAGCCAATCGCCTACAAGCCGCCCTCATGAGAGAAGCAAGCTATTTGTTAGAAAATGGTGTAGCCGATGCTGCCCAGATCGATACCGTTGTGACGGAAGGACTAGGCTTACGCTGGGCACTCAAGGGTCCATTCGAAATCGCTGATCTTGGCGGATTAGACATCTGGGCTAAAGTTACCTGTCACCTCTTTCCAGAACTGTCTAACGGCTCTGAGACCCCTGAATCTATTAAGCAAAATGTACACAAAGGCAAGCTTGGTGTCAAAAGCGGCGGAGGCTATTACGAGTATGCAGACCCAAGCAAAGCATCAGAGCAAATGGCAGAAAGCTTGCAGCAATTGGTTTCATTCACAAGGAAGAGCACTCAGGAGGAATGATTGATATGGTCGAGACCCATGCAACGACGAACAACAACATTGTTATAGCCAGTGCAGTACGGACACCTATTGGCAGCTTTAACGGAATCTTCAAGGATGTGTCTGCTATTCGTCTTGGCTCTGTTGTCATTGCTGAAGCGGTTAGACGCGCTGGCATTGAAGCCGGGCAAATAGACGAAGTCATCATGGGCAATGTCCTGCAAGCCGGCCTTGGCCAAAATCCAGCACGGCAGGCTGCACTTACCGCAGGGTTGTCCGTTGACACGCCCGCGATGACTATTAATCAAGTATGCGGCTCGGGGATGAAAGCGATTAATTTAGCTTTTAACGCCATACGTAGTGGAGATAGCGAAATTATCGTTGCCGGCGGCATGGAAAATATGTCGCTTGCTCCTTATTTGCTTCCAGGTGCCCGTTCCGGTTACAGGATGGGAAACCAAGCCGTTGTAGATACGATGATCCAGGATGGGCTCTGGTGTGCAACAAACGACTATCATATGGGCATTACCGCTGAAAATATAGTTGAGCATTATAGCTTCACACGTCAGCAGCTTGACCAGTTTGCTTGGGATAGCCAGCAAAAAGCCAAAGCCGCGATTGAGGCGGGAAAATTCGATGACGAGATCGTGTCTGTAAGTATTCCGCAGAAGAAAGGTGAGCACCTCTTAGTTAGCAAGGATGAAGCCCCTCGCCCGGATACGACATTAGAAGCACTTGCGAGACTCCGGCCTGCATTTAAGAAGGAAGGCATTGTAACTGCTGGAAACGCTTCTGGCATTAATGATGGTGCTGCTGCTCTCGTCATCATGTCCGAGCGACGTGCGCTGGCGCTTGGCATTAAGCCGCTTGCAATCATTCGCTCCCATGCTTCTGCAGGCGTGGAGCCGTCGATGATGGGGCTCGGGCCGGTTCCGGCAACAGAGCGGGCTTTAGCGAAAGCTGGTTTAACGATGCAGCATATCGATTTGCTTGAAGTAAATGAAGCCTTCGCCGCTCAGGCGCTAGCGTATGGAAAGCATTTCGATTTTGACCCTGGAAAATTTAACGTCAACGGTGGTGCAATTGCGCTAGGTCACCCTATTGGGGCTAGCGGTGCCAGAGTTCTTGTCACACTGCTTCATGAAATGCAGCGCAGTGGCTCACATCTAGGGCTGGCATCCTTATGTATCGGCGGCGGTCAGGGGATCGCAACCATTGTAGAGAACGTTAAGTAAATTTACATATGTATGGGGATGGAGGCTTTCAAATGAAGGAAATATTGCACTCATTCACAGAAGCTGTTCAAGCGATTCCGGATGGTTCTACGCTGATGGTTGGCGGCTTCGGCCTCGTTGGCATTCCGGAGCAGTTAATTAAGGCGTTGGCTGACAGTGGAGTCAGCAACCTGACCGTTATATCCAACAATTGCGGAGTCGACGATTGGGGACTTGGTCTCCTGCTTAGAAACAAACAAATCAAGAAAATCATAGCCTCCTATGTTGGCGAGAATAAGGAGTTCGAACGCCAAGTGCTGAGCGGAGAAATCGAGGCAGAGCTAGTACCGCAAGGAACTCTTGCTGAACGAATCCGAGCTGGAGGTGCAGGCATACCTGCTTTTTATACGCCTGCGGGAGTCGGGACTCCTTTGGCTGATGGACGTGAGACTCGTTTTTTCAACAATAAGGAATATATTCTTGAACACGCATTAACCGCTGACTTCAGCTTAATTCGCGCAGTTCGTGGGGATCGAATGGGCAATCTCGTTTATAACAAAACAGCCCGCAATTTCAATCCGATTATGGCGAGTGCAGGAAAAGTAACAATTGCTGAAATCGAGGAGCTTGTAGAGATCGGTAGCTTAAATCCTGAATCTATCGAAACCCCGGGCATTTATGTACAAAAAATCATCGTGGGCGCGCAGGAGAAACGAATAGAGCGACTAACTACAAAACAATAAATTTGCGAAAGGAGGAGATGACGATGGGTCATTCTATGACGGTTCGGGAGCGCATTGCTTGGCGTGCGGAAAAGGAATTACAGGACGGATATTATGTTAATCTTGGTATTGGTATTCCGACCTTAGTGGCTAACTATATATCACCCAATAAGCAGGTTGTGCTGCAATCAGAGAACGGATTGCTTGGCATCGGCCCCTACCCTACAGCTGATCAAGTCGATCCCGATCTTATAAATGCAGGTAAAGAGACGGTGACGGCGATTTCAGGGGCAACCTATTTCAGTAGTGCAGAATCTTTTGCCATGATACGGGGTGGACATATTGATCTCGCTATTCTAGGCGGCATGGAAGTGTCTGAAGCAGGAGACTTGGCCAATTGGACGATTCCAGGCAAGATGGTCAAAGGGATGGGCGGCGCGATGGATTTGGTGCATGGGGCAAAGAGAATCGTCGTCATCATGGATCATGTCAACAAGGCTGGACAGCCGAAAATATTAAGCACCTGCAGCCTTCCACTAACCGGCAAAAGAGTCGTAAATCGCATCATCACGGATCGCGCTGTCATCGATGTCACGAACGAGGGCTTGCTCCTTGTAGAGGTTGCTGCCGGCTTTACGGTAGAGGAAATTCGTGAGGCGACCGAGCCATCATTGATAGTATCGGAGCATGTTCGGATGGAGGCTTATTAATGAGTGCGCGGTGCGGCTCGTAGTTCCCGGGCCGCGTCCTCATCGTAGCAGGCCGTGTTTTCAGTGGAGGCTCGTCTAGGGTGTGTTGTTCGAATTTTTCGAGTAACTGCTCTCGGTGAAGGCACATTTGCGGCACGTTGTTCGATATTTTCGTGTAATTACTCTCAGTGAAGGCTCGTCTGGGGCACGTTGTTCGATATTTTCCAGTAACTGCTCTCCATGGAGGCCCCTCTGAGGCTCGTTGTTCGATATTTTCGAGTAACTGCTCTCGATGGAGGCTACTTTGAGGCTCGTTGTTCGATATTTTCGAGTAACTGCTCTCGATGGAGGCTACTTTGAGGCTCGTTGTTCGATATTTTCGAGTAACTGCTCTCGATGGAGGCTACTTTGAGGCTCGTTGTTCGATATTTTCGAGTAACTGCTCTCCATGAGGGCTACTTTAAGGCACGTTGTTCGATATTTTCGAGTAACTGCCCTCGGTGGGGGCTACTTTGAGGCGCGTTGTTCGATATTTTCGAGTAACTTCTCTCGGTAAAGGCTACTTTGAGGCACGTTGTTCGATATTTTCCAGTAACTACTCTCGTCGAAGGCTACTTTAAGGCACGTTGTTCGATATTTTCGAGTAACTGCTCTCGGTGAAGGCTCCTCTGGGGCTTATTGTTCGATATTTTCGAGTAACTACCCTCAGTGGGGGCTCCTCTAGGGCACATTGCTCGATATTTTCGAGTAACTGCTCTCGGTGGGGGCTTTACTGGGGCACGTTGTTCAATATTTTCGAGTAACCGCCCTCGGCAAAGGCTCCTCTGGGGCGCGTTGTTCGATATTTTCGAGTAACTGCTCTCGGTGAAGGCTCCTCTGGGGCTTGTTGTTCGATATCTTCGAGTAGCTGCTAATAATGAGAGCTACTCTATTGCGTGTTACCGGTTTAGTGTTATTTTACTGAGTCAGCTCTTGTCCGGGGGTTTCGCTACCTGCTGTGGGAGCCTTCGTCCTCTTGCCGTTGACGATTACGATGCCACTGACGACAAGGACGAGCGCCGCCCATACGAACATATGGAGCTCCTCGCCGAGCATTGCCCCGGACAGGAACACTCCGAATACCGGTATTAGAAACAAATACATCGAGATGCTTCCGACTTTGTTGTACTTCATGACCGTATTCCACACCACAAACCCCAGCGCAGAAATGCACGCTAAGTAAAGCAGCATCCACGTTGTGCTCCAAGTCATTTCGAATGGGAGCAAGCCTGCTCCTGATGCACCGATAGCCATGATCGCAAGTCCGCCGAGCAGCATTTGATAAGAGGTCATGTAAAGAACTTCAAGATGCTCGGATTCCTTCTTCGACATCACGTTTCCAAGTGCCCCGAAGAACATCGCAAGCAGCAAGCAAATTTCCGCTAAGCCAAAGTGCAAAGTTAACGAGCCCTTAGAGATGCCAACAAGAATGACCCCAGCAAAGCCAACGACTAGTCCTATCATTTTACGAAGTGAAATTTTATCACTTGCATACATGTAATGAGCCAATATAATTTGGAAAAATGACGTCGTACCTGCAATTATTGATCCCTGCACACCGGTCGTACTACTTATACCGTAGGAGAAAAGTACATATTGCAGCAATGTCTGGAACAAGCCTATCCGCCCAACCTTTAGCAACGTTCCCCGTTGATACGCTACCTTTTTGCCAATAAGCTTCATCAGTACAAGGATCAAAATAGACGCAAGAACAAACCTGTATCCGGCGAACAAAATCTGCTCAAATACGTCCTCCTTACCAATGTTCAGCTCCGCATAGCTTAATTTCACAAATGGAAACGCACTTCCCCACAGGAAAGTCGCCCCCGCTGCGGCCGCTATAATGCCTAATGGATGAGTAAATATTTTCTCTGTCATTGTTTTCAATAGTTAAACCCCTTTTGAAAGACGTGCACGGATTATTATATAGCATGCAGACGATCAATAGGGCAAAACATACGAAAAACCGCTGCTCCAAGTCTTTCCTTCTCGACAGAGCAAGCGGTCTAATATTCGAATACATATTCTAAACAAAGAAAATAAAAGCCTATACTGCGTACCATGAGATATAGAATAAAACCTTAGGTTTTAACAGCTGTATATCGATTGGCTGGAATCGGTAATCCCAAGTTGCCCCGAAGGGTATCTGACTCATATTCTGTTCGGTAAATGCCACGCTCCTGCAGAATCGGAATAACTAGCTCAACGAAATCCCGAAGGATGCTAGGCAGAGCAGAATAAACAATGAATCCGTCGCCCGCTTCCTCTTCATGCCACTTCTGAATGAGATCAGCGATATTCTCCGGTGTGCCGATAAATTGTCCGCGAGGAGTAGCCGATTGCAGCGCAACCTGACGTAGCGTCAAGCCTTGCTCCTTAGCCGTTTTCTTGATTTTGTCAGTGCCGCTGCGGAAGCTGTTGCTGCCTAACTCCCCAAGCTCGGGAAACGGCTCATCCAACGGATACTGCGAGAAATCGTGGTGGTCAAAAAACCGACCAAGATAGTCAAGCGCGTTCTGAATATTAACTAAGCTGGCAATTTCCTCATACTTACGCTCAACTTCCTCCTGCGTTTTACCTATAATCGGCGCAATCCCCGGCAGAATGACGATATCATTGGCAGAGCGACCATTGGCTACCGCTCTTGCTTTAACATCCGCATAGAAAGCCTTCGCTTCCTCTATGTTCTCATGACCTGTAAAGACAGCGTCTGCCCCTTTGCCAGCAAGCTTCTTGCCACTTTCAGAGGAGCCTGCTTGGAAGACGACCGGCTGACCTTGCTTGGAACGGGCAATATTCAACGGTCCTTGTACGTTAAAATAAGCACCCTTATGATCCAAGCGATGAAGCTTCGACGGATCAAAGAAGACTCCTGTCTCCTTGTCGCGAACGAACGCATCGTCTTCCCATGAATCCCATAAGCCTCGCGTTACTTCCAAGTGCTCCTCTGCAATTTTGTAGCGCTCATCATGCGTCGGATGCTCTGTCTTTCCGAAATTTTTGGCTGAGCCCTCTAGAGGAGAGGTCACCAAATTCCAGCCTGCACGCCCACCACTCAAATGATCGAGAGAGCTGAATTGCCTCGCAACCGTGAAGGGGTCACTGTAGGAGCTAGAGAGTGTGCCAACTAAACCAATTTTACTTGTGACCGAAGCTAATGCAGACAGAAGCGTAATCGGTTCGAAACGATTCAGGAAATGGGGAATTGATTTTTCAGTAATATACAGACCATCAGCGATAAACACGAGATCAAATTTACCTGATTCCGCAAGTTGAACCTGCTCCTTGTAATAGGAAAAGTTAACACTAGCATCCGGCAGTACTTCAGGGTGCCGCCAGCCAGACACATTCCCTCCAACTCCATGAACAAGTGCGCCAAGCTTAATGGAACGCTTTGCCATCTTAAACCCCTCCTCAGTTCAGGCATTTAATAATGATGTCTCCCGCAGGATTAGTCGGTAGCTCTTAACCAGTAAATCTCCACTCATGAATTGTTTATCATAATCTCTCTCGAAACCAAGATGCTCATAAAGCCTAACGGCCGAGTCCATCATGTCAGAGGTATGCAGGTGAAGTTGATCTGCCCCCCACTCCAACGACAGCTTTGCGCTAGCTCGTATTAATTCCGTTGCAACTCCATGTCCACGTGCTTTCTGTGACACTCCAAGCAAACGAATGACAGGGTTATGAATGTCCAGCTTCGGATTATCTCCATAAGCAGTCTCCGATGAATCGTAGATGAACACACTGCCTATAATCTCACCGTCTAGCTCAGCAACAAGTCTCTCCTTCGTTGTTGTAGCTTCTATAGACTGTAGGATACTTGTTTTATATTGCGTCCAGCGCTCAGCGGAAAACGTTCGTTCATATTGCTCATACGCATCTAGCAGCACCCCGATAATAGCTTCATGATCAGAATCCTCTGCCTTGCGAATGACAACCTTCTTATCCGGCATTTCCTCCACCTGCTTTCTAGTTAAGGGATAGCTTTTTCTATATTGTGCAGCTAGAATTTTGCGAGCTTATTTCTCCCTTTTTAATCCGATCAATCTGCGCTAAATGAACTTGGACGTGTGCAATAAAGGCTAGAATAATGGCCTCTAGGGTGACTGTTTCTCCTTTGAAGTTAACACCTGTTTTGCTCCACTCCTCCGACGATAGACGACGGAACAACAAGCTATTATACAAGAGCAAGCTTCTGAAAATTTCTAAAATATCCGACGCATTACCCTCATTAGATTTCTGTCCAGCTACCCACGGGTCTTGGCTGAACGCTGGCAATCGAGCTTCAGAGTTGGCCAGTATTTCACGAATACGGAAGGAGACGATAATATTATGATCTGCTAGATGGGCAAGAACCTCAGTAACACTCCATTGCGCATCTGTCGCTTTCCATTTTAGCTGAGAGTCAGTTAAACCTTCAATAGCAGCTAACAATTGCTCATAAGTGTACAAATAAGTATCAATGTCAACAATAGATTGACTCATCCTATTTCCTCCTCTATTTTGCAGGCTGCGTGAACCGTGTTGCGGAAAATAGCCCCACGTCCTGCCCCCATTTGCCAAGCTCGATTTGATTCGCCAGTATCTCTCCTACGACACTCGCAAACTTAAAGCCATGTCCTGAGAAACCTCCTGCTAGTAGCACGTTTGAATATTCTGGATGGGTGTCAATAATAAAGCTGTCGTCCGGTGTGAATTCGTATTTGCAAACCGCACTCCTCAGCAGCTTGCCCGCGGCACCAGGTAGGAATGCATCCAATGCCCCTCGCAAATCTCCCTCATCCTCCGGATAAGTCCCGAACGGCGCAAGCTTCTCTCCCGGCTGCCATTCCACTCCTGTCTCATGACGACCAATCTTTATACCTGCTCCCCCTATGCTAGGAAACCCGTAATAGCCTCCATTACTCGTTTCCAAAGTAAATCCGGGGAATTGACCAGCATTAAATGAATGATGACTGGGCTCAAACCATCCCACAACTTTGCGGACTGCACGAATAGGTAATTGGACGAACGGCTCTAGAGTCTTAAACCAGGCTCCGGCGCTTAGAATAACTTTATTGGCTATGAAGCTGTCTGTTGCAGTAGATACTGTTACAGAGGATTTTTCTGGTTCTATTTTCGTCACAAAAGTATTCGTTAATAACGTCGCTCCTGCTTGCAGAGCTTCTTTCTTATAGGTCGATATACATTTTTCACTATACAAATAACCTGCGTATGGCTCATACATCGCTCGATGATGCTCACCAACTTGAACAGCGGGCCAACGTTCCTTAATTTGCTGTGCGCTGAGATCCTCAATAAATACACCATGATCGGCCGCAACTTGAAACCTACTCTCGTAGGAATAAATAGCAGGGTCAGTAATACTAAGTACTCCCGCTCTCTCAAGAAGCTTCTCGCCAGTTGCTTCCTCAAGCTCACGCCATAGCTCATCCGCACGAAGCGCCAGCTTCACATAAGCAGGACCTCCGCTATAGGCATGCCTGATCAGGCGGGTATCACCATGATGACTGCCATTGGAATGCGGGGGATTAAAGGCGTCTATTAATAACGTCTTTATTCCTCTACGGGCAAGCTCATAGCCAGCGCTCATCCCCATCGAACCTGCACCTACAACAATAACATCGTATAATTTTCGAATATTACAGCCTCCCTCTAGAGCTTCTTCGTCTCCGATAATTGATATAATGCATCAACTGCAAGTGAGGCAAAGAACGAGGCTCCAATTGGTAAAGCTCTCTCATCAACATCAAAGGCCGGATGATGCCACTCTTGCGGTCCAGATGTACCTAAGAAGAAAAAGCTACCCGGTGTTTCTTGCAAATAGAAGGCAAAATCCTCACCAGCTGATGAAGGAGTCGGCTCTACAACCTGTAATCCAATTGATTCAGCCGTTCTCGTTGCCTGCTCAGCCCACCTAGAATCATTAACAACTGCAGGTGGACCCTCAAGCCACTTCACATTTGCTTCAGCTCCTAAAGCTTGCCCAACGCCAACGACGATTTGCTCGAATCGTTCACGGACTCTAAAACGAACACCTTCATCGAAGGTTCTCAACGTGCCATCGAATACAGCTTTATCCGCGATGACATTCCATGCCGTACCGCTGTTTAGACGAGTAACGCTAAC
The DNA here is from genome assembly GCF_004295585.1 of Cohnella abietis. Classification (NCBI taxonomy): domain Bacteria; kingdom Bacillati; phylum Bacillota; class Bacilli; order Caryophanales; family Paenibacillaceae; genus Cohnella; species Cohnella abietis. Next base: position 2,016,084 of record NZ_AP019400.1, on the reverse strand, counting down.
GACTGCACTATCCAGAGCACTTACATTACGGCTGACTATTGATTGCAACGCCGTAATAATATGTGCGGAAGTAACGATAGGATCGATTCCCGCTTCGGGTACTGCAGCATGCGTTCCTCGCCCTTCAACCTCCACAATAAAGCCGTCTGCTGCCGCCATAATCGGACCCGGCTTAATGCCAATTGTACCTACCGGCAAATTAGGCTTATTATGTAAGCCAAATACTGCTTTGACGCCTTCTAAAGCACCGCTATTGATAACTAGAGAAGCGCCCTTCGCCTTCTCCTCTGCCGGCTGGAATATAAACCGTACTGTTCCTTTCAGCTCATGTTCCCGTCGTTTAAGCAAAATAGCCGCACCCAGTACTATTGCCGTATGCAAATCATGCCCACACGCATGCATTTTACCGGGAACTCGTGAAGCGAATGCCAATCCCGTCTCCTCATGAATCGGAAGTGCATCAATATCAGCGCGAATTGCAATAATTGGGCCCTCTTGCAAGCCTCCGACTTCAGCGATGACACCGGTTTTGAGCGGATACTCCGCAATACGAATTCCCGCCTCTGTAAGCCATGTGCGAATCGTGCTCGTCGTTTCAAATTCCTCGTGGGACAGCTCTGGATTGGCGTGCAAATGACGTCTGAATGCTACGAGCTGCTCTTCGAACTGCTCGGTCGTTAATGAACCCATCGATACCCCTCCTTAGCTCTATATTATTTATAATTCTCGCTCGCTTCTCTAGCTAAATCGAATAAGAACTCTCCGGGGTAATTCGTGCCAGAAATTGCTTTGTTCTCTCTTCTTTAGGGGCTTGAAAGATCACTTTAGGAGGACCTTCCTCGACGATAAAGCCTTGATCCATGAACACCACGTGACTGGCTACATCCTGAGCAAACCCCATCTCATGTGTCACGATTATCATCGTTATGCCTTCCTTAGCTATTTTACGAATAACAGACAGCACTTCTCCTACAAGCTCAGGATCAAGTGCAGACGTCGGCTCGTCGAAGAGGATAACCTCAGGGTTTAGAGCAAGCGCTCTTGCAATACCTACCCGCTGCTGCTGACCTCCTGAAAGCTGGCTCGGATAGGAATCAAGCTTATTTCCAAGCCCTACCTTTTCAAGCAGCTCAACGCTTTTTTTACGCGCCTCCTCCTTCGACAGCCTCTTAACAATAACCAAGCCCTCCATCACATTCTCAAGGGCAGTCTTATGTCGGAACAAATTATAATTTTGGAATACCATCGCCGTTTTTTGCCTAAGCGCATGAATATCTTTCTTAGCAGGTCTTCTGCAATTTACACTGAAATCATCAATTGAAATTTCTCCATCGTTAGGTTTCTCCAAGTAATTAATGCATCGGAGCAGTGTTGTCTTCCCTGAGCCGCTTGGACCAAGAATAGCAACGACTTCCCCCTTATCAACCTTGAGGTTTATTCTATTAAGCACCTGATTACGTCCGAAGGATTTCGATATATTTGTAAGCTTAATCATGCTACACCCCCAACGATTATAAAGGTTAATTCGTTTCTCAAGGTAGACTTTAAATCATCGGTATCGGCACCGTATGAAGCGACCAATGAAAACTCTCCGCCAAAATGTTCTATGATAAAGCGGCAATCCTGTGCTCCGCTAAACCCACTTATTAAACTTATAATTCCTAGTGGATAAGTAAGAATTTATATTGAGAATAACATAACATCTGATCCTTTAAGCCGTCAATGCGTTTGGTTATAGAGATATTTTATAGGTGGATACAACTATCCAATAATTTATGATACTAGTTGTTATGAGTTCAAGAAAAGGGACTACCAAAGTCTAATCGACTTTTAGGCAGCCCCTTTTTCTATTCATACTCCGGAATTATTACGAGTTGACGGCAGTGTCTTTGGAGCGAATTTCCAACCAATTAATTTCCTCGGAAAGCTCCTCAACAGAACGATCCAAACGCTCCTGCAGCTCCTCTGACAGCTCAAATCCTCCACCATCACGTCTCTCAATCCACTGATCGATCGCATATACGCCGCCCAAAATATTTCTGCTGCCTAGAACGGAAAGGACAGGCTTCAAGGCATAATCCAAGGCAAGTAAATGGGCTATAGTTCCACCGATAAATAATGGCAATGTAACCTTCCCTTTTAGGCCGGTTTGTGGCAGCAGATCCAAGAAAGCCTTCAGAATTCCCGTAAAGGACGCCTTATATACCGGGCTAGCGATGACTACGCCACTAGCTGATTCCACCAAAGCAAGCGCAGCTAAAATTTGCTCGTCCTTGAAATTCGCATGAAGCAGTGCTTCTGCTGGCAGCTCAGAAACACGAATGTGGCTGATCTTAATACCCTTCTCAGCAGATTTGCTTTCTACGTGGTCGATTAATCCGTTCAAACGGGATCCCGGTGTTGGACTACCTGAAATAATTACAATGTGACTCATAGTTAATTCCTCCATTTTGTAGGTTTAATGATTACTTACTTGCGGGTGCTAATCTATTTATGATGAGCTCTTTGCCTGTTTCAATAATTGTATTCAAATATTGCGAGTGCTCCCCATGGCCAATGACAATGTTTGTTTGCATCGTAATGCCATCCGTCTCTGGAACGTGAATCGGAAATAGCTTACCCTCAGCAACCTCTTGCTGGACACATACACTCGGAAGGAACGATATTCCCACCTTCTGAATAACTAGCTTTTTGGCCATCTCTGAGTTGTCGGTTTGAACCTGAATGTTGGGTGGCTGATCAAGATTCTCGAACAAGCGATGAATTCTAAACCAATCCAATGCGCCACATTGAAAAAATACGAGAGGCTCTTTGGCAATCTCTTCAACTGTAAGGCGCTCATTTAGTAGAAAGGGATGCCCCTCATAAACATAAAGAGATATGGGATCCTCGTAAAATTTAATGGATTGAAGGCTAGGATGAGTCACGTTTCGCACAAAACCAATATCAACTTCCTTGTTCAGCACCTTACTTACGATTTCATCAGTAATGCCTGTAACGATCCTATAGTTAGTATTAGGGAACTTGCTTTTCAAACGGACAATTAATTCTGGAAAAATGTAATTAGACACCGACACCGTGCAGCCAATTCTGAACTCCTCAGGGGGAGATTTCTTTTGGTTAACCTGATACTTCCCCTTCTGGTAGGTCAATAGAAGCTGCTGTGCAAAAGGCAGGAATCGCTTGCCCTCCTCGGTAATCTGGACTTGCTTAGCCTGTCTATCGAACAGCTTACAATCCAGCCCCCGTTCTAGAGATTGGATGCGAGCAGTAACAGATGGCTGTGATAAGTATAACGCTTCTGCGGCTTTATTAAAACTTCCACAGTAAACGACATAAACAAATGCTTCGATATTTTCTATATTAACAAAAAAACCTCCTTCGTTCACACTACGAAGTTTTTTATTTATCCAATAGGATAACTCGGAATAGGTATAATGTAAAGATAATAATGAACGAATTTGCTGTCTACACCAAGTAGAAGCATCTACCGATGTCCTTTGGATTAGCGAAAGATTCAGGAATGGATACTTGTGATGCTTATAAATTCTTGCGTAACAGAATAAACCGTCCCCTATTCACTAGAGAACGGTTGTTGATAAATGGCTTAATCAGAATGTTCCGAATTGTCCAAGCCCTAGCGGGTACATTCTATCCGTTACTGGGCAAAGACCGGGATTCCGAATACTAAGCTCCTCTGAGTATAGCGGGCTCTGTTTGGAGAGCTCCGAATAATAGCTACTAATGATGTGGTTGTTCGGCACGGAACCATTATTGAAGGAAAGAGGCTCGGAATTTCGAACATGCATGTAGTGGTAAGTAGCATCACTCTTCGGAGGACTATAGACTTGTGGTGGCAAATGCGTAACGACGTCAAATCGGTTATTCACCCGATAGCTGTGCTGAACCTCACCTGAAAATGCTTTCGCGAATGTCGGATCACCTACTCGTGGCGAGCCGAAGGTGTATACGACTGGATTGCGAAAAGGGGAATTCACCGCAACGTCAAGTCCACATAAAGTGGCAAGTGCCCCTCCAAGGCTGTGACCAGTAATGAATAATGCTTTTGACGAATCAAGCTTGTTTAAGACACCCAAGATTTGATTGCGGGCGGAATAATAAATACTCGACATCCCGCGATGAGTTTGACCTGCACCTTTTACACATTTGTATTTCGACTGACTGGCAATGGCGTTGGCAATCCAATCCGTTGTCGAGCTCGTACCCCTGAATGCTACGATGATATCACTCGCTGATTGAATAATAAATCCGAATTTCTCTGCTGCACCAGCTAAAGAATTCGCTCGAAATGTGGATACAACCTCATAATATGCCGGCACTACGAAATAGCCATCAGGATTATTAAATTGCGCGTAAGTTTGGCTGCAGACGGAAGCTAGGAAAATGGCTGTCCGGTTATCAAATCCGCTATTTGCCATATGTTCAACCTCCACTTGCTTCTATTCTCATACTTTATTAAGAATTTAGGCAAATGGTGCATACATGCACACTGGAATTTCAACATGCAAGGTATATCCCGCAAGTATGACGGCTTGCTAGTGCGGCGTGGTCGACTAATTGCTGCTACTGGTGCTCGTTTGAGACGGAGTTACGCCGCGACTACGACTAATTGCTGCTACTGGGGTACGCTCGAGGCAGAGTTAAGCGGGGTGGCAGACTAATTGCTGCTTACTGGTGCTCGTTTGAGACGGAGTTACGCGGCGACTACGACTAATTGCTGCTACTGGGGTATGTTTGAGCAGGAGTTGCGCGGGGGGACCGACTAATTCATGCTACTGGGGTACGCTCGAGACAAAGTTACGCGGCGTGGCAGACTAATTCCGTCCACTGGGGCACGTTTGAGACAGAGTTACGCCGCGACTACGACTAATTCCGTCCACTGGAGCACGTTTGCGATAGAGTTACGCGGCGACTCCGACTAATTCCGTCCACTGGGGCACGTGTGAGACAGAGTTACGCCGCGACTACGACTAATTCCGTCCACTGGGGCACGTTTGAGACAGAGTTACGCCGCGACTCCGACTAATTCATGCTACTGGGGTACGCTCGAGACAGAGTTACGCGGCGACTCCGACTAATTGCTGCTACTGGCGCATGTTTGAGCCGGAGTTGCGCGGGGGGACCGACTAATTACTACTACTGGGGTATGCTTGAGGTGGAGTTACGCGGCGACTCCGACTAATTCCGTCCACTGGGGCACGTTTGAGACAGAGTTACGCGGCGACTACGACTAATTCCGTCCACTGGGGCACGCTCGAGGCAGAGTTAAGCGGCGACTACGACCAATTCCGTCCACTGGAGCACGTTTGAGACAGAGTTAAGCGGCGTGGCAGACTAATTCATGCTACTGAGGTATGTTTGAGACAGAGTTAAGCGGAGCGACCTACGAACTCTTTATCCCTAGTTTCGGCTTACTGACTTGATGTAGCACACGGACATCTTTGCCTTTGCTCTTAAGCCGATCGACAATCTTGTCCAAGGTTTTGGCGGCCGTGTGGTCCCAGACGTGAGTAGCTGTTAGATCTAGGCACACTTTATCGTTATCGTCATTAAAGTCGATTCGGTCAAGGAGTGTATCGCTGGAGACGAAGAATAGCTGCCCCCGCACTCTGTATATTTTCTCGTCTCCGTCAAGCTCTTCGTGAATTTCGAGCTGAGTGGCGGAACGGTAAGCATAAACAAGCACGCTCAGGATAACTCCGACAATAACACCGATCGCCAAGTCGCGGGTCACAACAACGATTGCTACTGTGATAAGCATAATTGCAGTGTGGGCTACCGGCTTGCTGCGAATATTTCGGAAATAATTCCAGTCAAAAATTTCAATGCACACCATCATCATAACGCCAACTAGCGCCGCAATCGGAATACTGTTCAACACATCATCCAGCACGAATACCAGTATAAACAGCACTAAACCAGCAACTAAAGTAGAGAGCCTTCCCCGCCCTCCGACCTTAACGTTAATAGCGGATTCCGCAATCAGCGCACAGCCAGCCATTCCACCGAAGAAGCCTGTAACTGTATTGGCTATACCTTGTCCCCTCATCTCCTTGTCCTTGCTTGTTTTCTCCTCCGTCATCTCATCAATAATCGTTTGCGTCAGAAGCGTTTCTGAATATCCGACGATAGCCAGAGATAGAGAGGTCGGCAGTAAAATCCACAGCGTATCCAGCGTGAAGGGGATGCTAGGAATGTGCAGGAACGGGATTGTAGGCTCGATATTAGCTAGACTGCCTACCGTGCTTAAATTCAACTGCATAAATACGACGACAATAGTCATAAATGCGACCGCAACCAAAGGTGAAGGCACAGCTTTAGTGAATTTCGGTAAAATATATATAATAGCTAAAGTCGCGGCGACCATAGCGTACATCATCCATGACTGACCCTCGAAATAGCGAAGCTGTGAAACAAAAATAAGAATGGCCAGCGAATTGATGAATCCAGTAATGACGGAGTGCGGCACAAAGCTCATCCATCTCCCCATCTTCAGCAATCCCATTCCAAGCTGAATGACCCCTGTAAGGATGGTAGCTGCGAACAGGTACTCTACGCCATGCTGTGCGACAAGTGCCGTCATTAATACAGCCATAGATCCCGCAGTCGAAGAAACCATCGCCGGTCTTCCACCAAATATAGAAATTAGCACTAGTATGCTAATCGTCGAATAGATGCTAATCATGGGATTTACACCCGCGATAAAAGCAAATGCCAGCGAATCCGGAATTAATGCTAGTACAGTCGTGATTCCTGCTAACACGTCTGCTCGTACGTTAGAAAACCAATTAAATCGTATTCGTTCAAGCATGGTCCTGCTCCTTCTCTAGCTGCTTTAAATGCCTATAAATGCACTTGTTGATGATACCCCGGATTGCAGCATCCGTCTACCTTACTGATTACACTAAACTTCTATAAAAAAGAAAGCCGCCTCGCTCAGCGAACTGAGGAAACGGCATTATTGAAATTATTCAGAAGCTTTGCTTTCATTCGTCTTAGCAGCAGGCTTAGCCTTGCGCTTAAGGTGGTTCTGATAAGATGCGTCAAGCAAGCGGTTCATACCGTCGGCGAACTCTTCATCAGAATTTGATTTATCTATCTTCGAATCGGGAAACCGGATATCTTTAATTTCCCAATTGTTCGTTGCAAGATTATGCTTGAAGCCTTTGGCTAGTAGAAATTTGCGTCTGTTGTCTGTATACTCAGGCGCTTTCAGCTCAACCGGCTCAGGCTCTGACGGCTCTATCGTTTCTACAGGCTTCACTGCAGCAGGCTTAATGCCACGAGCTTCGTCGGCTTTAAGCTTCTCATGCTCAGCAAGTGAAATCGGTCGCTCAGGCTTGTTTCCTTTAAGCCAATCAAGATCATGACGCATCCTCGTATTAATAACATAATACGATTTTCCTTTAATATTTTCTTTAGGGATTTCGTCATGTAGCTCAGGACGGTTCTTGAACCCCTCGACCACGCGCTTGATTTGCTCCTTCTCTACCGCAATCGGAACAACCTCGTTCCCAGGCATATATACATCGCACATGACTTGTTTGAACAGAAATTCTCCAAGCTCAGAATCGAAATAGTTCGTAAAGCTTACGGCTATTTCTTTTTTATTAATCGTAATCGTTTGATTCAAAGGTAATCCTCCTCGAGACTGAAACGCGTTAACTCTTATTATATCCCATAATAGGCGAAAGAGCAGTAGCTACTGTATCATCACGAAGAAAAAGAGTCAACAAATAGGAACGAAATAAAAACAAGCTTATATTCCCGCGCCTCAGAACTGAGCATTGGATTCCTTTTTGCTCGCTTTTGCTGTTTTATGCACTTTAGCATCCACTAGCTGGTAGCTAATCTGAGACACTCCATCAAGGAGCCTTAGATCATCCAGAAGCTGAGGGATTTTTTTGAATTTTTCGACTTTTAGCTTTAGATTAAGCTGCAGCAAGGGCTCTTCTTTATCCTGTTTAATTGAATCCGCTGTTATGCTGATTATGGCTGCGCCATAATGCTCTATTTTCCCCATTACCAGCTGCAATTGCCCTGAAGAGTCCTTCATTGTGAGCTTGGCTTCTATTATTTTTCTTTTCCGTGTGAAGAGCTTCTCAAGCTTATTCAAAAAAAACAAATTGATCAGCACTAGAGAGGCAGTTAACAAAGCACCATAGTAGAAGCCCGCTCCTACAGCCAAACCAAGTGCTGCAACTACCCAAAGAGAAGCAGCCGTCGTCAAGCCTGAGATCGACATACCTGTACGAAGGATCGTCCCTGCTCCCAAGAACCCGATCCCACTAATCACTTGTGCAGCTAACCTCGCGGGATCCATTCGTACATTAGCTTCATAAGCAAACTGGCTAAACCCGTAAATAGATAAAAGCATAATTAAAGCAGAGCCAAGGCACACGAGAATGTGGGTGCGGAAACCTGCCGCATGGTCTCCCCACTCTCTCTCAAGTCCAATTAAACCGCCGATAACTAGAGCACATACGATTCGAATTGTAAGCTCGACATGGCTAATTTCCCAAATACCAGGAGTAATTGTCATAGTCAGCCTCAATCTTCCAACGGACTGCTTATTCTTTTACCTTTTTCAAAATAAACAATTTCCTTATACCCGGTTTGCTTCGCTAAAACGATAGCCTCATCCAGCAGAGTGCCTATATCATCAGGATAATGAGAATCGGAGCTGAGAGTTATCGGTACTCCATGCTCATATAATTTACTTAAGAAGGTTGGGCTTGGGCACATTTCCTTAACCGGATAACGATAAGCTAGTCCCGTATTAATTTCCGACGCCACATTTGCCTTTTTCAAAGCTGCAGCTACATCATCATACAGACCAATCATCGCTTGCTCATCCGGTCTATAATTAAACACCTTCAAATTATCAAGATGGGCAATGATATCGAACAAACCCGAGTTTGCCGCGCTTTTCACATGCTCAAATAAATGTTTGTACAGATCAAGCAAATCCTTGCTCTCATAAGTCTCTTTAGTCTCAGGGTTATCGAAGCCCCAGCCATTTAGAAAATGAACGCTCCCAATAACATAATCCAGCTCATACTTATCAAGTAATTCCTTAAGCTCCGCTTCCCCGCCTGGGAAATAATCGGCTTCTACACCAATGGATAACGGATAGCCTTTAGCCTGCATTTTCCGTGCGGCATTTAGGAAATCATCAATTGAACCAATTCGAACCCTGTCGTACCAATACCTCTGTAATCGCCCGAGCTCGCTATCATCCATCAAAATATATTTCTCGTAATAATCGCGGAATTCATCAAACCGGTACAAATGGTCTACCATGCCGAATCGTTGAATGCCCTTCTTCTGCCCTTGCACGAAATAAGCTTCCAGCCACCTCTCTGAGAAACAGCCTTCTTCTAACCGTAGCTTCAACCGATCTAAAGTATGCTCCATCCAAGGCAAGGTATTTCGTTCACTGCTTGTTTTCATTTCTTGCGGTACGATTTCTAATGCTCTTGCTGTTCTTTGCAGCCAGCCGAAGGAGTAAGGTCCTTCCTCTAGGTGGAAATGAAAATCAACTTTCACTACTAGTCCTCCTTATCTGCGATGAGTATTGTAATATCTCTATCCTTCATATATTGTTTCCATTCATCAGTGCATTGACTATCCGATATAACAGTATAGACATCATCCAATGAGCAAATATTGGCGAATGTAGCCTTACCGAACTTAGTTGAATCAGCCAGAAAAATAGTTTCATCTGCCCGATCCATCATTTTCCGTGAAATCGTTGCTTCCGAAAGCTCATAATCCGTAATGCCGTCTAACAATGAAACTCCACCAGCGGAAATAAACGTTTTATTCACTCTCAATTGGTTTAACATCATATCTGAAAGTGGCCCTGATGTCGTCTGCTGGTGCTTATTCACTTCTCCGCCTATAAATATAATACGTCCCGGAAAAATCTCCATAGCGAGCAGCATCGCCGGAGCAGAGTGTGTAACAATAGTAACGTCTTTGTGAGTCGCTAAATTCCGGATAATCTCCATTGTTGTCGTGCCGTTGCCAAGCATGACGGTGTCCCCATTATTGATCATGGATGCCGCATATTTACCGATTGCCGCCTTTTCGTTCGCATTGATTAAGGTTTTCTGATCAAAAGGGAGCTCTAAAGAATCCGCCCTAACTTTGATTGCTCCCCCATAAATCTTCTTCAGCTTTCCTTCGCTATCCAAACGCTCTAAATCACGTCTGATCGTTTCAGTAGACACATTGAACTCATCGGCAAGGATAACAACCTCAACCTTGCCTTCCCTGCTCAAGTACTCTAATATTTTTTTCTTTCTCTTCTCAAATGACAGCGACATAAGCTTCACCCTATTTTTGGCTTTATGTTGTATTATATCTCCACAGGAAAATTATAAGCGCTTACAAACAACTTAGTCAACATAAAACCAAAAATTTATCTTCTATTTATTTGTTTTATGTTGAATTTAACATGTATGAAACTACAATCCCACAAAAAGAAACGGACCCAGCAATATTCGCTAGGTCCGCAATTCAACTTATACGGTGTCTATTTATTCATAATCTGCATCAGCGTTGCTAATATCTTTGCAGCTTCCTCACGCGTAGCATTATCCTTAGGAGCAAAGAAAATTCCTGATTGTCCTGCGGATGCTTTACCGCTTATTATTCCTGCTTGCTGCACTGCCTTCAATGCACTTACTGCATAAGCAGGTACTTTACTCTGATCAGAGAAGGATATAGCTTCCACATGATTAGGTAGCTTGAACTTCATAACTGCCGCATAACGCGCAATCATTGTTACTAGCTGCTCACGCGTAACGTAAGCCTTCGGATTGTACAATCCAGAACCAATCCCGCTCGCAATCCCTTGCTCAACTGCCCACTCTACAGACTTGGAATAATAGGCGCCGGTATCCACGTCTGAGAAGCTAGAGCCCGTGTACTTATTAAGATCGGCGCCCGCCATGCGAGCCAGAATAACAGTAATATCCGCACGGGTTATCCGATTCGTCGGAGCAAATTTGTTGTCGCCTACCCCGCCAATAATGTTTCTAGCCGATAGATAAGTAATAAAATCCTTAGCAAAGCTCGAACCTGTATCACCAAAGCTTAGCTTGTTATAGCCCACTGCATATTTGGAGAAATGCTTCACATTAAAGGTTACTTTTCCAGTGGCAGAATCATAAACACCGTTAGGTACCATGATCAACTCACCCAGGTCGGAAATGTAGTAGATCACAATTGCATGTACATCTTCACTAGCTGATGGCGTATATGGTGCACTTACTGTGACCCATCCACCGCCGAAGGTTGTGATCTGCTTCCCGCCTGCCTTAACCGTCAAATCAAATACCGGTTTAGTCCCGATTGCGGCCGCTATGGCATCTTTAGATGCTTGAGAAAGATCCTTGGTGACCAATGAAGCATCCGTTTTCTTGATCGTGATGATTACTTCATCCTTACCCGATGCTGCTAAGACGCTGGAAAGCGCCGTTTTGTCCAAAGTTACCGAGCCAATAGAACCATCTAACGCTACCTCAGATACTTGGCTGGCGATAATTTGAGCTAATGAATCTCCCGCAATGTGGATGTTTGTTTGTGTTGCATCTCCAGTGCCGATTGCTTTTAACTCCAGTATCGCTGTTTTCCCATTTGCCGCTGCCTTGTTCAATGCCTCAAGAATCTCAGCTATTTGCTTAGCTGTGAAAGTGGCTTCCGCTGCTCCTGACTTATCCTTAGTTGCTTTGATTTCTACAACAGCTTTAGTGACCTCACCTGAAGTTACTGGTGGTTTAGGGGTTTCAGTATTCCCATTCCCGCTATTCCCTGTTCCAGGGTTACCCGCCCCGGGACCGCTACCGTTCGTTGCCGCAGTTACCGTTACGTTAGCCTGCGCTTCACCATACCCATCAGCACTCAATGCCGTTATCGTAGCTTTTCCTGCAGATACCGGGGTTACATTTCCATTAACATCAACAGTGGCAACTGCTTTATCAGAAGAAGTCCACGTTACCGTGGCCGCTCCCCCTCCAACCGGTGTGACCGTTGGAATGATCTTCGTTGAAGCATTCCCAACCTTCGTAGAAATTACCTTTTTGTCCAGCTCTACCTTCGTCACATTAAGCTGCAATACCGCTACTGTCCCACCGACCTCATAGGCAACTAACAGCAATGGCAGACCCGTTGGACTGTCGACTGCAGGAATAAAATCAATCCCCTCAGGTCCTGTGTCCGTTCCAAGCACGTTACTGCTATTAAATTCACGAGTATTAATGTAGTTTGCAAAGGTCGCATTAGCTGGATCTGTAACGTCATAAGTCATAATACCGCCGATACGCTCTAAACCGACGAATGCGAAGGTTCTGCTACCGACTTTACCTGTCTTAATATCCTCAGGCTCCGGTCCCTTCTTGGAGCTCCGGCTATCAAGCTCTAGATTATTGTGTCCCGCGTTGAAGTACTGAGCATGACGGTCAGCCGTTATTCTCTCAAAATCACTTCCGCTGTCATAGATTTGAGACCATGTATCAATATCCCAAATTGAGAATGAGCGTCCACCGTACATATAGATACTATCCGTACCCATATCGCTTAGAACCTCGACCTTATCATATATCTTAGCTTTATCCGCTAGGAATTTAGCAGCTTCTGAATCAGGGTCCAGCTTACCCTTAATTGCCCCTACAGTCGTTGCACTTGTTCTCGTAAATGGTTTCTCTACAGGCCATTCCGTAGCATCACCTTCATTAGCCGTGAACAAGTATGTTTTACCGTTAATGGTATGTGTCGCAATACCGTCAGGCATATACATACCTTTGAAAGGTACATTTTCCAGCTTAATTGCGCCATCCTTAACTAAATCTAAGACATTCTTAGTTTGATTGAAATCCTTAAACCCAAGAGATTTAACGGAAACGACGACCTTATTCACAATATCGATCGTAGCGATAGCATTGTTCTCCTGTAAGGACACATAAGCTTTCTTATAATCACCCGACAAAGCAATGTACTCGGGTTCGAAATCACGAATAGCATCCGCCTTCGTGCCTTTCGTTGTAATCATCCCGTCAGCACCCGCCGGTCCGCGAACATGAACATCATCGTCAATAACAGCAGGATTATTGAACTTTACCAAACTAACCGAGTCCGTTACCGTATCTACGATAGTAATAGAGCCCTCAGGATCCACGATGCCATTGCCTGAACCTAAGCGCGGCTCTCCTTCGTCCGCCGTCAGTATATATCTACCGTCCGGTGTTGTCTTGATCATATCTGGTTGTACACCGGCATTGTATGATTTAATCAAGTTTCCTTCATAATCTAAAACAAGAATTTTACCTGGTTTAGAGTAATCCTTCTCCTGAACGGAGACGGAAATCCGCTTCACTGTCGTGTTAATATCAACACTAGTCAAATCTCCGTAAGTGAAATTACCGCCTCTTTCTGACAGTTCCTGAACATTAATACTCTTATCCTTAGTTAAGGTAGAGCTAGTAGTTAAGCTAACAATATCCAAGGTTGGAGGAGTAGTGGAGCCGTTTACCAAATAAAACTTTCCATTATCCTTGTTAAATTTAACGATTTCCGCGACGCCACCGTCCGCATTCGTTGTGCCTACGGAGTATCCACCGATTTTGGTCACGTTAAGTGTATCTACGTAATTAATAACTGCTGGTGATACAGTGAGCGGTAGATCTGCTGTTTTTACGAATGAGGCATTATCCGTCACCGTAACCTTTACCTTTATCGTTCCAGCCTTGCCCTCTGCCGGAATTCCTGTAATCAGACCAGTTGCAGCATCTATCGTGAGTCCTGAAGGTAAACCCGTCGCTGTAAAAGTTAAAGGGGCATTCCCCCCGGTAACCGATACATTAACCAAATAAGGTTGGCCAATCGTTGCCGTTGGCAAGCTAGTTGATGTAATGACGAGATTATCAATGGCTTGAGCTACTGCCAGTGTTAATGCTTTGCTTACGGACACAGATTGGCTATCCGTTACTTGAAGCACAGCCGTTACCGTTCCGGAAGTCCCTACTGAGGGCGAACCAATTATTTTACCATTGCTATAAGATAGACCTGCAGGTAAACCGGATACGCTAATGTCATAAGGCGAATGTCCGCCATATACAGAGCCTGCAACCGAATAGGAATAAGCAGTACCAATCGCTGCCGCAGGTAATGTTATGTTGCTAATACCAAGTGGAACAAACCACGCATTGTCTGCTCCTTTACGGGGCTTAATGCTAGCGAGCAGCGCTGAATTAGCGAGCTTGATCGCATCTTCATAGTTAACAGGAACAAAATCAGCAGCATTGTTATCCGTATCTATGAAATTGACGCGACGGAGTGCTTTCTTCTTAGAAGGGCCTCCATCTCCTTTAGGATAGCTATTGCTATACTGTATTCCCTCGTAGCCGTCAATGTCAGTTTCATTTTTTGTTTCATTCGCAGCTGTTCCTAGCATATCGACATAAGCGGCGGATTTAGTAAGGAATGGATTTTTACCTATCAGATCTGCGCTGTTGCTCGTAAGAACAACCTTAAGACCTTTATTATTAATATATCTGTCACTCCACTGCTTATCGCTTATCGACAAATCGATTTTTGGAGGAGGTGTTGCACCTGTCGGTGCTCCGGTAATGAGATAGGAAGAATGCGCTTTAATGACAGCAGCGGAATCCAGAGTCAGCTTCATCCAATCTCCCGTAGGACCAGAAATGGCATTGCTTCCACGATCCGCATAGTGGATAGACCAACCATTCAAGCTAATATCGATATTCGTAGGATTGTACAATTCAATAAACCCATGTGTAAAATATTCATTACCAATATCTGCAACTAACCCAGCGCCATATACTTGGTTAATGATGACATGGGGAACTGTTACGTCATATACCCCATTCTCATCGTAAGGCGTACCAGGCACTGCAGTTGGCGATGGAGCTGTAGGAGCAGCGGTGGCCGCAGTTCCCGTAAACAGGGTTCCTACTAGTACAGCTACAGATAACAATAGAGACATGCTCTTCTGGCTAAAATGATTCAAGCTTTACACCCCTATTCTAATAGTTTTACTTAGTATAGCGATGCTGCGTAAACTCTGTTGCCTGTGCTGTGTAAAGAGATTGTTAATTATGGTAATGTATATTCTTACAGAGCTATATTTAAGTTGAACTAGTTAATAGGATAGGAGAGAAAATAAGAAGTGAAGCTGGATAACATTACTGTGCTCGATTTTGAGACGAGTGGATTGGATCCCGCCCGCGACCGGGTTATCGAGATGGCTGCCATCCGTTGCTATGGTGGCGAAATCGTCAGCCAATTTAATACGCTTATTCGTTTCGATGGCAATCTCCCCCCTAAAATAACCGAGATTACAGGCATTACCTCTGCGGATCTCGTGAATGGCATGGATGAAGAAACAGCCTTTCGCATTCTGAATCGACTAATTGGTGATAGCACGATTGTCGCTCATAACGCTATGTTTGACCTAAGCTTTCTACACCATACTTTACTGAGACTAGCTAACCGATCCTTTAACAACTCGTTTCTGGATACGCTAACGATCTCACGTGCCCGTCATACATATCCGCATAACTTGAAAGAAATGTGCAATCGCTACGGCATCGAGCTAGAAGGTGCGCACCGCTCCCTCAACGACGTCTATGCCTGCTGGAAGCTGCTTGAGAAGATGAATGAGGAACAAAGCGTGGAGAAAGACTTAAACGTGCTTGGGTACATGAAAAAGTATGGAGTACCCAAATGGTATCCCCAGCATGCGAGCATCGTCCCGATTGAGATTAAATATGCTTAAATACATACTTTCCAGCGCATGAGAAAAGGGACTAACCCTCTAGGTCTGAGAAGACCCTGTGGTTAGTCCCTTTTCTATAGAATAGATAAATTAATATTGCTTAATGAGCTCTAGGAAGGCATGTCCATATTTCGTATATTTCGCGTCCCCGATTCCTTTAACAGCCCGCATGGCATTCTCCGTCCGAGGCATTTGTTGGCACATTTCTCGAAGCGTAGCATCGTGGAAAATAACGAAAGGCGGCATGTTTTCAGCGTCCGCGATTCGTTTACGCAGCTGGCGAAGAGCATTAAATAGCTCGGTATTGGTCACAGCATCTGAGGATGTAGAAGAACCGCTACCATAACGCGATTTACTGCTACGAGTAACAGCTGGAGCCTCCGGTTCTATCCGGCGATGGACGAGTTCTTTTCCTTTCATCACATCCAGTACTTTCTCCGTCAATTGAATGACAGGATAAGCCGTATCCGACATTCGCAAGTAACCATCCGCAACAAAGGCATGAATGAGCTGCGTAAGCTGCTTCTCAGGAATATGTTTCAGCAATCCGTATGTTCTTAGGCGGTCGAAGTTAAACTGCCGGATTTTCGCATCATTTGCGCCACGCAGTACTTTAGCTGTTAAGGTTATTCCGAAGCGTTGCTTCATCTCCGACACGCAAGCGAAAATATACTTCGCTTCCTCCGTGACATCCTTCAGCTCCCGCGAATCTGTACAGTTGGCGCATGTTCCGCATGGCTTACTGTCCTGCTCGCCGAAATAGGTAACGATCGTCTGCTGAAGGCAATCCTCGGTATGCGCGAACTGCACCATCTCATTAAGCAGCCGATAATCGTTCTTTTTCCGTTCCTCGCCTGCCTCGCTTTGATCAATAAAAAACTTCTGCGTTACGACATCCTGCGGAGAGAAGAGCAGCACACACTCCCCCGGATCGCCATCTCTACCAGCGCGACCCGCTTCCTGATAATAAGCCTCCAAATTTTTCGGCATATTGTTGTGAATAACAAATCTGACGTTAGATTTGTCTATCCCCATCCCGAATGCATTCGTAGCCACTATTATTTGCACATCATCCTTCTGAAAGGCATCCTGAGTTTGTGCACGCTCCTCTTCGGGGAGCCCTGCATGATACTTTCCAACAGGTATTTTCAAAGAATGAATGAAAGAAAAAACACTTTCCACCTCGCGGCGGGTTGATGCATATATAATTCCTGCCTGATCGGGATGCGCCTGAATAAACCTAGCTACATAATCACGTTTATCTGCATTACGAACAACGGTTAGCGCCAAGTTATCACGAGCATAACCAGTTGTAACTCTAACAGGCTCGCGCAATCTAAGCCGGCCAACGATGTCATCCTTGACAACATCTGTTGCAGTCGCTGTAAATGCTGCCATAACCGGACGCGGCTCAATGTCGCGCAGCAGGCTCGTTATTGTCATATAGCTCGGACGAAAATCATGTCCCCACTGTGAGACGCAATGCGCTTCATCCACAGCAATGAGCGGTATTTCAAGCTGCCTCACCATCTCGCGGAAGTACTCAGACTCTAGTCTTTCTGGAGCAACATAAAGAAGCTTATAGTGACCTGCCGCCACATGCCTCATTCGCTCGTTCGTTTCTTTTACAGAAAGCGAGCTATTAATGAACGTTGCCTCGATACCCGCCGAATTCAGCGCATCGACCTGATCCTTCATGAGTGAAATGAGCGGCGAGACAACTAAAGTAACCCCTGGCAGTAATATCGCAGGGATTTGATAACAAATTGATTTCCCCGCTCCTGTCGGCATGATGCCTAGAACATCTTTACCTTCAAGAATAGCTTCAATTAATGTATTTTGTCCCGCACGAAACTGGTCATAACCGTAATAAGTACGTAAAGCCTCTATCGCTGCTGAATTCATTTCGACCTCCCTGACAACCCTACATTGGGGCAATTCTCTACTGGTAAAATAGAGCCATTGGCTCGCAACATTATGGCTTCGGAAGCCACGGAGAAACAGTCCCTGTGTGAAAAATGTACAGAATGTGCAAGGCGCGAGTGCATACGGTGTAAAGAAGCTTACGATCCTTCTCTTTGCCATAACGCACTTCGGAAGCATCCCATACGAGTACGGCGTCGAACTCGATCCCTTTGGCCAAGTAAGACGGTAGCACTGACACACCCTTCGGCAATTCAGCAGAGCCACCAGTTACAAGAGTAACTGGAACATCATCCGGCAGCAGCTCCTTCAGTAAGGCTGAGGCGTTACCGGATTCGTACGCTGTCTTGGAAATGACCCCAATTGTTCCGTACCCTTGTGCCAGCAATTCGTTAATGCTTGCTGCAATTTGCTCACTGAGCTGCCCGTTATCCTTGCATGCTATTACACGTGGTGCTTCTCCTTTCCTGTGGAAAGGAATGATGCCAACCGCATCCTCTGCTGCCAATATGCCCTTCGTATACTCAACGATAGGCTCAGTCGAACGGTAGCTTGTCGTCAAGCGTAGAACAGAGGTCGCTTCTGGTGCCATTAGCCGGGTCCATCCGCCGAATCCGCCATTTGCCTGGGACTGAATGTAAATCGCTTGGTTGAAATCCCCAAGCACGGTCATTCGGGCCCGCGGATAACGCCGACGCAGATAGGCAGCTTGGAATGGCGAATAATCCTGCGCTTCATCGACGAATACATGCTGAATATCGCCTTCTACTCGGCGGAAGCCTTCTAATGCTTCCGAGACATACATGAGCGGTGTAGCATCCTCATGATCGATTACCTTGCGCCCCATTGTCTCTTCTACTCGTTGCAGCATCCATTCCCATCCCGTTGGCAGCTTACCATCAGGAGAGCAAGCTGTGAACAGTGTCCGGCTCTCGAACAATTCACGATAAGTGGCTACAGCATCCAGAAAGCGGTAGCTTCGAACCGCTTTAATAAGCGGAGCCAAAGTTTCCTCTGCAACTCTTCGCCTTAGCCTAATGCTCATTTGCTCCTCATCATCGAACACCTCTTCATGGAAGCCGCCACTCCGTCTCACATCAACATAAGCTCGCTGGATATCCTCACTATCTACAAGCTCAGCAGCCTCCTCCAACCAAGGCTCATTCATCTGAGAGTCAATCCAGGTTCTTAAACGTTCTAGAAGCCATCTTCGTAATCCCGCAGCCCGATTGCCAAAACCATCAGCTGCACGAATGCCGTAAAATTGCTGTGACATCTCCTCCGCGGAGACAATCGTCATGCTGCGGAATCGTAAAGGACGAAACCGCGCTCCGTCCAGCTCAAGTCGTTTCAAATAATTTTCAACCGTAATAAAGAAATGCTCGGAGCCCTTGTACCTAACAGAACTCTCCCGAGCTTCTCCCTCTGCGGTCCCATCAGCAGCAGCCAATGCCTCTGTCTGCGAGAATAAATCCTCTACCTCGAATCTGCGGCCCAAGCGAGCTTCGATCAGCTCACGGAAAGTCATTTGCCGCATATTCGCTTCGCCTAGATCAGGCAATACGTTGGATATATATCCCTTGAACACAGGATTTGGGGAGAAAAGAATAATCTGATCAGGGCCTAACGTCTCCCGATAACGGTATAGCAAATAAGCAATCCGCTGCAGTGCTGCTGACGTTTTCCCGCTTCCTGCCGCTCCCTGCACTACGAGCAGCTTATGCTTCTCGTCTCGGATGATCCAGTTTTGCTCCTTCTGTATCGTTGCAACAATGCTTTTCATCGAGGTATCCGAGCCTTCGGATAATACGGCCTGTAGGATTTCGTCCCCTACAGTCTCAGAAGTATCGAACATAAGCTTTAATTGTCCACCGCGAATGACGAACTGACGCTTTAGCTGTAGCTCGCCTTCCATTTTCCCATCTGGAACGCGGTAAGCAGCAGGTCCCGGCTCCTGATCATAGAACAAACTAGATACAGGGGCACGCCAATCGTATACGTAGAAGGTTTCGCCATCCTCTCCAACGAGAGAAGCACGACCAATATATATAATTTCTGACTCCATACCTGTCTCTGCGAAATCAATCCGGGCAAAGTACGGGGAGTCAAACTGTTTAGTTAGTCGTTCAACAGCTTCCGACGCAACCCTATGGCTACGTTCACGTTCTGCAAGCAGTTCAGCCTGCTGTACGATACTACTCCATGTCTCCCCGACCTCAGTGGAGTCCGAGAAGTTCATCCTCACATCATCCCAGAATTCTTGGCGGATTCCGACTACATCTCCGCGCCGATCTCCGAGTAATGCCATTTCCTTGCGCATCCGCCGACTTACCTGCTCAAGCACGGTAAGCAGCCGCTTTTCTTCCTCGTCACGAGGTGTTTGATTGCTACTCAACACACTCTCTTCCTTTCCCTACACGAAAAACCAGTTTGATTTCATTATTATATCACAGAAAAAAGAGCTCTCAGAAACCCTAACTCAATAACCTATTGTTATCAAATAAATATGTGCGAAACCTGTATTTGAAGAAGCACCATTCCTCTTTTACTAATAAAACAACAGCCACGTGGAGTTGTTACTCTCCATGTGGCTGTTGTTTTTAGTGCATAAAAAAAACGACTCATGTATTTGAAGCGGCTTCCAATTAATATTTAAGATTGCGTTTCATTGCTCCGTGTTTGAAAGAAGTAATCAAATATCGCTCGCCCTGATCCAACGCTTTATAGGACACGACATAACGATCGACTAAGCAATAATAGGTATTGCGATATTCACGCGATGGCATTATTGTTCCCATACTGACTACTTTTTCTTCCACCCGACGAATTAGATTGATCTTATATTCAATCGTTTCTTGTTGTGTGTAATGATCGCTCTTAATTTGTTGGAATCGAAGTCTTGCTGTTTCGGTCCATTGAACGATCAATTACAACTCACCACGCTTTATCGCTTCAACCATCTCATCTGTAGAATATACTTTTCCTTGCTTAATGTCTTTCTCAGAAGCTTCGATCATCTGTCTAATTTCGGGGTCTGAATCCAGATCAAAAACAGGATTATAAACTTCATATTCGCTGCCTGCTATACGAATGAATTCTTTGCGGTCTTTACGATAAGACACAATGACCGTTCCATCAGGACCTTTTAGACTAAATTGCATGATCTTCACTCTCCTTTACCTTTGAATTATAACATAATAAGTCTTTAGTCTGTAACAAGTCGGCACTGAGTCGGGAAGATGTTCGACAAGATAAAGATGTAATTATAAGGCTGCCCCTCCCGAAATCTTGCTGTAACATCTACTAAATTTTTTCGGTTTCATCGTGCCTAGTTTGTGGATTATTCTTCTACAGACTAGGGAGTATCATTACTGTTGAAACTTATATTCTGGTAAACTAGAAATAGCTATTTATTTGGAGAAGTTCGTAAAATTTATCCCGATCAATATGCTAAGCTACAAATCCTAACGTATCTCACATGTCAAATGTACAATGGAAATTCACACACTTGAAGGATTACGAGGTGTAATGAAATATGAAAATTGAAAATCTAGGTCGTTTATTACTTACCACTTTTATTTTCAATGATGCCGACGTCATCTATCAGCTTTCCCAAGCGGAAAAGGACCGGCAGGAAGCCATCTCAACCTACAGTGACAACGAAGAGGAATTTGCCGTTCTGTTGTCTGAAATCATACATAAAAAATAAATGATGACGATCAAAAGCCATACTAGCTAGTAGATAATCTCTTGCTTCCGGTTTAGACCTTTCCCATAGGCTTAAAGTTTCCTACTCCTCTCCTTCTCAACATTTCAACCCCTCATAAGTCCCTTTACTGGATGCATTAAATTACAGATAATTAAATTATCATCACACTCCCGCTAGTTCCCTCATATACATAATGTGGTGGAATCTTTGTTTATAATAGGGGGCTCAGCTTGATATGCCACGTGATGAGGAACAACGGGATTTAGAAGTCGCCATTTCAGATATTACGTTAATTGCCGAACAATTCGGACTGGACTTCTACCCCATGCGTTATGAAATTTGCCCATCGGACATTATTTATACTTTCGGTGCATATGGGATGCCGACACGCTTCAGCCATTGGAGCTTCGGAAAAACCTTCAATAAGATGAAAATGCAATACGATCTTGGTCTCAGCAAAATATATGAGCTCGTCATTAACTCAAACCCCTGCTATGCCTTCCTGCTTGACGGTAATTCGTTGGTGCAAAATAAGCTCATCGTCGCTCACGTGCTTGCTCATTGCGATTTTTTCAAGAACAACGCTCGTTTCTCTATATCTAATCGTAATATGGTGGAAAGCATGTCAGCAGCAGCCGAAAGAATCAGCCAGTATGAGGTTGAACATGGTACCGCTCAGGTGGAGCGTTTCCTTGATGCGGTCATGGCCATTCAGGAGCATGTTGATCCTAGTCTCTTTAAGCCCTATGGTCTCGACAAAAAGCATTATATGGAGCTCCAGCTAAGGCGCGATAAATCGAAGGACAAAGGCAACAGCCGACCTGCTTCCCCTTATGAAGATCTCTGGGATCTGGAGAGCTTTGAGACCACTAATCCTACCAAAAATAACGCTGACGAAGTAGCCGAAGCTCGCAAATTCCCACTGAATCCGGAGAAAGACATCGTCTGGTTCATTCAAGAGTTTTCTCCCGCTATGGAGGATTGGCAACGTGACATTATGAGTATTCTACGCGAGGAAATGCTTTATTTCTGGCCACAGATTGAGACTAAAATCATGAACGAAGGCTGGGCTTCCTACTGGCACCAGAAAATCATGCGCGAGCTGCCGCTTACGAGCGAAGAGACTATCGAGTATGCCAAGCTCAATTCCGCGGTTGTTCAACCGTCGCGTCACTCCTTAAATCCTTATTATCTCGGACTAAAGATCTTCGAGGACATTGAGAAGAGATTTGGGCAAGAAAAGATTTTCGAGGTTCGGGAGGTTGAATCTGATCCCTCCTTCCTGCGCAATTACTTGACCAAGGAGCTAACGGAGGAGCTGGATCTGTATATTTTCGAAAAGAAGGGGCAGGAGTGGAAAATTACCGATAAAACGTGGGAAACGATACGCGATCAGCTTGTTTACTCTCGGGTTAATGGCGGATATCCCTACTTAGAGGTGACCGATGGGGACTTCCAGCGCAACGGTGAGCTTTACATTACCCACAGGTTTGAAGGTACTGAGCTTGATCTCAAGTATATTGAGCGCACTCTCCCTTACTTGGTTCAGCTATGGGGCAAACAGGTTCACTTAGAGACAATCTCTGACGATAAAAAAATACTATTCAGCTGTGATGGCAAGAAGACAAGTCGGAAGAGTGTGTGATACTAATTCAAAACACAAAAGGGCAATTCGACCATTACTCGGAATGTCCTTTTGTGTTTACATTATTGTTTTAGAGCTCCCAATAATGATACGATCCCTTATTTGTTCAATTCCCTTTATTTACTACATTACTCATCATCGCAAGCCCGCAGGCTCTAGAAACTCGATAACTCCAATCGATAACTGGATGATGGTAAAAAGTGATTTAATAGATCCCATCTTGAGCTTAGATGAATGGAAAGAAACCTGGGTGGATCTATGAGAAGAGAAAGACTGGCGAATCTAAAAATGTACAAAACAAACTTCTTTCTTAGCAATCTACTAGACTATCTCGGTCGTTGGAGTGTTAAAAAGGTAAGCTTAATGTCTAGTTGATAGTATCTAATCATAGACATGTTCTTAAGAAGCAGGGAGGATGAGAATATGCATTTAGATATGATCTTAGGATCAAGTAAAAAGGGAGTATTTTATGGCATTCAAAATAATGAAAATATTACGCTTGAACAGCAAATTCAAAAGGCAACAAATCTCGCTACTAGTTATAATTCAAAAATACTCAAAAAATTCGTTGATACTAAAAACTACTTATTATTGAATGACTTATTCGTTACCCGTAGACGGTTATTAGACTTAATGAAATGGACCGTTGCTCACGATTGTGATTTTATTATTTGCCATAATGAAGAATGTCTATATGACAATCAGCATGGTAAGCAAAAAATCAAAATATTTATAGCATCTAACCAGATTCCGGTAATTCTTTGTGACAAAGAAACACTTTTTCAACCGTTAACGAATTTATATATTACAAACATCCCTCAGCAATTCTAACTGAGGGATGTTTGTAATTCAGATTGTGACTATATCCGGTAAATATTTGGCATCTCTATTATTAAATGCAGGTCTAGTACCCTCTAATACATCTACAAGTCGTCTGTTGATGTTGGGGTTTTCAATCGAACCAGATTCGTATATCATTTGATTTCCATTCGTTTTATCTATTGAGGCATAAATAACCTGCTCGGCATCACAAACAACTGCTAAATTAGGATTATGAGTAACAATGAAAATTTGTCTGGAGTTTTTAGCCTCACGAATACATGGTACCAAGAGATTATACACAGTCTGATTATCAAGATTATCCTCTGGCTGATCAATGACAAGTGGAATATCATCTTTGTCCAATAATAGATAAAAAATTAACAGGATTATTCCTCTTTCCCCTGGCGATAATTCAGATAGCTCCTTGTCATTTAATTTCAATAAATATTTGGGCTCAAGATATGAAAGCGAAAAAATAAAATCGTACAATTCTTGTACGGATTCACCTTGGCGTAACTGCTCTTCTATCTCCATTTTTGGAGGGTCGTCAAAACGTCTATCAAATTGAAGGTGACTGATTAATTCATTAATTAATCCAAGAACACCTTCTTCAGTGTTGTATTCGAAGCGATCAATTAAATTTCTTAACACTTGATCTCCTTCGTTAACTCCATTAAATGACCCTTTTGCTCGTCTATTTAATCGCTTTAAAAAGTTATCTTGGAAAGAATTACTTATTGTAACACTAACTTCAAATCTTAATTTTAGTGATTCTTTAAGTATTACGTTGGTCTGGATAATATCTTGAATAGGTCCGTATAAATTCTGATACAAAAGAACCTCTTCCTTGATCTTAGTGTAAACTTTCTTCAATGATTCATTTCGATTTTGGCTTAGATGTTGTAATGTTGCTGGAATTAAATTGATTTCCTCCAATTTTGCTTCTAAATATTTTAATGATCCTAGAACATCGATTTCACCAGTAATGGCTTGTTTAGCCTCAATCCATTTATTCAAGTCATTTAAATACAGTTGATAATCCCTATTTGGTGCATCCAATTGATCTTGGAAAATAGAAATTTCATTTTCAATTGTATTTTTTTGTTTCAGCAATGATGTCTCAATCTCAGGGTCTAACTTCTCCATAATTTGTTGCTTTATTTGCATTAACGCTGCTTTCTTTGTACTAATGGGTTCTTCTTGTATTACAAAATTAAAAACATCCTCAAATTGAATTCCCAAAATATCCATTTCTTCTTGACATTCTTTTTTGAAACTTTCTAGTCTCGTTTGAATATTTGTAACTTTATTCAATAGTTTATCACTACTTGCGATAGCTAATTCATTTGTTGACAAAGAAGTCCTTAAAACATTTATTGAATTGTCAATTTCCTTTAATTCACTTTGCTTAGCTAATATTGAGCTTTCAATTATTGGATCAATATTTGGTTTGATGACCTCTTTAGGAATTGCTGTTTCATGGGAAACTAATTCACTTTGCTTGATTTTTAGTTGACTTTGTAAACTAGAAATAAACTTGGTCGATGCCCTATTCTCTAGATCAACAACCTCAGAGTTCAACTTACCAATCTCAACTTTTAGAAGTTGAACAGACTCTCTTAGTTCAATTGTCTTATACGTGATTAGGCCGTCCAATGATTCTTTATTTAATTTATCAATTTCTGAAACATATTGAAAAATCACCTTTTTTAATTCGGAGTCAAACACACTCTTTTCTCCACTAGCCATTTCATTACAAATTATTTCAAAATAATTTTGAGGTATATATCTAATCCGTTCAACAGAAGTTGAATTAATTGAATCGTTCAAACTTTTCTTAATATTTGTATCATCTTCCCAAATCAATGTTCCTTCATAATTAATTGCTTTATTATCCTTTTTCTGCTTAAATCTACTTTCCGTCAAAAAAGAAAAGGATGAACTATGAGAGGTGTCACCCAATAAGCCGAGTATGTCAGCCAAGGCGCTTTTCCCACTGCCTTTATTGCCAATTACAGCTACTAATCCTGGATTAAGTTGAAGTTCATTATCAAACCAAGTTTCGACTAGCATAGAACCAGGTTTTTTTCTAATCTCTATAGATCGTAGATATTTTGTCCTTTTGTCAAGAACGTTTTTTAACTTTGGTGGTTTGATACCGATAAATACTCTTTCTTCGGGTTCATTAACAATTTGTTTCAAGCCTTCGAATGTAGGATCAGCTTTAATCCAAGTATAGTGTTGACTAGCTCCATTTGAAGGATGAAATAGATTATTTAAATCATGAGCATCTGAACCCCAAATACTAGGTTTTAATGATCGGAACCGTCTATGAAACATTTCTACAGGCGCATGTGTTGATTTACCTAAAAGAAAATTTATATCTGCTGAGTTATGAGTAAAACACATATCTGCTTGGTTTAACAGGGTCTGTTTGATGTTACCTAACCGACCCGTGAAATTATTCTGATCACTCCATGGCATATTGCTTAAAGAACCATGTCCTTTATACGCAACTAAAATAACGTAATCATCTCTCGATATTCCACTATTAGACATAATTTCCTTTAAATTTTCCATAGAGATAGTAATCATATCAAGTGCCACTTTTTTATATTTTTTTTGGTCAGTCAAATCAATTTGTGTTAAATCCAAATTAATCTGAAATGAACCTCCATGGGCTTCAGCATAACCAATCTTTATTAGATCTTCATGTTTACACTTCAAAGTATTATCTTGGTACTTTACATTCAAATTATCGAGGAGTGCACTTTTTATTGTTATCGCTTCTAGTTTGGGGTTAAATACCAAATGCAAATTGATTGAATTCTCACGTGTGTCAAACGCATCAATTCTTAATTCAATGCAGGGCATCAAGAACAATTTTTTTCCGTTTGACAATGACAAATAAGTTTCACCATTTGCAAATTCTCTTTTTAGTTTGTCATAACCATCGACAGAAAAATAATCAGTAATGCCAACTACTTCTACATCGTGTAACACAGCTTTGTCCTTTAGAGCATCAACGTAAATTTCCCAGTTTTCACCGAATTTCTGTTGATAGGACTCTGGGGTATGTACGTGAAGGTCCCATCTTCTCCACTCAGATCCTTTGCTAAAATTAACGCTCATTTGCGCTTCTCCCCCTCACCCTGTATATTTTTACATTATTCGACACAAAAACCTCTGTTTCCTTCTTTTAGATTAAGCACCTCAGCGCAACGAAGGCTGGGCTTCCTACTGGCACCAGAAAATCATGCGTGAGCTTCCGCTTACGAGTGAAGAGACTATCGAATATGCCAAGCTTAATTCCGCGGTTGTTCAACCGTCACGTCACTCTTTAAATCCTTATTATCTCGGATTAAAGATCTTCGAGGACATTGAGAAGAGATTCGGGCAAGAAAAGATTTTCGAGGTTCGGGAGGTTGATTCAGATCCCTCCTTCCTGCGTAATTACTTGACCAAGGAGCTAACGGAGGAGCTGGATCTCTATATTTTCGAGAAGAAGGGGCAGGAGTGGAAAATTACCGATAAAACGTGGGAAACGATACGCGATCAGCTTGTTTACTCTCGGGTTAACGGTGGTTACCCCTACTTAGAGGTGACCGATGGGGACTTCCAGCGCAACGGTGAGCTTTACATTACCCACAGGTTTGAAGGAACTGAGCTGGATCTCAAGTATATTGAGCGCACTCTCCCTTATCTGGTTCAGCTATGGGGCAAACAGGTTCACTTAGAGACAATCTCTGACGATAAAAAAATACTATTCAGCTGTGATGGCAAGAAGACTAGTCGGAAGAGTGTGTGATACTAATTCAAAACACAAAAGGGCAATCCGACCATTACTCGGAATGTCCTTTTGTGTTTACATTATTGAAACTTCGCTTTGTATTCATTTCCTTTTGAAATGAAAGCCCAACATCCCGCATCACCGTAATAATCTTTTGCGAGCGCATAACACATGTAAGCCTCTCTCAGGTTCCCCAACCTTGTAATATAAATCTCCGCTACCTTTTCAATACATTTTGCTGCGTCATCAAAATGAACAAGTTGAGAAAGAACATATGCTACTCTTTTCAAACTATGTGCACCTTATCGCAGTCATGAACGAAGGCTGGGCTTCGTTTCGTAAGGGTGCTTTGTTCTCGGGGAACAAAAAATAACCGGTCGAGAGTGTATCTCGCCGGCTTATTGTATTTGTTATTATAGACTGAATAGCGTGTTCATAGGCACTTGTAAATCTTTAAAGACGATGGATTGGACCGTTTCCTGCTCCGTATATAAATGACGCACTTGGTAACTGCCATCCTGCAGAGCATATACATGAACCGTTCGATTCCCAGGATCGACAATCCAATATTCCTGTACCCCATGCTTTTGATATAAGTTGAACTTCTCATTAAAGTCCTTCAATGCAGTGGATGGTGACAGCACTTCGATGATTATGGTCGGTGAACCATAACAGCCATTCTTGGATATTTGTTCCTTCGAGCAAACGACTGAGAGATCGGGCTGCGTTACGTGATCAAGTGACTGATAATCTTCACTCTCACTGAAGAACACATCAAATGGAGAAACGAACACATAGCAGCTCCGATTCTGGAAGAAATTCCGTAGGGCGAAATGAAGCTCTCCTACAATAAATTGATGCAATGAGGTCGGAGCTGGAGACATAGTATAGGCTTTGCCGTTAATTAACTCCCACGTTCCGTCCCATGTCAGCCAATCTTGATAGGTATGAATTTTCTTCTCATCTGGATTTGACACAATGTTCGACCTCCTTCTGATTTTGCGTGTGAACTTTTACTAATTGTATCATGATCAAACGGATCGTTGCTAATTTTCATCGTTCATTATCAACAGTATTACCCGATTATTAGCAGTGTTTCACCTATAAAGGCATTGGAAAGTTGTTTAACTCATATCCTTTCAACAATGGCGACCACATTGGCCGCCATTTTTTCTATTTTCAATGTATAATAATGGGTAATCATATATATTTGACAATGATGGAAATAAATTAGGGGGAATACTGAGATGAATAGAATAGCATTAATAGGAATAGTATTGATAGCTTTAACGGGTTGTGCTGGCAAGGGTAATACAGCTTCTCCCGATGTACCATCGTCCCAAATTACTCCCGCTACAACTCCAGTTCCATCATCGACTCCTACTAAGGTTGAAAATGTAACATTCAAAGATTACGCCTTACAGTCCTGGTCTCTACCATTGAGGGAGCTTAATCATTCTGATGCCGATGCATCTTATATACTGTACGAGTATGAGGTAACTAAACCCTTAACAGAGGTGGACGATTGGTTAAGAAGTGAATCGATTCGTTTAGGCGGGAAAGTTATTGAGAGGTATTCCTTTAATATTACATCCAATGCCAATTTGGACTTAATCATTGAACTCCCTTCTGAAACGGGAACAAGAATTATCAGTACCTATACAACCAAGTATGTCGACAAACAGCACTTAGTTATTGAAGAAACGCTATTTAAAAATTCTACCTCCATTGATCAGAATTATGAGGACCATGCATTGATTATCTTCACGACGCTTGAAGACGGTTCTACTAAAGAATCTTTTAAAGGCAGTTACCCTCATCAGCATACTGATATTTATTCCATTCATTTCTACTCATTAGCTTTTTTTGAAGAACTTTTTAAGGTAGACCGATACAATCTTATAAAACAAAGCGAATTGAATTATTTTGCGGGATATTCAGACAAAGAAGGTAAAGAAGTTTTTTATGAAAGTGTAACAGAGGAGAATTCAGATCAATTCACGTTTGGGATTCAACTGCAGGAGGACTTTCTTCCTAAAGATGAAATACAAAGGGACAGATTATTAAGAAGTTGGGCAAAAACCTTGCTGTTAGGGGATAAAGCGTATTCGCGAATCATTGAAGGTCAAGAACAAATTAATTTTGTGTTACAGGGGAAAATATTGAAATCATTTACTGCACGTGAACTGATAAGTGACACCTCAGTTTAAGATATTCCAGACTTCCCCCATAGATCATAAGCCAGAAAAAGCAGTCCGCCAAACGGATTGCTTTTTTCAATTCAAAATGTGTAAGTATTGGACGATTGGTTTAACCTACCTATATATAGAAGGGAGTGTGTTAAAAATGACGAATGCTCAAAAAAATCAGTTCGCCAACACTAACAGTGAGCCTCAGCGTCCGACATCTTTTCCTCCGCAGCACCAGAACCAACAGCCCGGTATAGAACAAAGCATGAATCCCCGACCTGAATCCGAGTCTCCTTTATATCGCCCTTCAGGTAAATTGCAGGGTAAAGTCGCACTCGTTAGCGGAGGAGACAGCGGAATTGGACGTGCAGTTTCCATCATCTATGCCAAAGAAGGCGCAAATGTAGCCGTTGTTTATTTAAATGAAGATGTCGACGCAGAAGAAACTAAACGGCAAATTGAAGCCGAAGGTCGGCGATGCCTGCTCATTAAAGGAGATATCGGTGATAATGCATTTTGTACAAGAGCCGTTGATCAGACTGTTAATGAACTAGGGCGCCTAGACATCCTAGTTAACAATGCAGCTGAACAGCATCCACAGGACAAGCTTGAGCAAATTACCCCTGACCAACTGGAAAGAACATTTCGAACCAATGTATTCGGCATGTTCTATCTATCTCAAGCAGCGATTCCTCATCTGTCCGCCGGCTCAACGATTATTAATACGACTTCGATAACAGCCTATCGCGGTAATCCAACACTGCTGGACTATTCCTCTTCGAAAGGAGCGCAGGTTGCTTTTACTCGCTCACTCGCTCTTAATCTTATTGGACAAGGTATTCGCGTAAACGCCGTAGCACCAGGGCCTATCTGGACACCACTCATCCCTTCGACTTTTGATGAGCAGAAGGTAGCCAAGTTTGGAGCGGATACTCCAATGAAACGTGCAGGTCAGCCAGACGAGCTCGCCCCGGCTTATGTATACTTAGCTAGTGAAGACTCCTCCTATATGGCTGGTCAGGTTTTGCATGTCAATGGTGGCGAAATCGTAAACGGTTAATTATCAGTCTTCAAAACAGGCCGCTCTCCAGTGGAGAACGGCCTGTTTTTTTATCTCAGCTGTTTTTTTATTTTTTACCCGTGCGCTTCTGTCAATCTTACGGAGTTGAAATCTGTTCGGTAATAACGAATCATAACCGCCACTCCCAGTGCGACTAAGAAGGAATACAGCGCAAGCCAAGCCCCTATGCTGCCCCATTCGAAAACCATAACGAACAAATAGGTTAAAGGAATGAACATAAAGATACTTAACACGAACGAGGCTCTCATCAAGAAAGTTGTATCCCCTATTCCCCTCAACCCGCCTGCGTAGAAATTGTAGAACCCGTCAAAGAGCTGCAAATAAGCTGAAATCTGAATAAGATAAGCGGCCAATTCATATACTCCCGGGTCATCACTATACATTTTCGCAATTGGGACAGCCCATATTAGTTCAGCAGTTCCTAAAGCAATCAGGAAAATAGTTCCGAGTATCGCCGTGTTCGTACCCGCTGCTTTCGCTAGCTTCGGTCTTCTTTGACCAATCTCTTGACCGACCAAGATCGTTGCAGTAGATCCGAACGCAAATGCCGGCATAAACCCAAATGACATAACGCTCAAAGCCACCTCGTTAGCCGCTGCTGCAAGATCACCAAGCCTCAAGACGAATATCGTGAAAATGTACATAGAAATGCTCATAGAAAATTCCTGTAAGCCAAGCTTCCCGCTCTCACGTGTAATAAGCTTTAACTCCTGCAAATCTGGCTTTGGCAACGATCTCGTATGATAACGCTTATGCATCGGCCCCCAGAATACGATCAAACAGACGAGAAGCTGAAGCGATTCACCAATCAGCAACGCATAACCAGCGCCTATCAATCCCATTTGAGGCAAGCCCCAGTGACCGTAAGTAAGCCCATAAGTTAATCCAATCATTAGCACATTTGCAAAAATGGAAACAATCATGGATGTTTTGGTGTCTCCAACTCCACGGAAGAAGCCATGAAACACGAAGCTAATAATACCGAATGCCATTGCATAGAACCGTAGCTCTAAATACTCGTTACCGGTAGATAGCAATTCCTCTGATCCCCCGGTTAATCTCAGAACGCTATCAGCAGCTAGCCATCCGGCTAAAGCAATGAGAAGGGCTACTCCAAAGCTGACGAAAAGCGCCAGATAGGTTCTCTGCATCCCTTTTTTCATATCATTATTACCAAAATTCTGAGCGACCAAGTAATTAACGGAATGACCTATGCCCGAGAAAATCGCAAACACATTGTACATAATTATGTTCGAAACCCCAACCACGGCAATGACTATAAAGCCAAGATCGCCTACCATGATTAGGTTTATCGTACCCGTTAAGGTTTGTGTTGCAAATGCAAATAAAGATGGTAGTGCTAGTATTAGAATTCCATACCAGCTTTTAAGAAGTTTCATGATGTTATACCGTCCCAACTAAGCTAAGATGTTCCCATTCTCCCTGAATTGATGGACTAAGTCAATGATCTAAAAAGTGTTATTTATATCCCATTGTGCTAAAGCCATTTACAATTTAATCGCAGATATTCGTATTCGCCGATAATCTGCAATCCATGTCCCTTGCGCATATTGTTTCTCCTTCAATCGTTCAACAGCCTCGGCGATCCAATCTTCTGATTCTGCCACCGTCGCTTGTGGGAACATTGCTGATCCGAACATCTCTAACCAAACTTGCATTCCTTTCTCCCCATTCTCAAGTCGAGTCGGTCGATCAAATAGCTGAGCACTTCGTACTTCCATTCCAAATAGCTCAAGCAATGAAGAATATTGTCCGATTGTCGGAAAATACCATGGCATCAAAAATGCATCCTCACGGTTGTGATTGATTAATGTCTCCTTAACCGCGCTAATAATTGCTTCTATATTACGATGTCCTCCAAACTCTGCAATTAACCTCCCACCGCTTCTGAGTGCAGCAGTCATGCTAGAGACTGCTGCTTTTTCATCCTTCATCCAATGTAATGCGGCATTACTGAATACTGCATCATAGGTTTGCTCCGGTACCCAGCGCATTCCGTCCGTACAATGAAAGCTGAGGTGAGGATATTTATTTCGCGCTTTTTCGATCATTTCCGGGGAAATATCTATGCCATTCACTTTCGCTCCCTCAGCGGCAATTTGCGCTGCCAAATCCCCTGTTCCACATCCGAAATCAACTATCGCTTCTCCCCTTTGAGGATTAAGCATTTTCATGATACCCTCACCGTACTCAGATACAAAGCTCATCGATTCATCATAACCATCTGCATTCCAATGTACCTTCTGTTTCCCATTAGCATCCACCATTTACGATCATCTCCCTTAGTATTGTTATTATCCTTGTTATATCACGTCGGCACTTATAAGTTAAATATATAAAATTTATAAACTTTATAGGTTACATCTATGTTAATAGCATGAAAAAACCAAACCTTGGAGGTTTGGCTCATGATTCCGTATACCTATATGATTCACTTTTTCCAGAACAAGGATGGTCTTGGAAATGCTTTGTACTTCGCATTTTCTTCTTTAGCCAGATGTTCCACTTTATTCATATTCGCTTCCGAAACGGTAGCAAACTTGCTGTCTTTACTCCATGGTTGTTCAAAGTAAACCTTTCGAGCTTTAGGATCAAAAGCCTTAACGTGGTTCAAATTAACCAAGTTCGTTCGATCTAGACGCTCGAACCCTATTTCCTTAAACAAGATAAGCAATTCATCCAATGTGGTCGGATAGAAATACATGCCGTCCTTCGTGTAGAACACAGGACCATCCGACGTCGGTTTTATCGTGATTAAATCCTCAATATTTACAGTACATGGATTCCCATCACGATCCAATAATCGGATTTGTTGTGTCATGATTTCATCTCCTTCTACCTCAGATTATTGTTATCTTAATTCTTCTGGCACTTCTGGACGGTGCATAATCCACAGGCAAGCAGTACTAACGAATACAACTGCAAACAAACCTAGGAGCTTTGCAATTGGGACCAATAATTTTTTCTTCATCGTCCTTCCCCTCCCTTCTCTTTAGGTATGAGCAATATGGATTGTAAAACTAGAATTGCCGCTAATGTTGGATCTTGCCAATAAAAATTACTTCCACCGATAAGGACAGCAACTATCTTGAGAATGGGATAGTACTTCTCTGGAATTCTTGCGTACCCTTTAAAGTTCCTTGGTGCATAAAAGAACAGTATTCCAACTGCCACTATATTAATAATTAAGATCCATGTTTGAGAAAATTCAATGAATGGAGCCAAACAAATTAATGAAATGGATAAAACAGTGCACCAAGTCGAAGAATGCAAATGAAATCCGCCAGCAAAAATTCTCAATAGAATAAAATAAACTAATCCTGCTAAAGTAGCCGCTACTTCACCAAGCAGCAAAGAGGCGATAAAAATACATATTATTGTAAACAAACTATGTAAAATAACATAAAGAGAATATTTCATGACATCAATACTTGGTGTGTTTTCCGAATCGACTTTTTTAAGATAGCTGGCAATTGCCATTGATAATTTATTTATCATTTTTATTATCCTTTCGGACCGAAAAATAAATTAATATGACAAGGATTAACAATATTATAATAGAAATAGTGTAAAAATAATAGGGTAAGCCTACAGAACCAATGTACATTCCGTTCACTACGAAAACGACAAACAAAGAGAGAACTAAAGTTACGGTGAACATTCGATTTCCCTTTATCTCATCTTTAAAAAAGCGACTACTAGATTGAATATAACTGAACCCGCCTTTAGTAAAATAGATAAACAAGGAAATCAAAACTAAGCAAATGCCGGATGCAGCTTGAAGAACGTATCCACTAGATGTATATGGTTTTATTTCTTCATATAAACCAAGCTTAATAAATATCGTCAGCAGCAACCACTGCACTAATGTATACGTTAAATAGGAGATAACTACCATAATAATCGAATGGAATAATCTAATTCTAAGAATAATGGATAGCAGAAAAATCAATAAAAACACATTAATTAGTGGCGAAATATTTTGTAAAGATTCTACTTGAAGAGTGTTAGAAACAAGAGCAAGAATAAACGATGATAAACAAAATTTAGCTATGTACTCTTTAACAGGAAATCGAAATAATAACATGGCAAAAATTGAAAATGTAATGTACTCAAACATTGAAGCAGAGATAAATTGTATAAACTGCATTTTCACGAGCCTCCGACTCAAATGACCGATGATAGGTATATATAATTCTATATTAACAAAAAAAAAGAATAAATAATATTCATTTAAGCTTCATTTTCTTGATAATTCTAAGCTTTTACTACTATAAAAAAATGAAAGGTATCCTGTGTAAACACACTGTGAAACTCATTACTAGGATAAAAATGACTAATCATTAAATTTTAACCACAAAATCTTAGGTACATTTTTCCTATATTTAATGTTATAAATGAAGTACTTCAATTGTCACCATGGGAGCGAGACTAAAGACATGCATCATTTTATAGATTTCATAAAGCTTGATCTCTTACTTGCACAACCACAAACTTTTATAACCTTATTGTTTTGCTTCTCATTTTTAAATCCGCAGCCTCCAAAATTGTTTAAGAGGTTAGCAATTTTCACTGTAATTCATTCACTCTATACAGACATTTTCATTTTGTTTTTACCGCTCCCTTTACACATTATTAACTCTGTTTTTGCAGCTGCTATTCTAATGTCTTTTTTGTTTAAGGAATTCACTTTAAAACAAAAAATATATCTTTTAACTTTTTGGTACTTATTTGGGATGTTATCTGATGTCATTACTAGTGTTTACATTATTTATGGAGCCGGAATTTCATCACATGCTGATATGATTCGAAACGACGTTTCTCAGATTATTAAAATTACATATCCTCAATTTATGATTATCCTAATAGCCTCGTGGTTTATCCGTAAGAGGAATTTCCTCTCAGGTAAAAAGATATTCTCTATAGTCATGGATAGTGATAAAAGCATTTTAAATAAAGTAATCGCATTCATTGTCATCCAATTCGCTTTACTAGGATTCATGCAGCTTATCCAAATTACACCCGACAAGTACAACAAAACACTTAACTCTATCTTAATATATGCAACTATATCTTTTAGCTTCCTAGCCCTAATCTCCATCATTCGTCTGCTTGTCCGTACCCGGGAGCAAGCAGTTCGTATGACCCAGGAGGTATATGTAGAAGAAATCAACGATATGTTTACTTCGATTCGTGGTCAAAGACATGATTTTCTTAACCATGTCCAAGTTATCCATACAATGGCCCAGATGGGCAAAACAGAACAGTTAAAGTCGTACGTGGCAGATTTAGTTAAAGAAACGCGTGATGTTAGCGAGATAGTCCATCATTCCTCACCTGCATTAGCAGCTTTCGTGCAAGCAAAGATGACAGTGGCTCTTGGCAAGGGTGTCTCATTTACCTACGAATTACCCGACAATTGGAACACTGAGAGCACTACAATTAAAGTTATTGATATTATCAAAATTATGGGCAATCTCGTCGATAATGCTTTTGACGAAACGGAAAACCTTCCAATTGATCAAAGACAGACTCATGCCTCAATCATAATCAAAGAAAATAATATGATTGAGCTCCAAGTTTCCAACAAAGGACGTCCCATTAGCGCCAAAGAACAAGAAAAAATGTTTCTGCCCGGCTATTCTACTAAAGGTACAGGTCATTCCGGTCTAGGACTTGCTATTATTCAAGAACGTGTAAAGCACTATAACGGCGTTCTAGATGTCCAGTCAGATGCAGACTCCGGCAGCACCATATTCCGCATTTCACTCCCCCAGTCTATTTAATTTTGCCTCTATTGCCATATTCTTTGCATTTACTTAAATCGACCTCTCCCGGAAAATAAAGAGAAACATACTTATTTTTAGTAGACTTCCTGAATCTAAGAAAGTCTACAACGGAGGGACAGCCACATATGATACATAAAATGACCCGACTCCGTCTCATTCTGCTTCTTATCGTGATCGGGTTTACAGTGATACCCATGCCGGCCGGTCACGCGGGAAACGAGATTAAAGTCACCTACGACAGTAATAAGATCATTTTTAATTCGCAGCCAGTATTGAGTAATGGAAATACATACGTTGAAACACGACCTTTTATTCAGAAGCTGGGACTACAAGTCAGTTGGTTGAACAATACCAAATTTAGACTGTTCAATCCTAATCTAGTCATTGATATGGAAGTTAATAGTCAAACCGTATATGTTAATAACAAAAAAACGATTATTGCCATCGCACCGATCAAGATCGGAGCAACACTATTTCTTCCTGTACGTCCCATCACAACCCTTACGAACCATAATCTATCATGGGATCAAGCATCGAATACAATCATGATTAGCAAAAAAACGGACACCTCGGAGCAACAGCCTCCGGAACCTCCGACAAAATCCAACAAGGTTATTGCCTACTATCCGTCATGGGCAACCTATCAGAAATTCGAAGTATCACAAATTCCCGCGGCTAATATTACCCACATCAACTATGCCTTTGCTAATATTAGTAACGGTACAGTTGTAATGGGCGATTCAACAGCCGATAAAGGTAATTTTGAGCAGCTCCGCCAGCTTAAAAAAAATAATCCCAAGCTAAAAACATTAATTAGTGTTGGAGGGTGGACTTGGTCCAGCCAATTTTCGGATGTCTCTCTATCTACCTCTTCACGAAATAGATTCGCGGACAGCGCTGTTCAATTTATTCGTGATCACGGATTTGATGGTGTTGATATTGATTGGGAATATCCCGTTTCTGGTGGACTGGCATCCAACAATTCTAAGCCTCAGGACAAACAAAACTTCACATTGCTGCTCCAAACCATTCGAGAAAAACTAAATGCTGCTCAGCTTAAAGACGGTAAAACATACTTACTTACTATTGCGGCAGGAGCATTCCCTGAATACGTTAACAATACCGAAATCTCCAAGGTCGCTGCCGCCGTCGATTGGATTAATCTAATGACCTATGATTATCACGGCAGCTGGGAGAAAAATAGCAATCATAATGCACCTCTTTATGCAGATCCCAAAGATCAAGGCAGCACCACGTCCAACATCGATAGCACAGTCAAAACTTATGTTAATGCTAAGGTTCCTTCTGATAAGCTCGTGCTAGGCATTCCCATGTACGGACGCAGCTGGACGAATTGTGGAGCAACCAATATGGGGCTCTATCAAGCTTGCAATGGAGTAGCCCCAGGAGCTATTGCTGCCGGTGTACATGAATATGGCAATCTAGAGAAACAAAGCTTGATTAACAAAAATGGGTTTGTCCGCTACTGGAGCGATAGTGCCAAGGTCCCTTGGCTGTATAATAAATCAACCGGCACCTTCATTACCTACGAAGATCCCGAATCTATCTCCTACAAAGCTGAGTACATCAAAGCCAAAGGATTAGCCGGAGCAATGGTCTGGGAATTAAGCCAGGATTTTAATCGTACCCTACTAAATAAGCTGGTCTCTTCTTTGAAGTAGCTGGGAAAATAATAACGGCTCCGTGTGTGATCATTCAATGACCACTCACGGAGCCGTTTATTTTTTGAACTCTAACTTTTTAACGGATCCTTCTACCGATTCAGCAAGCTCCCAACATAGCGCAGAAGCTCATTCGAGCATACAGGGCAATAGTTGTGCTCATCCATAAGCCTCTTGGTTACCTCATTAATTCGCTTCAATTGGCTCTCGTCTGGCGTTTTGGTGGAGGTCGTAATCTTAACAATATCCTTCAGATCCGTAAACAGCTTCTTCTCAATCGCTTCCCTTAAGCGATCGTGCATGCTGTAATCGAACTTCTTCCCTTTACGTGAATAGGCCGATATTCGAATCAGTATTTCCTCACGGAACGCCTTTTTCGCGTTTTCAGAAACGCCAATTTGCTCTTCTATTGAGCGCATAAGCCTTTCATCGGGATCCATTTCTTCGCCTGTGAGCGGATCCTTAATCTTTGACCAGTTGCAATACGACTCAATGTTGTCGAGATAGTTATCGAATAAAGTACGAGCTGATTCTTCGAAGGAATAAACAAATGCTTTCTGAATTTCTTTCTTGGCTAGATTATCGTATTCCTTACGCGCGACAGAAATAAAGTTCAAATACTTCTCCCGCTCTTCTCGCGTAATCGAAGGATGCTGATCTAGCCCGTCTTTGAGCGCACGCAATACATCCAAGGCATTGATACAAGGCATATTATGCTTAATTAAGGCGCTAGATATCCGGTTAATTACATACCTCGGGTCGATACCGGACATACCTTCCTCTGCGAACTCGTTTTGCATCTCCTTCAAATCCGCTTCCTTATACCCTTCTACCTCTTCGCCATCGTACATCCGCATTTTTTTAACCAAATCCATGCCCTGCTTCTTTGATTCCTTTAATCTTGTCAGAATGGAGAAAATCGCTGCCGCACGTAGCGCATGCGGGGCAATATGCACGTGATTCATATCAGACTGACCGATTAGCTTCGTATAAATTTTTTCCTCTTCCGACACCTTCAAGTTATAAGGAACAGGCATAACAATCATTCTCGATTGGAGCGCCTCATTCTTCTTGTTTGAGATAAACGCCTTGTATTCAGATTCGTTCGTATGTGCCACAATTAATTCATCCGCACTAATTAATGCGAATCTGCCCGCTTTGAAATTTCCCTCTTGCGTTAAGGAAAGAAGATTCCACAGAAATTTCTCATCACACTTGAGCATCTCTTGGAATTCCATTAGTCCACGATTAGCTTTATTTAATTCCCCATCGAATCGATAAGCTCGAGGATCAGACTCCGAGCCATATTCCGTAATCGTCGAGAAGTCGATGCTGCCGGTTAAATCTGCAATATCTTGTGATTTAGGATCAGATGGACTGAAAGTACCGATTCCGACCCGGTTTTTCTCCGAAATAAGTACCCGTTCAATCGGCACCTGCTCTATATTCCCGTCAAATTCCGTTCGCAAGCGCATTGCGCAGGAAGGACATAAATCCCCCTCTATGCGAACACCCAGCTCCTTCTCCACCTCCCGGCGCAGCTCTTCGGGTATGAGATGTAGAGGGTCCTCTTGCATTGGGCAGCCTTTAATGGCGTATACCGCACCTCGAAACGTCCGTGAGTATTGCTCTAGCCCTTTTTTCAGCAATGTGACTATCGTAGATTTCCCACCGCTAACCGGACCCATCAACAATAATATTCTTTTACGAACGTCCAATCGTCTGGCTGCGGAATGAAAATACTCCTCCACAAGCCTCTCCATCGTGTGATCCAATCCGAAAATTTCCGAGTTGAAAAAATTATATTTTTTACTCCCGCCCTTCTCTTCTACCCCATGGGAAACGATCATGTCGTAAACCCGGGCATGTGCGGTCATCGCCGGAGTATTGTCGCGGCGAAGTAGTTCGATATAATCCCGAAATGTCCCCGACCAGCTCAGCTTTTCACTCTCGGCCTGATATTCTGAGATTCGACTGAAGATGTCCATGCCGCTTCCTCCTCGCTACTTTCTCTGCGCTTTATCTAACGTACTACATACTTATGCGGGAAGGCGGACGAATTTGACCTGACATTGCGTAATTGCATAATTCATCAGAAAGCAGTGTGATATAATGACGATAAATGAATTCGGTACGCGGATGTAGCAGGAGGAGAACCGGTGGCCGTTAAATATGAAACCGAACTATACCCGCCTGTGAAAACCTTTTTTACTGAACGGGGCTATGAAGTTAAAGCAGAAATTCGCGGTTGTGATCTCGTCGCCTTGCGCCCAGATCTTACGCAGCCAACTATTGTGGAAATGAAAAAAACATTCACCTTACCTCTGCTGCTGCAAGGTATTGATCGCCAAAAAACAGGCGCTTCCGTCTGGTTAGCTGTTGAACGCAACCGCACAAAAAAGGGAGCCCACAATCAACGTTTCAATGAAATTACAGCACTCTGCAGACGCCTAAGTCTTGGATTTCTTACCGTTACTTTCTTTCGAACAAAATCGCCGATTATTGACGTTTGGTGTGAACCCGCAGGTCAATCTGCTTCAGCAGCTACTTCCCTTGTACGTGACTCACTCGCAGCAGAAGCTGTGCAGCCCTATGAGACGGTCACTGGCGGCCGTCGCAGCAAAGCTAAAGCGACTAAGCTCCTTAAGGAATTTACCGCCCGTAGCGGTGATTACAACATTGGAGGGAGTACGAAACGTAAGCTTATTACCGCTTATCGAGAGAGAGCCATTCAATGCGCTTTAGCACTGGATTGCCACGGACCGTCCGCTCCTCGTCAGGTTAGGGATTGGACCCATTGTCCTACTGCAGGCGCTGTCCTTCGGGAAAATTATTATGCCTGGTTCAAACGGGTTGCGAAAGGCGTATACGAGCTTACACCTGCTGGAAAATCAGCTTTGCATGAATATGCTGATGTGACTGCTGTATGGGCAAACCAATTCCCTTGGGCTAGTCAGTACCTTAAAGCCTCGGACAAGTTAACTATAGAAGGAGAAGCTAACGGATGAACGAGCTAGAAATCGATCTCGGATCTTTGGATGACTTTACGACATTTCCCACAGAGGTTACGTTAGAGCTTACGCCTTATTGGCTTGTCCGGACCTCTGAAGGAGGATTTCGCCTATTGATGGCCATCTGTCCCCACGCAGGGGGAGAAATCCGCCCCCTTAATGATGTTCTATTCTGTCCGCTGCACTTCTGGACGTTCGATGCAGAAACCGGAATATGCTTGAATGATTCTGATGAATGCCTAGTGCAGCGGAAGGTTAGTGTTCGGGACAACCATTTATACGCAGCGGGAAGTATCGATTAACTTCGCGACCATCTTCCCGTAAATTCTTCAATGCTTTCCGCCAGTCTTGCAAGCCCTTGCTTCAATTGCCGCTCATTAGCGAATGCGTGTGTAAGTCTTGCAGTGTTACTGTGACAGTTTTTGACGTAGAACGGAGCTCCCGGTTGGAAAATAAGTCCCTTCAACCAGGCTCCGCGGAGCAAGGCTTCCCCTTCCAAGCCTGGTGGCAATATGACCCAGAGGTGAAGTCCTCCCTTGGGTGTGATCCAAGTCAAATCCGGAATTGCCAGCTGCTCCAGCTGCTCCGTCATCCTTCTAAGCCTCTCTTGGCATTGCACTCTGAGCATTTCGAGCAAAGGCTCCAGCGGCTGCTCATCGATGAGAAGAGATAATGCCATCTGCTCTATTGAGCTGACTCCTGTTTCTTTTCCAATGCCCTCGCTGCTCGGTCTTGTAATGAGATCCGTTACTGAGGTGCCCACAATCCAACCCAAACGCAGCCCAGCAATTAACCCTGGCGGAAGCTGTCCAATAGATACTACGCCAGGCTCTAATCGTTTATGTGACCATTTTTCCTCCGTATCGAATAAAAGTAATTCTTGCCTGTCATCAGTAACGAGTAAGACACCAGCTTCCCTGCATCTTAGTTGAACCGCTGATCTAACCTCTGTACTCCAGCTAACTCCTTCAGGATCTGAACAGGATGGAGAAATATACACCATTGAAGGCCGAAAACGATACAGAGCCGTCGTAAGAGACTCTAGGTTCATTCCTCTTCTAT
Organism: Cohnella abietis; assembly: GCF_004295585.1. Classification (NCBI taxonomy): domain Bacteria; kingdom Bacillati; phylum Bacillota; class Bacilli; order Caryophanales; family Paenibacillaceae; genus Cohnella; species Cohnella abietis. The sequence continues at coordinate 1,973,534 of NZ_AP019400.1, read as the reverse complement.
CACCTTCGACTACCTCAACGTTCATCCCCGCCTTCCGAAATGTCTGAAGCGCTGATCTAGAAGTCAGCTTCTCGGTAAGTATGGTATCCCCCGGCACAAGCACATTGTCCACTAACCAATTGATTGCACCGTCTGCCCCTGACGTCAGAATAACCTGACTGCTATGACCACCCGTCTTTCCCTTTAGAATTCCATGTGCTAATTGACCCCGCAGCTTCTCCTCACCATGAAGCCTAGGCTTTCTCTCAGCCCCCAAGAGCTGGTCAGATGCTGCAGCTGCCTCAACCCGTTCCTCCCAATCAGAAGCGGATATTAGCCCTTCCTTAGGCCATCCACCCATCCAATTAATAATTGAGCTCAAGGCGATCCCCTCCCCATCGACGATGTTGGCCTTGATTCATTTATATGCAATGATTGTTCACAACATTTTGCGTTTTCTTTTTTCTGGGTGTTGGTTATAATAAAAAGAGTTAAGTGGAGGTGTGGAGCATGTTTCTTGCTGAAACAGCTGCAAAAGCAGCAGAGCAATTTCAGTTGTTTGGAATGTCCAATAGGTTCTGGATTATTATGATTGTACTGGCTTTGTTCGTCGTGTCCATTCTGACATCTTCTTATAATGAAGACAAAACCAAAGGGCTGTAATAAGCTACGAACAACAGGGCAATAAAGCCAAAGCGAAAGCCGGATACTCACATCTCAGTGGGTACCCGGCTTTTATCCATTTATAGGGGTAGCTAATTCGTCTTGGGGTTGTGGTCGGCCGAAGAATGAATGAATCCATGAATGAATGCTTTCTCAAGTTGAACGCTCAATAGCGATCAAATATATCGTACTTGGAGTAAAAGCGTTCGCAGCATTGATCAATTACGGTGAATTTCATCGTTGTTACTAAAAATAATGCCTAGATAGCTCCTGCAAGCCTGCAACTACGATGTTTTGAATCGTATTTGTGGCTTGAAGACGGTCATTGGGTACGGATTAGAATGATTTTCATCGTTGTTTAGTTTGTGTTGCTCTTGTCGATGAGACATGTTGATCTTGTAAGGTCGCCTTGAAGTAGTGGCTCTCATGCTGGGCAAAAGCATAAACGACTGACGACGCCGTCCTTTCACTGCGTTCAACGTTTATGTCGGAGATATATCATATGTTAACAAAGAGACCGTCCAATTGGACGGTCTCTTGTTGCGGGTTATGTTTATAGCCCGTGCATATCTTTCAAACAAGAAGCGCACACATAACGCTCCTTGAAATCTCCGACGCCTTCCATCGAAGAACAGAACACGCAACGGGGCCGATAACGTTCAAGAATGATATGATCGCCTTGGACCAGTATTTCTACCGGATCCCCTTCATTCATTTGATATCGTTTACGCAACGACTTAGGTAATACGATTCTACCCAATTGATCCACTTTACGAACTACACCTGCAGGTTTCAATGCAGTACCTCCATTCATATGCTATTCTAGCTAGTTATAGTTATCACGAAACCTTTTAACCACTCTATACCGTTCTATATTAAAGCTTAATTACCTTCTTTCTACTCGATTTGCTTAAAATTATGCAAACTTTCGACAATATTTCTCACATAAAAAGGGATTTTGTCGAATTGTGTAGTTTTAAAGGACTGGAAAATCATTTTGTCTAAGCGCCTCATAAATTACAATTGCAGCCGAATTGGCAAGATTTAAGGAACGTACCTTGTCCGTCATCGGAATTCGCATCGTTGTTTCTGTATGCTGATCTAGTAACTCTTTCGGTAGTCCAGCCGTCTCTTTTCCGAAAACAAAAAAATCTCCATCACGAAACTCATAATCCGTATATCTTTTGGTTACTTTAGTGCTCGCGAAGAAAAAACGTCCTTCCGAATTTGCTGCTTTAACCTCTTCGAAAGAATCATAGTAGGTAATGTTAACAGCATGCCAGTAGTCCAAGCCCGCTCGCTTCAGAACACGATCGTCAGTTGAAAAGCCAAGTGGACGAACGAGATGCAAATGCGTGCCCGTGGCAGCACAGGTTCTAGCGATGTTTCCTGTATTGGCCGGTATTTCCGGATTCACTAATACAATATGAAAAGGCATGTTACTCCTCCTTAGCCTCTAGCCAAGGATCACTGCTGATCAATTGGCAAATTGAAAAATAGCGGCATTATACCGCTATTTTTCATTATACATTATTTCTTACTTATGTTTTCTTAGCTGTTGCGGCTTTGGAAATCACCCATGAAGCTTACTAATGCGCTAACGCTCTCGATTGGCACTGCATTGTAGATCGAGGCTCTTAAGCCTCCAACACTACGGTGTCCTTTCAAGCCAACAAAGCCTTGTGCTTCCGATTCCTTGACGAATTTCTTCTCCAGCTCCTCGTTTGCAAGCGTGAAGGTTACATTCATCAATGAACGGCTGCCGATTTCTGCAAATCCGCGATAGAACCCGTTGCTATTATCAATCGCTTCGTATAGCAGGTTGGCTTTTTCACGGTTACGAGCTTCCATACCTGCTGCCCCGCCATTTTCTTTAATCCATTTCAATACTTCACTCATCATGTAAATCGCAAAAGTAGGAGGAGTGTTGTACAACGAATCCGCATCTGCATGCGTATCGTAACGCAACATTGTAGGCACTGGAGTCGTAGGTTTATTTATCAGGTCCTCGCGAATAATAACGATAGTTACACCTGAAGGCCCTAGATTTTTCTGTGCTCCAGCATAGATGACAGCAAACTTAGAAACATCAATCGGGCGACACAGAATATCACTCGACATATCTGCAATTAGAGGAACACTTCCCGTGTCAGGAAATTCAGCCCACTGAGTTCCTTCAATGGTTTCGTTCGAGGTTACATGTACATACGCCGCATCGGAATCGTATTTCAATTCACTGATCGAAGGAATATGCTTGTAAGCGGCCGCTTCAGACGAAGCAGCAATTGAAGTTTCACCGAACAGCTTCGCTTCCTTGATCGCTTTAGTTGCCCAGCTTCCAGTTGCGACATATGCCGCTTTTGTGCCAGAACGAAGTAAATTCATCGGGATCATAGCAAATTGCGTGCTTGCTCCACCTTGGATGAACAATACCTTATACCCATCCGGAATAGAGAGTAGCTCCCTTAGAAGGGCTTCAGCTTCGAAATGAACTTTCTCATAAATAGCGCCTCGATGAGACATTTCCATCAGAGACATACCGCTATTTTCGAATTCGACAAATTTCTCTTGAGCTCTTTGCAGTACCTCTAACGGTAACGCCGCTGGGCCTGCATTGAAATTATAAGCGCGGTTAGCCATCTTGTCCCCACCTTATTCAAATTCATAATAGGCTTATCATAACAAGCTATACATCCAAGAGCAACCACTAACTGCCCATATAATTCGTTAAAATGGTGAAATTCCGAACGAAAGCGGTGTCATAAGTGAAAAATTTTCGTCTTTTTCTAGGATTACGTTTGTCTGAGAGCGTAACTGAGTTCCTTAAATGCAAAATAGCGAATCTTGCAGAAGCAGGCCTAAGCTTTCGGAAATGGACGCATCCTGCCGACCTGCATGTGACTCTTCATTTTATAGGCGACACATCATCATCGCAGATGCATGCCCTTGGCGCCTTAGCGGCTGAAGTCGCAGCCGATACGGCGCCATTCGCGCTTGCGCTGACGGAGGCGGGCACCTTCGGCCCGCCGTCAACGCCGCGCGTGCTTTGGTGCGGCCTGGCCGAGCCGGCCGCACCAAGCGGGGGCGCGCTAGCCGCGCTGCACGCGGCGCTTGGCGCGCGCCTTTCCGCCTCCGGCTTCGCCACGGAGGCGAGGCCCTTTCGCGCGCACGTGACGCTCGCGCGAGGAGGCGCCGCCGGGTTCAATCCGGCGGCAATGGCAACGGCATGGCACAAAGTGTGCGCCATGCCGCCTTCCAGCGCTTCGCAGCCAGAAGCGCCTCCCTTAGCCCACCCATCATGGATTGTCGACAGCTGCACACTGTTCCTCACCCATCTCGGCCAACGCCCCAGCTACGAGCCAATAAGCAACTACCCCTTAGGCCTAAAGTAGCTGTGCTTTAGGCGCCATCTCTTCTCATTTCCTACTTCAAACCCCACCGATACCCAGAATTAGTCGCCATCTCCTTCTAACTCCTACTTCAAACCCTACCAATACCCAGAATTAGTCGCTGTCTACTTCTAACTCCTACCTCAAATCCCACGAATACCCAGAATTAGTCGCCATCTCCTTCTAACTCCTACCTCAAGCCCCACCGATACCCAGAATTAGTCGCCATCTCCTTCTAACTCCTACCTCAAACCCCACCGATACCCAGAATTAGTCGCCATCTCCTTCTAACTCCTACCTCGAGCCCCACCGATACCCAGAATTAGTCGCCATCTCCTTCTAACTCCTACCTCAAACCCCACTGATATCCAGAATTAGTCGCCATCTCCTTCTAACTCCTACCTCAAACCCCGCAGATACCCAAAATTAGTCGCCGCCTCCTTCTAACTCCTACCTCAAACCCCACCAATACCCAGAATTAGTCGCCATCTCCTTCTAACTCCTACTTCAAACCCTACCGATACCCAGAATTAGTCGCCATCTCCTTCTAACTCCTACTTCAAACCCTACCGATACCCAGAATTAGTCGCCACCTCGTTCTAACTCCTACCTCAACCCTCGCCATCTCGTTCTAACTCCTATCTCAAACCCCACCGATACCCAGAATTAGTCGCCTTCTCCTCTTAATTTCTACACAAAACCTCAATATCGCTTCAACCCGCCATCCCCATAAACACACTATTCCTAGGACCCCGCACACGATAATCCCTCCGGTCAATCAGAAAAAATAACATTCTTCACATCTGTACACGCCGAAGAAACTACGATGTTTCTAATCGCACTTCCTGCTTGGCGACCGGCTAATCGTATGGCTAACGAACTCATTAGCTCCTATTTACTCAAATTCTAATGGTTTTATTTTGTAACGAACTCTAAACATCCTATCAGCAGTAAAATAGCACTTTTTCTCCTATTTATTACTCAATTACGTTAATGAAGTTCGTTAGAAAAAATAATTGGTCATTTTTCAGGTAATTAGCTCGATACGATTCGTTAGCCAGAACACTGTGGATGGGGTGGGTAGTTTGAATAAGGTACTAAGGCGCGGAAGGTTATGTATACGATACTCAGGACCACTAGTCAATGGAACTATGGTACTCAGGTGCGACGAAAGGTTAATGTGTACGATACTCAGGAGCGCTAGGAAATGGATCTATGTTACTCAAGGGCGACGGAAATGTTATGTGTACAATACTCAGGAGCACTAGTCAATGGAACTATGTTGCTCAGGAGCGACGGGAAGGTTATGTGTACAATACTCAGGAGCGCAAGGAAATGGATCTATGTTACTCAAGGGCGACGGGAAGGTTATGTGTACGTTACTCAGGAGCACTAGTCAATGGAACTAAGGTACTCGGGTGCGGCGGAAGGTTATGTGTACGATACTCAGGAGCACTAGTCAATGGAACTAAGGTACTCGGGTGCGGCGGAAGGTTGTGTGTACGTTACTCAGGAGCACTAGTCAATGGAACTAAGGTACTCAGGTGCGACGAAAGGTTAATGTGTACGATACTCAGGAGCGCTAGGAAATGGATCTATGTTACTCTGGGGCGACGGGAAGGTTATGTGTACGTTACTCAGGACCACTAGTCAGTTGAGTGGTCTCACACCATATTATCGCAAAAAAGCTCCCCAAGAATGGGGAGCTTTTTACGATCAATTAGCAATCAAAGTATAGGCCATACTCATGAGGATGAATGCGGATTGCAACTGATTTAGCTTCAGCGCGTTTAACATTTACATAGTTGTCGATAAACTCTTTAGTGAATACTCCGCCTTCAGTCAAGAACTCATAATCAGCTTCCAAAGCATCAAGAGCTTCGTCTAGGGTGCCTGGAACACTGCGGATTTCTTTCTTCTGATCATCGGAAAGCTCGTAGATATTCGTATCGAAAGGTCCATAACCAAGTGCAGATGGATCAATTTTGCGTTTGATTCCGTCCAAACCTGCCATCAGCATTGCTGCGAAAGCGAGGTAAGGGTTAGCCGTGGAATCCGGTGTACGGAATTCGATGCGGCAGCCTTTAGGAGTAACTGCTGCAACTGGAATACGAACAGCAGCAGAACGGTTACCTTTGGAGTAAACTAGGTTAACTGGAGCTTCATAACCAGGAACCAGACGCTTGAACGAGTTCGTGGACGGGTTCGTGATCGCGATCAAAGCTGGCGCATGGTGGAGAATACCACCGATGTAGTGCAACGCCATTTCGCTCAGGTTAGCATATCCACCTTTTTCGTAGAACAAAGGCACACCATCATTGAAGATGGAAGAATGCACGTGCATTCCGCTACCGTTATCTCCGAAAAGAGGTTTAGGCATGAATGTAGCAACTTTACCATATTGGCGAGCTACATTATGAACGATATATTTGTATTTCATAAGATTATCAGCAGTAGTTGTAAGAGTGTCGAAACGGAAGTTGATTTCCGCTTGACCAGCCGTTGCTACTTCATGGTGATGACGCTCGATACGAAGACCAGCTTCTTGCATCAGGCGAACCATTTCGCTACGGATATCTTGTTGGGAATCAACTGGAGCAACGGGAACGTATCCGCCCTTAACACCAATCTTAAAGCCTAGGTTTCCGCCTTCTTCTTTGCGGTTTGTGTTCCAAGCTGCTTCCTCGGAATCAACAAAGAAGGAAGAAGAATTCATTGTGGATTCATAACGGACATCATCGAAGATGAAAAATTCGGATTCAGGAGCGAAGTAAGCAGTTGTACCTACGCCAGACTTCTGAAGGAATTCTTCCGCCTTGTGAGCGATTGAGCGAGGATCACGCTCGTAACGCTCGCCATCTGGCGTATGGATGTTACTAACAACGATTAATGTGGAATGAGCTGTGAAAGGATCCACGTACACAGTGCCTGTATCAGGCATCATAACCATATCTGATTCTTCAATACCCCGGAACCCCGTGATTGATGAACCATCAAATGCTACCCCGTTAACGAAAGTTTCTGCATCGACTTCGGTAGCTGGTAAAGTAATGTGGTGGGCGCGACCTGCAAGGTCGATAAAGCGGAAATCAACAAACTCGATGTTCTTTTCCTTAATTAAATCCAATACTTGTTGTACAGACATTTGAATTTCCTCCCCATTTCCGAACATTAAGTGTTTGTAACCGATCAATCGTTCAAGTTTTCATCGATCTTATGAAGTTATTATAAAACCCCACAATTTTAGCGTCAATACTTATGTCAGGTATTTTTTGTGGTTATGTGAGCATTGCTTACAACGTCATACAATTTTCATAAATGATTTTCCCAAAATAAAGAGCGACAGCCCGCTATTTAGCCAGTTGTCGCCCTTTATCCGTATGAGAAGTTCACATAGAGGAAGGATTTACCGCTGCGTCGATCTCAGCTTTCAACTCCAGCCTATAGCTTTCTTGCTTTTCTTTGCTCCAGCCTAGCTTTACTGACATAGCTTCCATGACTGCAGCTTGCCATTGTCGTAATTCACTAATATTGAAAAATAGTCTCCCTGTTCGTCTAACAAAAAAATCCGCAGGGGTACATGTCATCTCCTCATCCATAGCGTAGAGCAGCTCTGCATAAATCTCAATCGGTATTCCCGCTTGTTTCGCCTCATCAGCATATTTAATTACCCGCTCATATATTCGCTGAACATTAGTGCCATATTTATGCGTGAGCTTCTCGGCTTCCGTTTCCGATAACCCCGCACGTATACCATCGCTTATGCTTTTCTGAACAAAAGCTGTAAAAGCAGCAGAACCCCCAACATCTCCGCCAGAAATGGGAATTGTACGCGTCTGGCACGACTTGAACGCCTGGCGACCTAGAGCATCAGCTACCCGATCGACTACCGACTCCGCCATTTTGCGATATCCGGTTAGCTTGCCCCCACCAATGGATATGAATCCCGTCTTCGATTGGAACACTTCATCCTTGCGGGAAATTTCCGAAGGATTCTTTCCTTCCTCATGAATGAGCGGTCGAAGTCCGGCCCAGCTCGATTCCACATCATCAGCCGTTAGGCGTAGCTCTGGAAACATCGGGTTAACCGCATCAAGCAAATATCGTCTATCCTCTTCAGTCATTCTAGGATTCGCTTTGTCTGCATTATAATTCGTGTCTGTCGTTCCTATATAGGTTTTGCCATCCCGGGGAATTGCGAACACCATGCGCCCATCCGGTGTATCGAAATAGATAGCTTGACGCAACGGAAATCTTTTACCGTCGAATACCAAATGCACGCCTTTGGTCAGATGTAAGGTTTTCCCTTGCTTAGAGCCATCCATCTCACGTAGCGTATCCACCCAAGGGCCGGCCGCGTTCACAACGACTTTAGCAAGAAGCTTGTATACTTGACCGTTCGTTTGATCCTCCACCATAACACCAGCAATTTGGCCCTCTTTGTAGATTAAGCTTGTTACCTTCGTATAATTGACAGCAAGCGCACCCTTTTCAACGGCCTTTTTCATGACTTCAATCGTTAAGCGCGCATCGTCCGTACGATATTCCACATAATAACCACTTCCGAGAAGGCTATCTTTTTTTAATAATGGCTCTTTATGTTGGGTTTCTGTAATACTTAGCATCTTCCTGCGTTCTGATTTCTTAACCCCTGCCAGAAAATCGTATACAGCAAGCCCGATTGAGCTGCTGAATTTGCCAAAGGTGCCTCCCTTATATAGCGGCAGTAACATACGTACAGGTGTAGTCACATGTGGACCATTCTCATACACAATCGCCCTCTCTTTTCCCACTTCAGCAACGACACCAATTTCCAGCTGTTTTAAGTAGCGCAACCCACCATGCACAAGCTTCGTGGAGCGGCTAGAGGTTCCCGATGCAAAATCCTGCATTTCTACAAGAGCTGTCTTCATCCCACGAGTTTGAGCATCCAAGGCGATTCCCGCTCCGGTTATACCTCCGCCGATTATTAGTAAATCCAACTGCTGCTCAGACATACTCCGCAAGGTATCTATTCTACTGTTAGCCGAAAATAATGTACTCATTTTGTTTCCTCCCTATTATAAAAGAAAAAACCACGAACTAGCTCTTGTGGCATATAGTATGCCTTAAGAGCAGTCGTGGTTGTCTCCCAGTCTCCAACCTTTATATTAACTTGTAATTTTAAGCCATTTATTTAAAAGCAGCGGCTGCATTAACAGCTTTAATCCAGCCCTCATGCAATTGTTTACGCTTCTGTTCGCTAATCATTGGCTCAAACCTCTTGTCCACCTTAGCCTGACCGACTAAAGCTGTCCGGTCCTTCCAATAGCCTACAGCCAAACCGGCCAAATAGGCAGCTCCCAGCGCGGTCGTTTCCTGAACCGTCGGACGCTCCACCGAAACTCCCAACATATCGCATTGAAATTGCATGAGAAACTCATTCCCTACCGCTCCGCCATCCACTCTAAGCTTGCTAATCGGAATTCCTGAGTCCTCTTCCATGACCAGAGCGACATCCTTAGTCTGATAGGCGATGGATTCAAGCGTAGCCCGAATCAAATGCGCTTTCCCAGTTCCCCGCGTCAGTCCGAATACAGCCCCTCGTACATCGCTATCCCAATAAGGAGTCCCAAGTCCAACGAATGCAGGAACGACGTATACACCTTCCGTTGAATCCAGCCCACTCGCATAAGCGTCTGTTTCAGCAGCTGACTCAATCAGCTCCAGACCGTCACGTAGCCATTGTATAGCGGAGCCTGCAACAAATACGCTGCCTTCCAATGCATACTCAATGTTCCCATCTATACCCCAAGCGATTGTTGTAAGCAAGCCGTGATTCGAGCGAACAGCCGTCTCTCCTGTATTCATTAGCATAAAGCATCCAGTACCATATGTGTTTTTCGCCATACCAGGCTCGAAGCATTGCTGTCCGAACAAGGCAGCCTGCTGATCCCCCGCCGCTCCAGCAATCGGTACCGCTATACCGTTAAAAAAGGCAGGATCCGTGTAGCCGTATACTTCTGAAGATGATGACACCTTCGGCAATAGCGAAGCCGGAATATCCAGTATCTCTAATAAATCTTTATCCCAGCTACACTCGAAAATATTGTAAAGCAGCGTGCGTGAAGCGTTAGAATAGTCTGTTACGTGTACAAGTCTTCCCGATAAATTCCAGATCAACCAAGTATCGATTGTACCGAATAGCAGCTCACCTTTCTCCGCACGACTTCTCGCACCATCAACATGATCCAGTATCCATGCAACCTTAGTACCCGAAAAGTAAGGATCTATCCGGAGTCCAGTACGCTCACGAATAATAGCTTCATGTCCACCCTGCTTTAGCTTATCGCAAACCTCAGTAGTTTGCCGGGATTGCCAGACAACCGCATTATAAATGGGCTGCCCAGTAGTCTTATCCCAGACAACTGCCGTCTCCCTCTGATTCGTAATGCCGATGGCAGCAATTTGTGATGGCTTAATGCTAGCAGAGATAAACACCTCATCCATTACCTCGCGTACAGATTCCCAAATCTCAATAGGATCATGCTCAACCCAGCCAGGCTGTGGGTAGATTTGCTTAATTGGCCTCTGAGCTATTCCAACGATATGCCCATCATGATCGAATATAATGGCTCGAGTGCTAGTCGTCCCTTGGTCCAACGATAAGATATAAGTGTCACTCATAGGATTCTCCTTCTAGCTAGGGGAATTCATGGCGCGTAATGCTTCCATAGCTCCACCCTTGATGTCGTAACTGCCGTCGCACCGGCTGATACAGCGTTTTCCACATCTTCAACCGAACGAATCAAGCCGCCAGCGAAAATAGGGATGCCTGCACGCTCATGAACCTCTTGAATGATATGCGGCATTATACCTGGAAGCACTTCAATAAAATCCGGCTTAGTTCTTTCCAGTAATGAATAGCTTTTCTCAAGAGCATTCGTATCTAGTAAAAATAAACGCTGTATAGCCAATAAGCCATTTTGCTTTGTCTTGATGATAACATTAGCTCTAGTAGAAATTAAACCAGCAGGCTTAATAACCTGGCACAAAAATTCAGCAGCATATTCATCGTTTTTGAGCCCTTCAATCAAATCCGCATGAAGCAGCATCTTTTTCCCATGGGATCTAGCAAGGTCAACAATGCTACTCAATTGACTGATATGACTATCAAGCAGAACAAGATACTCATAGGAAGAGGAAATGAGTTTTTCTAAATCCTTCATTTTGCGGACAGCCGGTAATATTTGTTGCTGATGAAATGCCATATTTACCTCACCTCCACAAGTATAATCCCTTTGGTTTTCTGAACCGGATAAGTGAAATTTATACTGTGTAATCGTATAAAAAAGAATCACATCATTGCCATTCGGTTAACCGATAGCAAACGATGTGATTCTCCTTGTTCTCCATCACGGATATTAACTTGTTGTAATTGTATCGCGTAATAAATGCGGTGTCAACGCGTTAATCTCTCGTGCATGAAATCTCGCACCTATTTAATCCAAGTCTTGAATGCTTCTGCAGGGGCTTTCTCTGTATCAAATTTCTTACCGAGAAGAGGTGCAAGCTGCTCAAGCTCCTTAAGCAGGTTAGCAAACTGATCAGGGAACAGCGATTGAACGCCATCTCCAGTAGCTGAATTATCAGGATCGGTATGCATTTCGATAATTAAGCCATTCGCACCAGCGGCTAACGAAGCCTTCGTCATCGTTTCAACGAGCTCGCGGCGTCCTGTCGCATGACTCGGATCAGCAATAACTGGCAGATGTGACAGCTGTTGAATAACAGGAATAGCAGCTAAATCAAATGTGTTGCGAGTGTAAGTTTCGAACGTGCGAATACCACGCTCGCATAGCATAACATTAGGATTGCCACCAGCAAGAATGTACTCCGCCGCATTAAGCCACTCATCATAAGTAGAGCTGAATCCACGCTTGAGAAGTACAGGGTTTTTGATCGTACCCAGCTTTCTCAGTAAATCAAAGTTCTGCATATTGCGGGTTCCGACTTGCATAATGTCAGCGTACTCAGCGCATACATCAACGAATTCAGGAGCCATAACCTCTGTAATCGTCAGTAAGCCATATTTATCCCCTGCATCCTTCATCCACTTCAAGCCTTCAATACCAATACCTTGGAAGCTGTAAGGGCCAGTACGTGGTTTGAACGCACCTCCACGCAGCACCTGTCCACCAGCAGCTTTTACTAATCGTGCAATCTCGTCGATTTGCTCTGGTGTTTCCACCGCGCAAGGTCCGCCCATGACAACGAGATTATCTCCGCCGATCTTAACACCCTTCACTTCAATAATTGTATCGTCTGGATGGAAATCCCGGCTAGCAAGCTTATAGGATTTGGAAATCTTGATTACATTCTCTACACCACTCATGGAACGAATATGTTCAGCCAACGTTGGCTCAGCTTTGCCGATAATTCCGATAACTGTGCGGTCAGTCCCGCGTGAAACGTGCGCTTGCACGCCTGATTGTTCAATTTGACGGACAATCTCCGTAATGCGCTCTTCCGCAATATGCGGGGATGTAATAACGATCATGACCCTCACGCTCCCATTTGATTTAACGCGTATACGCTTCAACGCTTATACGCTTTTAAGCACTAAAGTAAATATAGATGAAAAAATCGTCTTTGTCAACACAATCAACAAGACGATTTCCCCATTAATCTACCATATTTTTTAATTCTAATTTTAATTTCCGCTTATCCTTACGCTTAGCTTTGTAGGTATCAAGACTGTATTTAATCGGAAAGTAACAGATTAGTCCTAGGATAGCACCGTCAACCATACCCCCAACAATAAGCTTCAGGTTCGCAAGCAGAAGCTCGTTGATCCATTCTGGAACGACTGGAAGATGAATACTTAGATGCTTCGGAAGAATCCAGCCCCCTACTTTGGAGTTGGGATACATCATCGGAATATAAATGATTTTACCAACTACGAAGCCGATTAAAGCAGCAGGGATATTACCTTTAAGCATATAACATAAAGGAAAAATGAGTACGAAAGCAAATCCAAGTGTCGGCAAAGTAAACATTTCTACCGCTAATCCAATCGCAAATCCCATTGCAACAATAGAAGCACCGCCCTTTTCCCGGAGCAGCATCATATATTTATATTTCAACCAACGTTGTGCCTTTCGAAGTCGATGCATGGTTGCTATTGCTCCTTCCATCGGATCACACAAGCTTTTATGCTTTCGCTTCTACCGATCTTATCTTAACGTTAGGCAACAGCTTATTTGGATTTACCGTCCGCTTGATAGGCCATGTTTCGGGTTTATCCGACTCATATTGCTCTATATAAGCGATGACCTCCTTGGTTAACGCAGTAGGCGTTGAGGCACCCGATGTCACCGCAACCCTTTGTAGTCCCTGTAACCATTCCTGTTTAATTTCTGAAACATCTGCAACACGATAAGCCGGGACATTCGCGATCTCCTGGGATACCTGCGCCAGCCGATTTGAGTTATTGCTTCGCGGATCACCGACCACTATACATAACTGCGCTTCCCCTGCTTGCTCCGCAACCGCCTCTTGCCTAACCTGCGTGGCAAGGCATATCTCATTGTGGATTTCAGCCGTTGGGAATGCTGACAATAGCAATGCCATTAAATGCTTAATATCCCATTGGGACATGGTTGTTTGGTTTGTTATAATAATACGCTCAGTTGCAAGCTCTAGTTTCAGAATATCCTCTTCACGCTCAATCAAGTGAACATGACCAGGCGCAATCCCTATTGCCCCTTCAGGCTCTGGGTGGTTTTTCTTACCAATGTAGATAACCTCATAGCCATCAGAAACCTTCTCCCGAATAAGATCATGGGTTTTGGTCACGTCCGGGCAAGTGGCATCTACTAACGTTAAGCCCTTCTCCTTCGCTCTTCTGCGAACCTCAGGGGAGACGCCATGTGCTGTAAAAATAACTGTGCCCTGCTCAATCTGCTCTAGAATTTCCAGACGGTCACTTCCATCTAACGTAATAACACCTTCTGCTTTAAATGATTCCGTTACATGGCTATTATGAACAATCATACCTAGTATATAGATAGGCCGAGGCAGATCAAGGTTACGCGCTGTCTGTAGCGCCAACACCATTGCATCTACTACGCCATAGCAATAGCCCCTAGGAGATATTTTTACAACTTCCATTTCACACGCCTGCTTTCCCGCCCAAATTACGAATCATCTCTTCAAGGAGAGCGATGGGCTTAGCTACTCTTACTCTATTATAGCTTATTACCGAGACAGGGAAAAGGCAACCTGAATGTAACCTGAGCGTCAAAGAAGCAGCAGTCCCGATTATCGGTTCTGCTGCTTCAATTTATAGTGTTACACTTCTACTGGAGCTCTCTTAATAATTGGCAGCCACAGCGTAAAAGCTGTGCCTTCCCCAAGCTGGGTCGTGACCTCGAGCTTGGCCTGATGCATATCGGCAATCCACTTGGCAATGGAAAGTCCTAAGCCCGTTCCTGATGTTTCACCACGCGACACATCGACACGATAAAATCTTTCGAATATATGAGGTACTTCCTCGGCACTAATGCCAATTCCAGTATCTGCAACCGTTAAACCTACATACTCAGCAGATTGCACAGCATACAAGCGCACGAAGCCAGATGGCGTATACTTAAAGCCATTCTCAATGAGTATAAATAACAATTGCAGTAAGTAGTCCCGATTGCCCCGAACCTCTACACCATCTAGAGCATCTATCGGACCTACCACCCATTCCGATTTCCGTGGTAAGAACGAAGCCCTGCGCGATGCCTCTTCCACTAGGGCGCGCAACGACAAGCTTTCCATCTCCATGGAGTACCCAGCGTCAGCCCTGGCTAAGCTCAGCAAATCATTGACTAAGCCACTCATCCGCCTCGCCTCATCAGCAATATCCCTTATCGATTCCAGAGACATTTGCTGAATATCAACTGCTGACAAAGCGCCTCTCTCTTGCTTTTCTTGATCTTCTTCAACATGATCTGGATTCAATCGTTTGTCGTTAAGCCATATTTTCTCTAGCAAATCGACGTTACCGCGAATGGTAGTTAACGGTGTACGAAGCTCATGAGACGCATCGGAAACGAACCTTCTTTGCGCAGCATTGGAATCCTCCAAGTTTTTATATGCCCTTTCCATACCTGAAAGCATTCCATTTAACGTATCCGTCAGCCTGCCGATCTCATCATTAGGCTTCTCCCGGGGAATTCTTAAACCAAGCCCCGAGCCGCTCTGGATTCGCTCCGCAGCTTCTGTAACCCTGTTGATCGGCATTAGCGCTTTGCGAGAAAGAAACATGCCTAGCCCAAACGCAGCAATCAATCCACCGATTCCAGATATCCATAATATTGTTCTCAGCTGATTAAATAAATTCATTTCGTTATAGATGGAAACTCCAACCTGCAACAACCCAATTACACCATTGCGGGAATCATCCACAACAGGTATTTCATAGATAAAGAATGTCGCACCCTCTACATCTTGCGATACAAATCTTTCATGGACATGCTGATAATCAGGGTACGGAAACGTAATATTCCAATTGACTAGATTGTTGGACTTACCCGAAACAATACCAGTCGGGTCTTTCGTATAAGTGGTAAGCTGAATGCCAATGATGGAGGCATTAAAGCCGGGAGCGGAAGAATTTAGATTAAACTGGGAGAAGCCTGTTCTTGTTGCTTGGACTTTAGTTGCCACCTGCGTTATTCGTCTCTCCAGATCATTCATCGTGTTATGGTAGATCACATTGTATACAATAATGCCGAAAAACACGAATGCGACAGCGAACAGTCCCGAGTACCATAAGGTTAATCGTAGCCGGATGGACATGCTTAGCTGTCTCCCTTCAGAACGTATCCTGCGCCTCTCACCGTCTGAATCAATCGCCTTTCACCGCTGTCCTCCAGCTTCTGCCTTAGCATGGCGACGTAAACCTCCAGCACGTTGGACTCCCCGCTATAATCATATCCCCATATACGCTCCATGATGAGATCCCTTGAAAGCACCCTTTTAGGATTTTGCATAAAAAGATGCAGTAAATCGAATTCTTTAGCCGTCAGCTCAATTCTGCGATCTCCTCGTAGTGTTTCCCGACCATCCACATCAAGCAGGAGATCCTCATAGCGGAAATTGCCCCCTTCTTCCGCCTTATCAGGACGTCTGCGCAGCAAAGCACGCACCCGTGCCATTAACTCCTCAAGGGCGAATGGCTTAACGAGATAATCGTCCGCACCTAAATCCAATCCCTTAACCCGGTCCGTCACTTCATCCTTTGCAGTTAGCAATAATATAGGCGAGGTTAACCCCGCTTCACGAAGTCGTCTGCATACTTCCCATCCATCCATTCTCGGCATCATCACGTCAAGAATAACGAGGTCTACCTGCCTTTGATTAAGAAGCTTCAATCCCTCCGAGCCGTCTGGAGCTGTAGATATTTCGTAGCCTTCAAATGCCAAGCTTCTCCTTAGCAGGGCAGTAATTTTCTCATCATCATCAATAACAGCGATATGGGGTCTCATTGGGCTCGTCCTCCTGTACAATTAACACAAGCAAAAACAACAAGGGCGGGACAACCTCATTCCGGTTTCCCGCCACATTTCATATATTTTTCATTATAGGTTACAGCTTTGAAAACACCACATTTATTTACTTAGTTGGAGTTTGGAATTCATTCTTATCCCCAATTTCAACCGTCACATCTATTTTCTTTTCTCCGCGTAGTACATTTAAGGCAACCTTGTCTCCAACAGACTTCTTCTTAATCGCAGCAATTAAATCTGTAGACGTGTTATAGCTCGTATTATCTATCCCGGTAATAACGTCGTATTGTCTGAGATCCCCTTTATAAGCTGGAGTGTTGAACAGAACCTCCGTCACGAAGGAGCCCTTTGTTTCCAGATCAAGACCTAAACGCTTAGCGATATCCGCCGTCACATCAGTAAGACTAGCGCCGATGAATGGTGCTGGCTTTTGCGGAATTTTCGTATTGCTCTTCAATTGTTCAAGCACTTCTGTAATCGTGCTAGTCGGAATAGCAAAACCAATACCTTGTGCCTGTGTGCTGACGGCCGTATTGATCCCTATAACCTCGCCCTTTAGATTAAGAAGGGGACCGCCGGAGTTGCCTGGATTAATAGAAGCATCCGTTTGCAAGAGATGCTCGTAATTACGAGTTCCAGCCGTATCTTGTATGCTAATCTTACGCTCATTGGAGCTCAAAACACCTACAGTAATGGTATGCTCAAATCCATACGGGTTCCCGATTGCTACAACCCAATCTCCCATGTTCAAGCTGCTTGAATCACCGAGCTTTAAGGTTGGGAATTCTTTGCCTTCAATTTTAAGTACAGCTAGATCAAGCTCATAGCTCGAGCCAAGCAATTGTGCAACTAAAGGCTTTTCGTATCCTTCTATCGTGACTTTAATTTCTTTAGCACCCGCAATAACGTGCTGATTCGTTAGAATGTATCCCGTAGAGTCGAATATAAATCCCGAGCCCATACCGTTTGGTTGTAGCTCACCTTTCGAATCATCATTGTTGCCACCTCTGCTGCTTCCGCTATCATCACCGAAAAACTGACGGAAAAAGTCATCGTCTAGCATCCCGCCACCACTGCTCTTCGGCGCGTTTGCAAAGGTTTCAATCTTAACAACAGCAGGAGATGATTGCTTGAAAATTGTAGCAATATTGTTCGGACGAACGATATCGCTTGTATTCGCGATTGGGTTACTCGCTGCTTTAACAGAAGTATCTTTCACTTGAGTAGTCCCACCGAGTAACTCGGAAGAAAACCAGTTCTGCCTATCAGCTGTAAACATCAGTCCACCAACAACAAGAACCCCCACTAAAAATGAAGCAAAGATTGCACGGAACGAAGTACGCCGAGGGGGCTTGTTCCCCCAGTCATTGCGAGCTGGGCCACCCGAAACGGTGAAAGGACGGTATTCCTTCGTAGAGGTAGGTGTTACATCCAGCGCTCTCGCCGGCTGATCTGGATTCGATTGTCCATTCGTATCATAGCTTTGATTGGGTCCGAATGGACCGAATGTATAGGGAGCAGATTCCCTACGGACATCCGCGTAAGGATCATCCCTTTTCTCCTGATCATATGTGAAACCATTCGTTTCTTCCGGTTTTTTGTTCTGATCTTCCATAATTATTGCCTCCTCGCGCAGCTAAGGCTGACGTTGTTCTGTATTTCATATCTGTATATTAAACCAGTTACCTTAAAACTATCTTAAACTTAAATGAAGATGAAGTAAAAGCGGAGAAAAAATGTCTCCAGAGACAATAAAGAAACGGCACCTGCGTGCCGCTTGTCTTATTGCGGATAGATCGCTTCTACACTAGCCAGCTTCTTCTTAGCTTGTTCGATCCAATGCGACTCGATTTCATCATCAGAATCCACTGGATCGGAAAACTGATCGAATAATGCCCCCATTGCACGTGGCTGAGCCTCATGGTCTAAACCTTCATTATATACATGCTTTAGAACATACGGCTCATTAAACTGAATTTCTGCATCGCTCTCTTGAGATTCGCTGTCCAGATCGCCGACGGTTACATTAAACGGCAAGCGTAGCCATACTTTATTCGCATCGTCCAAAGCACAATCGAACGAGCCGTGGACATAATCCCAATTACCACCTAAAGTAAATCCCACTTCCGATAATGCATTTTTTGTAATTACAAAGTCCTTCACCTGCGAGGTTAGTGTGGAGGGAATAGCGTGCATCCTGTGAAAATCCCCTTTTTTTCTTACTATCGTTTCCATTAGTCCAATATTTATTCCTCTTTCGCCCATCCTTTTCGATGAGCATAGATTGCAAGCTGGGTTCGATCCTCTAAATCACATTTCATAAGCAGATTGCTGACGTGTGTTTTTACTGTTTTGATGCTAATGTGCAGTTCATCACCAATGTCCTTATTGGACTTCCCTTCTGCTATAAGGAGAAGAACCTCACGCTCTCGCTCCGTTAAACCCTCAACCTCATGACTTGTAGAACGTTTACGAAGCCCGCGTGTTAGAGCTTGTGAGACATCACTACTCATAACCGGCATGTTCTTAACGGCCCCCTGCATGGCATAGATTAACTCCTCTGCAGATACCGTTTTCAACACATAGCTGACTGCTCCCGCTTCAATCGCTGCCACTACCTTCTCATCCTCAAGGAAGCTCGTAAGAATAATGATTCTAAGCTCAGGATATTTACTAATGAGAATTCGCGTAGCATCAACGCCATTCATCTCAGGCATCATTAAATCCATTAGCACAATTTGTGGCATTGCCCCTTGGTAGCCACCGATCTCTAATGATTCTATAGCAGCCTTACCACT